>NZ_CP053291.1:1200000-1560894 GCF_014926385.1 Trueperella pecoris | reverse complement strand
GCCGCGGTGGGTACGGCTGCCACGATCGCGTTTGTTCTGATCAATCTTTCTTCGATGCTGTTCGGCGAATTGATTCCGAAGAACATGGCGTTGGCCGAGCCGCTGAATACGGCGGCATTCGTGTCCTGGCCGCTGCGGGCCTTTACCACGTTGTTCAAGCCAATCATTGTGGCGTTGAACGGCACGGCCAACTGGCTACTGCGAAAGATGGGGATCGAGCCGGCCGAGGAGCTGTCCGGGGCGCGTTCTGCCACCGAGCTGTCGGCCCTGGTTCGTCACTCGGCGGAGGAGGGTACGTTGGACGTGTCCACGGCCCGGCTGTTGACCCGCTCGATCGACATGGGCGCACTGACCGCCGTGGACGTCATGACTGATCGCGGCCGAGTTAAAACCCTTCACGAGGAGGACACCGCCGCCGACGTCATCACCCTTGCCCGGGAGACCGGTCACTCTCGTTTCCCCGTCGTTGGCGACGACCTTGACGATATTCGTGGCTTTGTGCACTTGCGCCGCGCAGTGGCGATCCCTTTCCAGGCGCGTAGCCAGGTCCGCGTGACGTCTTCCTCACTGCTTGTGGAACCGACCCGGGTTCCGGAAACTATCGAGCTCGCCCCGCTGCTCGTGCAGCTGCGTGCCGAGGGGCTTCAGATGGCGGTCGTCGTCGACGAATATGGTGGGACGTCGGGGATCGTCACCCTTGAAGACGCCGTCGAAGAGATCGTGGGGGACGTGGCTGACGAGCACGATCGGCGTCGTGTGCGTACGCGAATTGTCTCGGGAGGGGAGTGGATGATACCGGGCCTCATGCGCCCTGACGAGGTCAGGCGCGAACTCGGGCTTGACGTGCCGGACGAGGGCCCGTGGGAGACCGTTGGAGGCTGGATCATGGCCCGCCTCGGACGTATTCCAGACGTGGGCGACGAGGTGTGCGAGGCGGGCGTGCGCGCCGTCGTCGCGACCATGGACGGCCGGCGCGTTGAGCAGGTGCGTATTTCTGGGGTGGAAGACGAATGAGTATCGGTAGTGCACTACTCGTGACGGCCCTGCTGCTGGCGGCCAACGCCTTCTTCGTCGGGGCTGAGTTCGCGGTCATGGGCGCGCGGCGCTCGCGAGTCGAGCCGCTCGCCGACGCAGGAAAGAAGTCGGCGCAGACGGTGATCTACGCGCTGGAAAACGTGACTCTCATGCTGGCCACGTGTCAGCTGGGCATTACGCTCGCCTCGGTGGCACTCGGTGCCATCTCTGAGCCGGCCATCGCCCACTGGATCGAGGGCCCGCTCAACGCTGTTGGCGTGCCGAGTTCGCTGCTCCACCCGATTGCGATCGTGATAGCGCTGGGCGGCGTGGTCTATCTGCACGTGGTACTTGGCGAGATGGTTCCGAAGAACATCGCTGTGACGACGCCGGAGCGGGCGGCCTACATCCTCGTGCCCCCGCTTGTGGTGGTCTCGAAGATTTTTCATCCCGTGGTCTTCTCGCTCAACTGGTTCGCCAACCACATCATCCGCGTGTTTGGTATGGAACCCAAGGACGAGGTGGGGGCCGCGTTCACCGTGGACGAGGTCGCATCAATCGTGGAGGCCTCCAAGCAGGCAGGCGTCCTCGACGCCGACGTGGGCCTGATTTCCTCTGCACTGGAGTTTTCCGAGTATAGTGCCGGTGACCTCATGGTTCGTACCGAGGAGCTGGTGACGGTTAGCCCGCTGATCACCCCGGACGAGTTGGAGGCCGAGATCGCCCAACAGGGTTTTTCGCGCTACCCCGTCCGGGTTAAAGATGAGCTTGTGGGATACATCCATATTAAGGACGTCATCGACGTGGCCCCCGAGCGGCGCCACGAGCCACTCGCCCCCTGGAAGATTCGTCAGTTGTCTTTGGTGGACTCTTACGACGAGGTGGAAACCGCCCTGCGTTCGATGCAGAAGGACGGCACGCATCTAGCGGCCGTGTCCGTCGATGGAAGGGTGGAGGGTGTCCTCTTTCTCGAGGACATCCTTGAGGAGCTCATCGGCGAGGTGCGCGACGCGATGCAGAAATAGCCGAATTCTGCGACCGTCTGAGGGCGAATGTAGGCAGTGGCTGACGTCATAGCGATCTGCGTGCCCGGGGTGTGGAAAGAGGTAGCAGTTTCGTTATCAAACCGTTATTCTTGAGTGAGTCGGCGGGTTGTCCGACATATTGATTTTTCATGTCACACCAAGGAGATGCGGGATTGTCTGAGCCCACTGCAACGCGCCCATCCCGCCGGCAGTTGCGTTTAGATCGCGAAGCGAAGCTGCGCGCCGAAGCAACTCAAGGCCTCCCTTGTGAAACCGTAGAATTCGCCGCGGTCGGCTCGGCAACGGCGCACGTACCAGATCCCGCCCCGTGGCAGTCGGCATCCCGCAGGCAGAGTGCTTCGTCGTCGTGGATTGATCGTGTGCGTGCGCGCATGACCGTACCGACGGCCGGTGCTGCCGCCCTTGGCCTCGTGGTTGCTTCGACGACTGCCAGTGGTGTTATCTTCGCCGGCCCAAATAGCGCCTCCGCCGTCCAAGGGGTGTCGTTGCTGGCGGCGACTTCCATTGTGACTCCTGAACCTGCCGTCCCGGATTCGTTGAAGAAGATGAGCGGCGCGGCCGATTCTGCCCGCTACCGTAGTTTCGAGCGGGTCTTTTCTGGCAAGGCTGCCCAGTGTGGGGTCCGTAGCAGTGCAAACTCCCTTGTCTCCGCCTTTGCGGCTGACGAAAACCTCGTCGTCCATCCGATGGCGAAGGGCACCTTCCGCGTCACTTCGCCCTTCGGCTGGCGGTCGGATCCGTTTACGGGGCTGAGCTCCTTCCATCTCGGTGTGGACTACGCCGGCCCGATTGGCACCCCTATCTACGCCATGGCTGATGGTGAGGTCATCTACGCGGGCGAAGGGATTGAAGGGCGCTCGTCGAACGTCGTCGTCGTGAGCCACGAGATTAACGGAGAAAAGTATTCCACTTGGTATGTTCACATGTACGCGGACGGAGTGTACGTGAAGAAGGGCGAGAAGGTCAGGGCCGGCCAGCTCATTGCGGGGGTCGGATCCGAGGGGCACTCGACCGGTCCGCACCTGCACTTTGAGGTCCACAAGGGCCACGAGCTCTACGGCGTCAAGCAGGAAGATATTCTTGACCCCGAGGTCGCACTTGTCGATTTGGGTGCGATCGACGTTTCGGAGCTCTGCTAGCTTTTTTACTGTGGGGCCAGTCCTCACGGTGGTGCAATGATGAATCGCGAACGTTTGTGGAAAATCGGGGAAAAGCCGGTTGTCCTCGCCCACCGTGGCGGTGGCAACGAAGTTCCAGAGAATTCGATTGACGCCTTCCGCTTCATGCGAGAGCGCGGTTTTCGTTTCGTTGAGACAGACTGCCACGCGACGAAAGACGGCGTCGTCGTCATCTTCCACGATCCGATTCTTGAAAGGACGACGGACGGCCGCGGAAAAATCTCGCGGTGGACGTGGCGTGACCTGCGCGAGGTGCGTGACGAGTCGGGACATCGGATCGTGCGCCTTGATGAACTGCTCGAAGAGTTCCCAGACATGATTTTCAACATCGACGCCAAGCACAACGGCGTGGCCCGGCCAATGGCGGAGATTATTTCTCGCCACGGCGCCATCGACCGCGTGAGTTTGGCATCCTTTTCGGAGACGAGGTTGCGCTATATTCGGCGCCTACTGCCGGGTGTTCGATCGTCAATGGGCACCTCGGCGATCGCTCGGCTCGTGTTGGCCTCGAACGGCCCGACGTCGATGCGCCGTGCAGCCCTTTATCGGATGCCGGGCCCGGAGCAGGGCGTCGAGTGTATTCAGGTGCCCGAGCTGTTTAGGTCGGTACGCATCATCAACGGCGCGTTCGTTGCGCTTGCACACTCGCGTGGACTTGCGGTGCACGTGTGGACCGTCAACGAGGAACGCGTTATGCGCAAGCTTCTCGACTTGGGCGTTGACGGATTGATTACTGACGAACCGACGCAGGCTCGAAGCGTTATCGACGAGATGTTCGGTGGCGGGGACTAGCTCGGCGTTTGCACTAGCCCCAGAGCTTGTTGCTCGGCGGGGACTGCCGGCATGCCTCCGCCAGCTCCGCGCCCTCGGGTGTGTTCTCATCCTTGAGAGCACGATACTCGGGTTTCTTTGCCCAGTCGAACACCGGGTGCCAGACATCGCCTCCCGAAAGGCCCGCTTCGATGAATGCGCGTTCCTCGGGAATAGTGTCTTTGTCGATGGAGACGCCGAAGGACTCGACGCAAGGGACGTAATAATCGACCAGGTATTCGTAGTCGACTTTCCACTGGTCTGCTCCCCATTGCTGAGTATACTTCGCGTCTACGGGGTATTGGGCGGTGCAATCAGATCGAACTTTTGCCCAGGCCTTATTTTGCTCGTCAGCTAGGTCCTCTGTGACGACGATGCCACCCGTCGAGGTGCTGGGGAAGCCATGCTCAGTGAGGCACTGTGCGGCAAGTGGGCCAGAATCCTCGAGGGAAACTCTCCGTACAAGCGGTGGGAGTTCAGCTTCGGAGGCAGGCTCCGGCAAGTTGTGAATCCGCAGAATTTGAGCCACTTGCTCAAGCCGCGATTGACTCTGCTGTTGCTCAGTGATGGGGCCGCTCGTGGGGGTAACCGAGGGTGACCACGCGGTGACGTCCCGCGGGTTCTTGGGCTGGGGTGCGCTCGGCGCGCTCTTGCCCGAACCCGCGCACCCCACCAGAGTCGCCAATGCTACAGACAACGCGGCACCCAGTAGCATCCAGCGCCGCGAGGACCGAAAGGCGTTAAGCGACATGAGTCATCCGATCTACGCTATCAGCGTGGGTTGCAGAAGCCAGCAGCGGTACGCAGGCTAGCGCTTTCGGCGTACCAGAAGGCTCGTGAGAGACTGGTGTCAATGTCGAAACGAGGGTGACCGGTGCCGCTTTTGATCGTGGAGCCAACCTTCAAATACATAAAGTTGGTTGGAACTCGCTGCTCTGAATAGGCGGATATCGCTCCTACTACGAGAGCTGGACATTGGGCAGTACCGCTTCGGGAGGCCGCCGCTGCCGGCGTAGCTAGACTGATGGTCAGTACACATGATGCGGCTAGAGCGGCAAGGGGCTTTTTAAACTGCATGGGGGTATCCTGTGATCTCTTGCTGCTATCAAGTGTAATCATGATAACATTGTCAACTAGATTTGTCTCTGGTTCTAGCTATTATTTCTGATGTGGGAATGTCTTTAAGTAGCACGAAAGGATGAGATCGTGCGGCGAATGATCATGTTTACGGCGGCCGTCGTCGTTGCCGCCCTCATTGGTCTTGGCGCGGGGTACATTTTCTTTAAGGACGGCACCACGGCACCGTCTGAGGCTGCTCCTGCAACGGTCACAGTAGAAACTGGGAACGTGGGGCGCAGCCTCAACTATGCTGCCAGCGTCGCTATGGACAGCCGCGCCCTTGCCACCAACGTGCTTGCCGGAGTGGTGACATTCGTGTCCTCGGACACGACGTTTTCCTCTGGTCACACCCTCTATGAGGTGGGAAAGATTCCCGTCGTCGTCGTGGAAGGACGCGTCCCCTTCTATCGGGAGCTGTCACGTGGCATGAAGGGCGCTGACGTCAAGCAACTCAACGCGTTCCTCGGTGTGCTCGGCTTTCCGGGTGCAGTGGATGACACGTTTGGCCCGCGCACCGAACTAAACGTGCGCCAGTGGCAGAAGAATACCGGCCAGCCTGAGACGGGTAAGGTACCTCTCGGCCAGCTCGTGGCCAGCCCGAGTCTGCCCGCCCACCTCACCTTTGACCTGAAGATTTTGCACACGGGGGCGCTACTGGCCGGGGGCGAGGCGCTGGTGTCTGTGCCCAGTGGCGAGCCACGCGTCTTCCTCGCGCTCAACGAATCTCAGCAAGTCCTGCTACCCGCAGGGGCCAAAGTGCAGCTCACGAGCGGCGAGCAAAAGTGGAGCGGCGAGGTCGGTGTGAGTCGGAAGAACGAGCAATCCTTCACATACGAAGTTGACATCCGCGGCGTCGGCGGCGGCGCGCTATGTACAGATGACTGCGCGGGGATCGTACCAGGTACCGACTTGCAGGCAACTATCGACGTCGTCCCCCAGGTCTCCGGCCCGCTCGTGCCGCGTTCGGCCATCATGACAGACGCCGTAGGAACTACTTATATCATCGATGCGTCAGGTTTACGCCACGATGTGAAGGTCTTGGGCGCCTCCCAAGGCGTCGTCGTCGTGGAGGGGATTGACGCGGGAAGTCAGATCCGCGTCTTTGGCGAGGATAGCTGATGGGACTGCGTGTCGATGACCTGAGCTTCCGGTACACCAAGACGAACACGGACGTCTTTACCGGCCTGACTTATAGCTTTCACCCAGGAGCGATCACGGCCCTGACCGGCCCGTCCGGATGCGGAAAATCTACGTTGCTCTACGTGCTTGGCTTGATGCTCAGACCGACAGCGGGGCGAGTCTCGTTCGCCGAAAAGTCGATTAGCACCCTGAGTGATTACGCGCGAAGCCAGTTTCGAGCCACCAACATCGGCTTTGTTTTCCAAGACTCTGAGCTGGATCCCTTCGCCACAATCCTCGATTCAGTCCTCGAACCGGGATTGTATACGGGCCGTCCCTACGCGCAATTGCGCACCCGTGGGCAGGAACTATTAGAGCAGGTGGGATTGTCCGAGTTTGCCAACCAGCGTCCCACCCAGATTTCAGGAGGTCAGGGGCAGCGTGCGGCAATGGCCAGGTCGCTCATCAACGACCCGGCTATCATCCTCGCCGATGAGCCCACCGGCAACCTGGATCGTGACAATGCCACGATTATCCTCGAGCTCCTGCGCAATGCGGCGCTGGCGGGGCGAACCGTCGTCGTTGCCACGCACGATCCGTTCGTGAAAGACGCTTGCGATGACGTGTACGACGTGGGGAAGGAAACCGCGTGAAAGGCCTTCACATCGTGCGCGAGGCCTGGCGGGATACCTGGCGGCAAATCATTCCGACCCTGCTTCTATTTGTCGTGTCCATCGGCGCGACGCTCGGCGCGCTACTGACAGCCGGACAGCAAGTAGCTCAACAACAAATCCTGCACAATCAGCTCAAAGACCCGGCAGCGCGATTCGTCATGATTCGCGATCCCAGTGGCGAACTACTCAACAGGCAAATCCTTACACTCCTGCAAAACACGAGCGGGGTCGAAAGTGCGATTGGCGTAGGTGAAGTGCTCGAAGTCGAGTCGCTTGGAGCGAAGATCACCGCGTGGGCAGTGACGGACAGTGCTGTTGCTATCGAGACGACGCGGGGACGCGCGCTCACTGCTGGCGAGGGCGTCATCGACGAATCTCTTCTTAGCAAGATCGGATGGGATGTACCTTCCGGGGCGGTGTATGCCGCAGCTCAGCGCGAGATTGCCGTAGTCGCCGGGGGAAAGACTCGGCCTGGCTTTAGCTTCTTTGCCGACGCCGTGCTCGTCCACCAGCCCCAGCTCGAAAACATGCGAGCAATTGCCATCATGGCTGAGCGCCTGGTGGACGTGCCGACCATCCAAGCAGCCATACACACCTACACCGACGCTGCTCCAGGCAAACTGACCTTCGAAAGCTCGGGGCTGTCCATCGTTGATAGAGTCACATCGGGGGATTTTGCTCGGTACACCCGATCAATTCTCTTCACCGTTGTGGGCCTTGGCACCTTCCTTACCGCCGTCGTCTCCCTGGCTTATGTGTTGCTCTATCGGCGCGCCCTTGGCCGGCGTCGTGCACTGGGAATAACCCGGATTGATTTGGCGGCGTTGACGCTGATCAGGATGGCCGCGCCCAATCTTATCGGGGCCGTCAGCGGGGCAATCGTCGCCGACGTTGTGGCACGAATCTGGCTGAGCCCGATTCCGCTTCCTTTCACGGTGGCGGTCGTACTCATCTTGGTGATCACCTCGGGTTTTGCTGCACTTGTGCCGATCGCCTGGGCAGTGAACCGTGACCCGGTGGCGATCCTTCGCACGGCGTAGCTTGGCAGTCGCGAGGCTTGGGGGGGGAACTACGAGGAGATCCGAGCCCGGCCTACTAGTGCACCCGCCGAGGGAGAGGCTAATCGCGTCAATTGCGCTGGGACTATCCATCCGCTTGCTGAGATAGCCCCCTTCATCAGGGCAAACACTGACGCTGAAAACACACACTAGCCGATAGGTAAAATCTCACTGACGCCACTGTGCGCCGCGGCTCTCGTGGGCGACCTCGAGAGATCGAAGACCCTCTCGCCGACAAGTATCCGAGAATGACCCTACTTATCTCTGCGCCGGATCCACCGAAGCACTGCTACGATCAAAACCACGCAGGTAACGGCCATGAGGACAACGATTCCCCAGAACCATATGTCGGCGCTAGCAGGGATGCTCGGGCTAAATGTTGAAAGACGCATTCACTTTCACCTCCCTATCTTCGTTCTAAAGCCAACCGTCGGTCTGTCGTTGGCAATAATCAACTCCACCTTGCCTGTGGCGGAGACAGCAGAAATAGTCCACCTGAAGTGATAGGTTACTTGTGCTGGTTGTTCAGCAGTTTCATGTAAAGAAGTATACGCGACATAGGGTGTGTCACAGACAAATCCTGCGCACTGTTGGAAAGGAGCATAATGAGCAGTAATTGAATCATAATCGCCATTGATAATTTGATAATTCGCACCGAAACCAGCCTGGATAGTACCAGTTGACCCAAATACGGTGCAGTTCCTGTACACCGCATATCCCGAACCACTTTTGACTTGGCAGTTGGTAGGTGCCGCTCGCAGTGTAATACTGGCGGGTCTTGTAGTGGACATGCCGGGGAACGATGCTGTGTTGAATTCTCCCGAGGATGTTTGAATTGCTGTTATTAAAATAGAACCATCGGGGTATGTGGCAACCGTCTCTAGATTTCCATTTCTCTGAAGTGTTTCTACATGAGTGGGATTAATATCTCCGCGATCAGCATCCGTCATCTCTCCGGCCCCAATCTTTGCGAGTAGAGAATGCTGTACATGCGCAGATACTTCATGTGTCTGCCAGAATTCTGTCAATCTATCGACATCGTCTTGGGTAAGTTGCGGATGCATTGAAGCCTGAGCAGGGGGTGCACCCACAATGAGAATCAGTAGGAACGCCGAGAGCCCCCCAATAATTTCCGACCTTTCATAGTGTGTCTCCTTTCAACCAGAGGTGTGGTGTTTATCATATCCTGCCCTGTTGAAGGGGTCAATGAGAACACGTATTTTGCGAGCTTTCAGCGGTCCGGTTCCGAAAGTCTATATAACTGTGCTGTCATTGCGGCTGGCTGTACACCGCGGAGATCCTTGTAAAGCTTGCGGTGTACGAGGTACTTCATGGTGAGGGCAATGTAGTCTTATGTTTGGGGTAGGCGAAAGTCCTATCGTGCCCGATATCGTGACGAGCCGTCCGCCCATCTCCGTCACGTGCACATCCACCGTGAAAATCTCCTCCAGTATTTGTAGGCGCTCAACGGTGCAGATCGTGCGGCTACCCGCCGCACCTGTGCCGATCGCCTGGGCGGTTAGCCATGACCCGGTGGCGATCCTGTGCACGGCGTAGCTCATCGTCGAAATCGGGAATCCTCGTTCCTAGCTGGATTCTGTCAAGAATCTCCCTGATGGCTGTGTTGGTGAAAGGCCGATAGCTATGGGAATCACCTGGATACGGGTATTCTTCCCTGGTGTTTAACTGAGCTTTGCCCTACCTAGTCTCTCACTCGCATGCGATGCCGTCACCGTCACGGTCCAGTTTCTTAGAATAACCAGGATCTCCTACGTGAAGCGGGGCTACTCCAGCAGCGCGAGCTTCCTTACAATTGTTGTAATGGGCAGCAGGTTTGGGTGCGGGCTTGGGTGCAGGTTTGGGTGCGGGCTTGGGTGCAGGTTTGGGTGCGGGCTTGGGTGCGGGCTTGGGTTGGGATGTCGGCTCAGATGTTGGTTTTTCGGGCGCTGGCTTCATAAATCCCAGCGGGTGACTGGTTGTTACGGGCGTGGGAGACGGAGTCTGGGTGGTCACGGTTGGTGCGGGAGTCGGTGACGGAGTGGTTTTGACAGTAGCTTCTCTGGATATCGTAGGCATGGTGGTCGGATCGTCGGCGTTGGGGACCTCGCAGGCCGTAACCAAGAAAAGGAGAACTATGGCTACAGAAGTGCTTACAGTGCGGATGGAAGCTCGATAACCAGAAAATGAACCAATGTGCATAGATCGACTCCTTAAACAATGTGCGTGGAAAAGAAGTGTCGTTTCAGTATTCTAAATAATTCGACAGTGAAATATGCTGAAATTTGGAATATGAGTCCCAGAGTGCCACGAATGCGTAACTAATCCCCGCCGCGGTTTTTGTTGCCGTGGCGGGGATTTGTGTGAGTACCCCGAACAGGATTCGAACCTGCGACCTTCTGCTCCGGAGGCAGACGCTCTATCCCCTGAGCTATCGGGGCCCAGCGAATCGTCAGTCTAACATCTGCCACCCCATAGAATCGAATCGTCCGCGTGCGATCTTGCGTGGTGGAGAACTGAGTATTCGAAACGCGGAACAAATTGGGCGCTTCGGCGTGCCCCGGTATGCTTGGGGCATGACTCCTGAAGAACTCTCTGCCTTTATCCGTACGTCACTTGAACAGGCGATCGCCGCCGGTGAAGTTAACTTGGACCCGGCCGATCTGCCGGAAGTGAAGGTTGAGCGCCCGCGTAGCCGTGAGCATGGGGATTGGGCCACGAATGTGGCCATGCAATTGGCGAAGAAGGCGGGTACCAACCCGCGCGCGCTTGCGGAGATTCTTGCTGCACGCATCAAGCAGTCGGATGCGATCTCAAACGTTGAAATCGCGGGTCCGGGCTTTATGAACATTAAGCTCAACGCTGCAGCTGCGGGCGAACTTGCCCGTGCGATTGTCGAGGCGGGCCAGGCATTCGGCACCAGCGAGGCGCTGGCCGGGTCGACGATCAACCTTGAATACGTCTCGGCGAACCCTACCGGTCCGATTCACGTTGGCGGCGCCCGCTGGGCGGCCGTGGGCGATTCCCTAGCGCGAATCCTGACGGCGAGTGGTGCGCAGGTTGTGCGCGAATATTACTTCAATGACCATGGTGCTCAGATTGATCGCTTCTCGAAGTCGCTCGTGGCACGAGCCCGCGGCGAGGAAGCGCCGGAGGACGGATACGGCGGCCAGTACATCGCGGACATTGCCGCACAAGTAGTGGCGGACGCCGTCGCGGACGGCCAACCAGATCCAACTCATCTTCCCGACGACGAGGCGCGCGAAGTATTCCGCGAGCGCGGCGTCAACCTCATGTTCGATGCCATTAAGGAAGAGATGCGTGACTTCCGGGTGGAATTCGATGTCTATTTCCACGAGGACACTCTTCACGAGTCTGGTGCGGTGGACGCCGCGATCGGGCGCCTGCGTGAGGCGGGCGTCATCTTCGAGCAGGATGGGGCTACGTGGATCCGTACGACGGACTATGGTGATGACAAGGACCGCGTGATCATTAAGTCAGACGGTGATGCGGCATACTTCGCTGGCGATATCGCCTACTACCTGGATAAGCGTAACCGCGGTGCCGACAACGTCATCATCATGCTCGGTGCGGACCACCACGGATACATTGGCCGCATGTACGCCATGGCGCGCGCATTCGGTGATACGGCCGGCCCGGGCGAGAACCTCGAGCTTCTCATTGGCCAGCTGGTCAGCCTCGTTCGTGACGGTGAGCCGGTGAAGATGAGTAAGCGTGCAGGCACGATCGTCGTTCTTTCGGACCTCATGGAGGCCGCGGGTGTAGATGCTTCGCGGTATTCGTTGGTGCGTGCGGCGATGGATTCCCCTCTCGAGATCGATCTAGGCGTCATCACGTCCAACACGAACGAAAATCCGGTGTACTACGTACAGTACGCTCACGCTCGTACCTGTGCAGTGGACCGCAATGCCGCCGAGCATGGCGTGACGCGCGATGCCTTTGACCCGGCCCTCCTTGACAGCGACGCCGACGAGGAGTTGCTGGCCACGCTAGCGCAGTACCCGGTTGTCGTCGCTCAGGCGGCCGAGCTTCGCGAGCCGCATCGCGTGGCACGTTACCTCGAGGAGCTGGCCGGAAAGTACCACTCGTGGTACGGCGTCTCGCGCGTGACCCCGCGTGGCGATGACCCGGTGACCGCCCTGCATCAGACCCGTCTGTGGCTGAACGACGCCGCCGGGCAGGTTCTCGAAAACGGTCTTGGCCTGCTCGGCGTGAGTGCGCTGGAGAGGATGTAAACATGTTGGAGACGGTCGCCGCGCCCGAGCCCAACGGCAGGCCCGACGGAGTGTGGTCGATGAACACGGCCCGGGCGGAGTCAGGCGAGGTGACCGTCGCTGGGGTGCCGGTTTCGCTGATCGCTGCTCAGTTTGGCACCCCCACCTACATTCTTGATGAGGCCGACATGCGAACTCGCGCTCGCGCCTGGGTGGAGGCAATGGAGAAGGCTTTCACCTCGCTTGCCGGGGCGGACGTGTACTACGCCGGCAAGGCATTCCTCTCCAAAGCTGTGGCCCGGTGGATGATGGACGAGGGCCTCAACATCGATGCGGCCTCCGAAGGGGAATTACGCACTGCGCTCGCGGGCGGGGTGCCAGGTTCCCGTATTGGCCTTCATGGCAATAACAAGTCAGAGGCGGAGATCGCACTCGCTATCGATAGTGGCATCGCCCATATCGTCATCGATTCTATTCCCGAGATCGCCAAGGTTGCGCGTATCGCAAGCGAGCGTGGCAGGAGCGCCCCGGTGTATGTGCGCCTGACAACCGGGGTGCACGCGGGAGGGCACGACTTCATTCAGACCGCCCACGAGGACCAGAAATTCGGGCTTTCCGTGACAAGCGGAGCGGCCTATGATGCCATTACCCAGATAGCCGGCACGCCCGGCCTGAAGCTGGTGGGTATCCATTCACATATTGGTTCCCAGATCTTGTCCACCGACGGCTTTGCCGAGGCGGCCAAGGTGGTCCTTGACGTGCGGGCATGGGCGGCGCAGCGAGGGATCGAGATCCCGGAAGTGGATCTCGGCGGTGGCTATGGGGTCCGTTATACCTCACAGGATGCCGTCCCGCCCGCGCCGGAAGACTTCGCTGAGGTGCTCGCGCAGGCGGTGCGCGCACATTGCGATGCTACCGGCTTGCCGGCACCACGGATCTCCATCGAACCGGGCCGTTCGATCGTCGCACCGGCGATGATGACGCTGTATACGGTCGGCACAATGAAAGATGTCGCAACGGATAGTGGCCCTCGTCGCTACATTTCGGTCGACGGTGGCATGTCCGATAACCTCCGGCCGGCACTCTACGGCGCCAACTACACGGCCGCCGTTGTCGGCAGGGAGGCTACTGGTGCCGGGTGTCGGTCCCGCGTGGTGGGCAAGCACTGCGAATCCGGCGATATCCTCGTCAAGGACGTCAGCCTTCCGCCTGTCGAGATCGGGGATCTGTTGGCTGTGCCTGTGACGGGCGCCTACGGGCGTTCGATGGGATCGAATTACAATATGCTCCCGCGGCCGGGTGTGATCGCAGTACGAGACGGGCAATGCACGGTGTTGCTCCGCCGTGAGACGATCGAGGATCAGCTCGCTTACGATCTCGGCTAACGGCGGAAGGAAGACATGAGTATTAAAATCGCTCTCCTCGGATGCGGAACCGTGGGTACCCAGGTTGCGCGTCTACTCAAGGAGCAAAACGACCTCCTCTCCGCTCGCGCAGGAGCGGAATTAGAACTCATCGGCATTTCGGTGTCGAACCTTGAAACGCAACGAGATCCGGTGATTGATCGGGCACTGCTGACCACGGATTCGCGGGCTCTGATCGAGCGTGCGGACATCGTCATTGAGCTTATCGGCGGCATCGAGCCTCCCCGGACCCTCGTGCGCTACGCGCTGGAATCGGGAGCATCCGTGGTGACGGGCAATAAGGCGTTGCTCGCCGAGCATGGCCCGGAGCTGTATGACCTGGCTAAGGCTGCCAACGTGGATCTTTACTACGAGGCAGCCGTTGCGGGGGCAGTGCCGGTGGTCTACGCGGTGCGCGAGTCGTTGGCTGGGGATTCTGTCAAAGCTATCAAGGGCATCCTCAACGGCACGACGAACTACATTCTTGACGAAATGACCACGAAGGGCCTCGCCTTTGACGAGGTCTTGGCCACGGCCCAGGAGCTCGGATATGCCGAAGCGGAGCCGAGCGCCGACGTGGACGGTAGGGACGCAGCGGCCAAGATTGCGATTCTTGCCTCGCTCGCCTTCCATAAGAGGGTCTCGCTCGCCGACGTCGACGTCGAGGGTATCCGCTCCATCACCTCCGCGGATATCGAAGCTGCGGCGAAAAATAATTTCGTCATCAAGCTCGTCGCGACGGCGGCGCAAACCGGGGGCAAGATCGAGGTGCGCGTCGCTCCGACCCTCGTCCCGACCGTCCACCCGCTGGCTTCTATCTCGGGCTCCTTTAATGCGGTCGTGATCGAGGCAGAGTCCGCCGACCGACTCATGTTCTACGGCAGGGGAGCGGGCGGCACCCCGACGGCGTCGGCCGTGCTCTCCGACGTCGTTGCCGCGGCTGCGAAGAAGGTTGTGGGCGGGCGTGCCCCGCAGGAGATTGTGCTCGGCGAATCCGAGTTTGTGCCCGCCTCCGAGGCGGTCTCACGCTACTTTGTCCGGTTGCGGGTCAACGACGTCGTCGGCGTACTTGCCGAGCTTTCTCGCGCTTTCGCAGACTCCGGGGTTTCCATCTCGGCTGTGCGGCAGGATTCGGACGACGAATCGGGCGGGGCGAGCCTGACGATCACGACCCACGCGGCCACGGCGGCCGATATGGCGGCTACGATCGAGTCAGTGAGTAAGGTAAGTGACGTACGCGAAATCGTGCGCGTCTTGAGGGTAGAGGACGAGTAAATGGCACACCAGTGGCAAGGCCTGATCAATGAATACCGCGAACGGCTGCCGTTCGCTGAGACGGCTCCGGTGGTGACGCTCAAAGAGGGCGGCACCCCGCTCGTGTATGCCAAGGCGCTTTCGGAACGGCTGGATGCCGAGGTCTATGTCAAGGTTGAGGGCGCCAACCCTACCGGTTCTTTCAAGGATCGAGGCATGACCACCGCGATTTCGCAGGTGATGCAGACGGGTGTGGAAGTCGTGGCCTGTGCCTCGACGGGCAATACCTCCGCATCTGCCGCTGCCTACGCCGTGGCGGCCGGTCTGCAGTGCGCCGTCGTGCTACCGGCCGGCAAGATTGCGGCGGGCAAGCTGGCCCAGGCGATCGTGCATGGGGCGAACCTTGTGGCTGTGGACGGCAATTTTGACGACTGCCTCAACATCGTGCGCGAGCTGACCGATAGCCACCCGGTCGCGCTTGTGAACTCGGTCAACCCCTACCGCTTGCAGGGCCAAAAGACAGCCGCTTTCGAGATCGTTGACGAGCTCGGCGACGCCCCGGACATCCACGTTCTCCCCGTGGGCAACGCGGGTAACATCTCCGCATATTGGATGGGATACAACGAGTACGCAGGCAAAACCACGCTCGCTTCGATTGATGACACCGCCCTTCATCTTCCTCCGGTATCCACGAAGGTACCCCAGATGTGGGGCGTACAGGCCTGGGGGGCGGCGCCGCTCGTGCTCGGCCACGTGGTGGATGCGCCCGAGACTATCGCGACGGCGATCCGCATCGGCAACCCGGCGTCATGGAAATACGCCGAAGCGGCACGCGACGATTCACGCGGCTGGATTGATCGCGTCCGCGACGAACAGATTCTCGAGGCCCAGAGAATACTTGCTGCCGAGGTGGGCGTGTTCGTGGAGCCGGCGTCGGCAGCCTCGGTCGCAGGGCTACTTCAGGCGGGTGACCAGGGCAAGGTTGCGCAGGGCGCGAAGATCGTGTGTACGGTCACCGGCAACGGCTTGAAGGACACTGCGACCGCGCTGGGTGGCATGGAGATCAATTTCGATCCGATCGAGCCCACCGCTACCGCGGCTGCTCGCGTTCTGGGGTTGTAATGCGAATTGTCAACGATTCGGCGCGTGTGCGGGTGCCGGCGTCGTCGGGCAACCTTGGCCCGGGCTTTGATTCGATGGGTATGGCCCACGACGTGTGGGATGAGGTCAGTGCCACGCTGACGACCGGCGCCTCGAAGGCTCTCATTGTTGGCGAAGGACATGACACCCTGCCCAAGGATGGCTCGCACCTGATTATTCGGGTCATGCGCGAGACGCTTGAGCGCCTGGGGCTGCCGGCCGCGGGTGTCGAGCTTGTGTGCCGGAACTCGATTCCGCACGGGAAGGGCTTGGGTTCCTCGGCGGCGGCGATCGTGGCTGGCGTCATGTTGGTCCGGCAGCTGGTGGGCTCGCCTGAGGAGTTCACGGACGAGGAAGTGCTTAACATTGCCTCCGAATACGAGGGGCATCCGGACAACGCCGCTCCTGCGATCTACGGGGGAACAACCTTGTCATGGGCCGAGGGGAAGGGGTACCGTACGGTTCGCCTCACGGTTTCGCCGAAGGTGAAGACCACGTTGCTTGTTCCTTCTGAGATTTTGCCGACGACGACGGCGCGCGCGGTCCTGCCCGCCTCCGTCCCGCACACAGACGCCGCGTTTAACGCGGGGCGTACAGCGTTGCTCACGCACGCACTAGCGAATGACCCATCGTTGTTGTTCGCCGCCACGCAGGACAAGCTTCATCAGGACTACCGCTCTGAGGCGATGCCGCATACGGCGGCCGTTTTGGGTGCGTTGCGCAAGGCCGGCTGGCCTGCCGTCGTGAGCGGAGCTGGCCCATCGATTTTACTGTTTGCCGAGGTAGATCCCGCCATGGCGAATATTTTTGCCCAACAGGGGTATCGGACGATGAATTCTCGGCAGGTACGTGGCGCACATATCGCGGGGTAGAACTTTCGAAAGTCGCCACTTTGTGTGTATGCTGATGAATGACAGTTCAGACTATTAGTCATGTATGCGGGGCTATTAAACAGCTCGCACTTCCGCACTCTGTCAGATTATTTACATGAGCGCCATGCGCTATGTCGCGGAAAGTCACATTATTGACCCCGGCTTTGTTCCGGAACCGAGGAAGGAACCTCGTGAGCGAAAACTCAACGCAACCATCTGGCCCCATCTCCACGATGCGCCTGGCCGATTTGAAGACGCTTGCAGCCGACATGGGCTTGTCTTTGGCGCCTAACGCGCGCCGCAACGATTTGATTACGGCCATTCGTGAGGCGCGTAACGCTGCCAAGAAGCCAAAGTCGCGCGCACGCAAGGCTTCCGATCAGGCCACGCAGGCGGCGCAGCCGGCCGAAAAGCGTGAGGCCGAAGAGACCGTCAACCAGCACGGTGATCCCAAGGCCCAGCTTGACCTACCCGTCTCGAAGAAGAAGCCCGCCAAGGAGCTGAGCGAGGACGAAAAGAGGGCAGCCCTCGACGCACTTGGTGACGCCGCGCAGCGCCGAGCCGAGGAAAGCTCCGACGATGACGAGGGTCGCGGGCGTCGCGGCCGTCGCCAGCGCAACCGTAACCGCAATCGCAACGACGAGCGCCAGGAGCACGGCAACCGCAGCGATGAGCGCGGCGAGCGCCAGGAGCGCGGCAACCGCAACGACGATCGCCGTAACCGCAACGATCGCAACCGCAACGAGGAGCGCGAGGAGAACGTCGAATCGGGTGAAGTCCTCATCCCCGTCGCCGGCATTCTTGACGTCGATGGCAACAACAACTACTTGCGCACGGGCGGTTACCTTCCCGGTAAGAACGATGCGTACGTCTCTTCCCAGATCATTCGCCGCTACGGCCTGCGCCGTGGCGATGCGATCCAGGGAGCTGTGCGTGATGCGTCGGAGGGAAATAACCGCCGCGGCCGCCAGCACAAGTACAACCCGCTGGTTGAGGTCACGTCTATTAACGGCATGACGCCGGAGGAGGCGAAGGAGCGCCCCGAGTTTAACAAGCTCACCCCGCTTTACCCCAACGAGATGTTGCGCATGGAGACCAGCCAGAAGGCGCTGACCTCGCGCATCATCGACCTCGTCGCCCCGATTGGCAAGGGCCAGCGTGGTCTGATCGTCTCCCCTCCGAAGGCGGGCAAGACCGTCGTCATGCAGCAGATTGCGATGGCGATCGCTAACAACAATCCGGATGTTCACCTCATGGTGGTTCTTGTTGACGAGCGTCCGGAAGAAGTCACGGACATGCAGCGCCTGGTCAAGGGCGAGGTCATTGCCTCGACGTTCGACCGTCCGGCCTCCGATCACACCATCGTTGCCGAGCTCGCCGTCGAGCGTGCTAAGCGCCTCGTGGAGCTGGGCCAGGACGTTGTCATTCTTCTAGATTCGCTCACCCGCCTTGGCCGCGCCTACAACCTTGCCGCTCCGGCGTCGGGCCGTATCCTCTCGGGTGGTGTGGATGCCGGTGCGCTCTACCCGCCCAAGAAGTTCTTCGGCGCTGCCCGCAACATCGAAAACGGTGGTTCGCTGACGATCGTCGCATCCGCGCTGGTGGAGACCGGGTCGAAGATGGACGAGGTCATTTTCGAGGAGTTCAAGGGTACCGGCAACATGGAGCTGCGCCTGTCGCGTCAGCTCGCCGATCGCCGTATCTTCCCGGCTGTGGATATCAACGCTTCGGGCACCCGCCGCGAGGAGCTGCTGTTCAGCCCCGAAGAGCTCAAGATCGTCTGGCACCTGCGCCGCGCGCTTGGCACGTTGGATGTCCAGGAGGCCTCCGACTACGTTCTCGGGCGCATGCGCAAGACGGAGTCGAACGGCGAGTTCCTCATGTCCGTTGTTCGCGGAATGCAACACGCAGATTAGCGCTTTCGCGGGCGGTGTGATCAAGTGTGCACCGCCCGCGGCTATCGATATAGCGGCCTTATGTGGTTAAATTGACCGTCGGCTTCTGGTTCACCACGGGTAAATCTCGATGGACCCAGGGCACCAAACGATCCAAGGAGAAGAAATGAAGCAGGGTATCCACCCCGACTACCACGACATCCACGTCACCTGCACCTGTGGCAACGAGTTCGAAACCCGTTCCACCCTCGCAGGCGATTCGCTCCGCGTTGACGTGTGTAGCGCATGCCACCCGTTCTACACGGGCAAGCAGAAGATTCTCGACACCGGCGGCCGCGTCGCCCGCTTCGAGGCTCGCTACGGTAAGCGCACGAAGTAACTGAGCTTATGAACGCCGGTACAGTGTATCTGTACCGGCGTTTACCGTATTTTCGCACTAGCAACAGTTGGAGAGACATGAGTGAGTTCCCCGCAGCGCAGGCAGCGGCAGAAGAGTATTACGACATTGAAAAGCAGATGGCATCGCCGGAGGTGTTGGCCAAGCCGGAGAAACTGCGTAGCCTGGGGCGTCGTTATGCCGAACTCAAGCGAGTGGTCTCCCGCTACGAGCGCTGGGTCAACGCGTCAACCGATCTTTCCGAGGCTCAGGAAATCGTCGATCTGGGTGGGGAAGACGGCGAGCTGTTCGCCGGCGAGCTTCCGCGCCTAGAAGTCGAGGTTGACGACGCGGCGGCGTCGTTGCGAGATGCGCTTCTTCCGCGCGATCCCGACGACGGGCGCGACGTCATCCTCGAGGTCAAGGCCGGTGAGGGTGGCGAGGAGTCGGCTTTGTTCGCCTCGGATCTGCTGCGCATGTATCAGCGATACGCCGAGTCCAAGGGCTGGTCGACCCAGATTCTGTCCCACACCGACACCGATATGGGCGGTTACAAGGACGTGCAGATGGCTATCAAGGCCAGGTCGGTTCCGGACGATCCCGCCGACGGGGTGTGGGCACACATGAAGTACGAGGCGGGCGTTCACCGCGTTCAACGCGTGCCGGTCACCGAGTCTCAGGGACGCGTCCACACGTCGGCTGCCGGTGTCCTCGTGTTTGCCGAAGTTGATGAGCCCGAGGAAGTCCAGCTCAATGACAACGAGCTTCGCATCGACGTCTATCGTTCTTCGGGCCCGGGCGGACAGTCGGTGAACACGACCGACTCGGCCGTGCGTATCACCCACCTTCCGACCGGCATCACGGTCTCGATGCAGGACGAGAAGTCTCAGATTAAGAACCGTGAAGCGGCAATGCGCATTCTTTTGGCCCGTATCCGCCAGGTTCAGCTTGAAGAGCAGGCGGCTAAAGAAGCAGATCAGCGCCGCTCGCAGGTCCGTACGGTGGATCGTTCTGAGCGCGTTCGCACCTATAACTTCCCGGAGAATCGCATTGCCGATCATCGCACGGGCTTTAAGGCACACAACCTCGACCAGGTGCTCCAGGGCAACCTTGACGACGTCATTACCTCGCTACGCGAGATGGACGAAGAGGAGCGGCTCCAGGCAGCTGCGGAAGAAGCAGAGGCCAAGTAAATGTGGGCAGACGCCATCCGTCAGGCGCGCGAGCGGTTGGCGGATGCCGGCGTCGCGTCGCCTGATGCGGACGCGCGTTCCTTGGCGCAGTTCGTGCTCGGCCGGCGTCCGGTGCCCAACGACGCCGTTGTCCCGGCCGATCTTGAACGCTTCGAGGATGCCGTGCGCGCTCGCGCCAAACGTGTGCCACTGCAACACATCGAGGCAACGATGTACTTCCGCTACCTCGAGCTCGAATCGCGCCCTGGCGTGTTTGTCGTGCGCCCGGAGACCGAGATGGTGGTTGACGCGGCCCTGGCCGAGATTCGCGGTGTGGACGATCCCCTCGTTGTGGACCTGTGCACGGGCTCTGGAGCCATCGCAATCTCCATCGCGACCGAGACGAATGCCCGCGTGATCGCCGTCGAGCTCTCGAAGGAGGCTTTCGAATCAGCAGTGCGCAACAATGCCCGCTACGGGAGCCTCGTGACGCTCGTGCAGGGCGACGCTCGCGAAGAGCTGGACCACTATGCGCGAGGCATCGATCTCGTGGTGACCAACCCGCCGTACGTGGCACCGTGGCACGACTTGTCTCCTGAGGTCCGCCAAGACCCTGCGATGGCGCTTTTCGGCGGCGAGGACGGGCTCGAGCTGCCAATAGCGCTTGTGGAACGAGCCCACCAACTCCTTCGGCCTGGGGGTATCCTCATCATGGAACATGGCGACGAGCAGGGGCCCGCGCTCTGCCGTGTCGCTGAAGAACGTGGTTTTGTCGAGGTCTCGACTGGGCAAGATTTGACGGGCCGTGATCGCTGGCTACGCGCGCGAAAGGACATCCGATGAAGGTCAAGGCACACGATCCCGAGGCGATCGCGCTGGCGAGCGCCGCGATCGAGCGTGGCGAAGTGATCTGCCTGCCAACCGATACCGTCTACGGCATTGGAACTGACCCGTTTAACGCCGAGGCGATCACGGCGCTGTTGACCGCGAAGTCCCGCACGCGCGCCAACCCGCCTCCGGTACTCGTGGCCAGCGTTGACCAGGCCCACGCATTGACCGACCATCTTCCCCGTGCCGCCGAGACGCTGATGGAAGCCTTCTGGCCGGGCGCTATGACGATCGTGGTGCCAGCGCGGGAGACGATCGGCTGGGACCTCGGAGAGACCAACGGTACAGTGGCGTTGCGAATGCCCGATTCGACGACGACGCTCGCGCTCCTGGAAACCGTGGGTCCGCTCGCCGTGACGAGCGCAAATCAGCACGGCCAGCCGCCCGCGACGCGCGTCGAGGAAGCCATCGCCCAGCTTGGTGATTCGATCGCACTCTACCTCGACGGCGGGCTCGTAGGCGCAGGCGGGGGAATAGCCTCAACCATCGTGTCGGTGGTCGGCGAGCCCACGATTTTGCGTCATGGGGCCATCGCCGACGCCGATGTCTTCGCCGCCCTTGACCGCCCGGGGGAGCTCCGGTGAGAACCTATCTGCTCGTCCTCGTCCTTGCAGCGGTCTTGACCTACCTCCTTGTGCCGCTGGTGTTACGGCTCGCGCTCGCGAGCGGCGCGATCACGCAAATCCGTGAACGAGACGTCCATTCCACGCCCATCGCTCGTCTCGGAGGCGTGGCGATGTTCGGCGGTTTTATCGCGGCGTTGGCGTTGGCCAGCCAGATTCCCTACCTCAAGGACGTTTTCGCCGTGAGCACGGGCATGTGGGCGATCATGTGGGGCGGGGCGATCATGTGCCTCCTGGGCGCGATCGACGACATCTGGGAGCTGACCTGGTATGCCAAGTTCGCCGGGGAGATCCTCGCGGCTGGAGTCATGGCCTGGCAGGGCGTGCAACTGGTGACGGTTCCGCTTCTGGGGCTGACGGTCGGCTCCACCCGTCTGACCCTCTTCACCACGATCATCGCGGTCGTTGTCGTTGCGAACGCGGTGAATTTTGTGGACGGCCTGGACGGCCTAGCGGCCGGCGTTGTCGCCATCGCGGCGTTCGCCTTCTTCATCTACGCCTACTATCTCACCCGGGAGGTATCGCCGGGGGATTACACCTCGGTGGCGACGACCGTTCTTGCTGCCCTCGTGGGTAGCTGCATCGGATTCCTGCCCCACAACTTCCATCCTGCCAAGATTTTCATGGGTGACTCTGGCGCGCTCATGCTCGGCACGATCCTCGCCGGTGCGACCATCTTAGTGACGGGCCAAATTGACCCGGTCACCGTTGGCACCCGCCAAGCGTTGCCCGCGTTCATGCCACTTATCATCCCGCTTCTTGTGCTCGTCATTCCACTGGTCGACCTCACGTGGGCGGTTTTTCGGCGCGTGCGCAAGGGGCGCTCTCCGTTCTCCGCTGACGCCGGTCACCTCCACCACCGCCTCCTTCGGCGGGGCCATTCCCACACCGTGGCCGTGCTGATCCTGTACATGTGGACGGCCATCGCCTCATTTTCGGCCGTCGCCTATACGGTCTACCCGAGCAAGATCGTGCTCGCGATGACGCTGGTGGCGATCCTCGCCGGAATCGGCGTGACGTGGAAGAAATTTGGTCGACATGCCTCCCAGCAGAGCGCGTCGGCGTAGGCCGGGGCAACGGCTGACCTCCACGCAGGTCATCGCGCGTGCAACCGTGTGGGCGGCCGGGGTCGTCCTCGTGGCGGCCGCCGCAGCTGGCCTCGCCTTGCCCACCCATCGCCTCTCGATCACGGTTGGCGCGGCGATCGCCGTCGGCCTCAACCTTCTGTCGCTGATCGGCATGGTCGTCGTCGGGCGCTATTTTTCTGACGCGCAGGCGGCTGGCGTCGTCATTTCTTACGTGGTCAAACTGCTCGGCTTCGCCGTTTGCGCTTTTGCACTGAAAAATTCTGGTTTAGACGTCCGCATGGTAGTCGGAGTGCTCGTCATCTCGCTGGTGGCGTCGCTTGCCGTGTTTTCGTATGTGTCGCTGAGAAAATCAGGTCCGTTCGTCGGCGACCAGTAGGACGGGGATGGCCGTCATGATGTGAAATGTGCTTAAGTCACAAAAATATTCGAGCGCGCGACGGCCCTCATGGGTTACTTTGGAAGCAATGGAAATACTCGGGTAGAGTGTTTTGAGGTTCGCTCGTGTCAGCACTGAGGCCACTCGTCATGGGCATCGCACTAGTTGGGGTATAAACGCACTGTGAATTTTTCTGCGCTTGCATCATTGCCCATCTTCCTCGCGGGAGGTGGCAAGGGGTTCGTCCCACCCTCGCTCGAGGGCGAATTTAATCCGCCTGCGTTCCTCTTCGAAGGCACGCCCTTTGAAATGAACCGCATCGTCATGGCTCGCATGATCGCCGCGCTGTTCATCGCCTTCATTCTTATCTGGTATGCGCGCCGCAAGAAGCTCGTGCCCAACCGCCGCCTAGCAGCCGTGGAAGCCCTGCTGGACTTCTCCAAGGTCCAGATCGGTGAAGAAATCTTGGGTAAGGATCACGCTCACCGCTACCAGCCGCTCATCATGACGATCTTCTTCGGCACGTTCTTCATGAACATTACGGGCGTGATCCCGGGCCTTCAGATCGCCGGAACCTCCCTCGTGGGTATGCCGCTCATCTTTGCACTGTTCGCCTACTTGGGCTTCATCTTTGCCGGTGTGCGCGCACGGGGCGGCCTGCGCTTCTTCAAGGAACAGCTCTTCCCCTCGGGCGTTCCGTGGCCGATCTACTTCATTATGACGCCGATCGAGTTCCTCTCGACATTCGTGCTACGCCCGGTCACGCTCACGTTGCGTCTATTGATGAACCTGGTCGCCGGCCACCTCATCCTTGCGCTGACCTTCGTCGGAACGCACTACCTGTACTTCACGCTTTCGGGCGTGCTCGGAGGTGTGGCGGGTACCGTCACGCTCATCGGTGGAATTGCCTTCATGTGCTTCGAAATCTTCGTCGCCGCATTGCAGGCATACATCTTCGCCATGCTGACAGCCTCCTACATTTCCCTGTCCATTTCAGAACACTGACCCACAACAAAAGGAAAGAACACCATGATCGGTAACATCGCCACCATCGGCTACGGTCTCGCAACGCTCGGCCCGGGCATCGGCATCGGCCTTATTGGCGCCAAGAACCAGGAAGCAACGGCTCGTCAGCCGGAAATCGCGGGTCTGCTCCGCGTGAACATGTTCCTCTCGATCGCGTTTGCTGAGGCTCTGGGCCTGATCGGCTTCGGTGCTGGCCTCGTCTTCGGTGCATGATTCTTATGCATGAGACGACTCTGGCAGAGGGCGGGTTCTTTCACGTCCTAGTACCGGCGATCCCGGAACTCCTCTGGGGATCGCTGGCCTTCATTATCGTCGCTGTTGCGGTCTACGTCTTTGCGTGGCCTTCGTTCGTTGAGATGCTTGACGAGCGCGCACAGAAGATCGATGAGGGCCTACGCGCAGCAGAAGTCGCCCGTGCCGAGGTCGCTGATCAGCAGGCCAAGCTTGCCGATGATATTCGTGACGCTCAGCGCGAAGCCACGGGCATCCGTGAGAACGCGCAGGACAACGCGAAGGCCATCATCGCCGAGGCCCAGGCTAAGGCGCGCACGGAGGCGGACAGTCTGATTACCGGCGCACAGCGTCGCATCGACGCCGACTCTGAGGCAGCCATGCGCTCTCTCCAGGGTGAGGTGGGCCTGCTCGCCACGGAGCTGGCTGGCCGCATCGTGGGTGAGGCAATCCAGGACGAGGCGCTCGCACGCCGCGTCATCGATCGCTTCCTCGACGACCTGGCCACGATGACGCCGGAACTGAAGAACGAGGCGGAGGCTTAAATGCGATCGGCTAGCCAAGGCGCGCTTGAGCGTGCACGTGAGCGGTGGGAGGCATTCGTCGCCGCCCGGCCAGGCTCGGAGATCGATCTGGCTTTGCAGATGTTCTCCGTGGTGGACACCATTAAGGTTTCCACAGCTCTCACGAACGCACTCGAGGGAGGGGCACGTGAAGCTGATGCTCGAGCCGCGCTTGCCAAGAAGGTCTTTGAAGGCCGGGTTGCTGACGAAGTGACCGAGCTCGTCGAAGGCCTGGCCCGCGAAGAATGGTCCCAGCGTGATGACCTGCAGCGTGCCCTCGAGGCGCTGGCAGTGGACACGATTTTGCTGGGAGCACGCCGGGAAGGTGAGCTGTCGAAGGTTGAGGAAGAGCTCTACCAGGCGATGCGGCTGTATTCGGATAACCGCGATCTGCGGCTCGCGTTTACGACGCCGAACATCACCCCGCACGCTCGCCACGAGCTATCCGACCGGCTCTTCTCCCGCCTCCAACCATGGACCGTTGCGCTCATTCGCCGTTCCATTGCCCGTGAGCATCACACCATCCCCGGGCTGTTGCGCCGTTACACCGATGCGGCGGCGCGCATGGGGGACCACCTGGTCGCAGCCGTGACGAGCGCGATCCCGCTCACCCGTGAGCAGGAAGACCGCCTGGTGACCATCCTGTCCGCCAAGTACGGCAAGCAGGTCAAGGTTCACGTCTCCATTGACACGTCCATCATTGGCGGCCTGCGCATCTACGTGGGCGACGACATTATCGAAGGCACTATCGCCAGCCGACTCGACGCCGTTCGAGGGGCTTTTACTAACTGATTGACACGCGGCGATTGCCGCAAGCGAGGATTGGAAGATAAATGGCTGAACTGATTAAGCCGGAGGAAATCCGGGCTGCGTTGGACAGCTTTGTGAGTTCGTACGAGCCCCCGAAAGCGGCCAGCGAAGAGGTCGGCCATGTCACGCTGACGGCCGATGGCATCGCCCGCGTCGACGGGCTGCCAGGAGCGATGGCGAACGAGCTGCTGAAGTTTGAAGATGACACCCTCGGCCTGGCCATGAATTTGGAGGAAGAGGAGATCGGCGTCGTCGTCCTTGGTGACTTCGCTGGTATTCGCGAGGGCATGGAGGTACGCCGTACCGGGGAAGTTCTTTCCGTCCCCGTGGGCGATGGCTACCTCGGCCGCGTCGTCGATCCGCTCGGCCAGCCCATCGACGGCCTGGGCGATATCGCTAACCTTGAGGGCAGGCGCGCGTTGGAGCTTCAGGCTCCTGGCGTCATGATGCGTAAGTCGGTTCACGAGCCGCTTCAGACCGGCTTGAAGGCAATTGACGCGATGATTCCAATCGGACGTGGTCAGCGTCAGCTCATCATCGGTGATCGCAAGACGGGCAAGACCGCCCTGGCGATTGACGCTGTCCTCAACCAGAAGGCCAACTGGGAGTCGGGCGATCCAAACAAACAGGTTCGCTGCATCTACGTCGCGGTCGGCCAGAAGGGCTCGACGATCGCCTCGGTTCGTGCCACCCTCGAGCAGAACGGTGCGCTTGAATACACGACCATCGTCGCAGCTCCCGCCTCGGATTCGGCGGGCTTTAAGTACCTGGCGCCCTACACCGGCTCGGCAATCGGCCAGCACTGGATGTACCAGGGCAAGCACGTTCTGATCATCTTCGACGATCTGTCCAAGCAGGCCGAGGCCTACCGCTCGCTGTCCCTGCTGCTTCGCCGCCCGCCGGGGCGCGAGGCCTACCCGGGCGATGTCTTCTACCTGCACTCCCGCCTTCTCGAGCGTTGCGCGAAGCTCTCCGACGATCTCGGCGCGGGTTCGATGACCGGTCTGCCGATCATCGAAACCAAGGCCAACGACGTCTCGGCATACATCCCGACCAACGTCATCTCCATCACCGACGGTCAGATCTTCCTCCAGTCCGATCTGTTCAACTCGAACCAGCGCCCCGCTGTTGACGTGGGCATCTCGGTTTCCCGAGTTGGCGGCGACGCCCAGATCAAGGCCATGAAGAAGGTTGCCGGCACCCTGAAGATCACGCTGGCCCAGTACCGCGCGCAGGCGGCGTTCGCGATGTTCGCCTCTGATCTCGATGCGACGACGCGCCGCCAGCTCACGCGCGGCGAGCGCCTCATGGAGCTGCTCAAGCAGCCCCAGTACACCCCGTACGCGGTGGAGGAGCAGGTCGCTTCGGTGTGGGCGGGTACCCACGGATACCTCGACACGATCGAACTGAAGGATGTGGCCAGGTTTGAGGCGGGTTACCTCGACTACCTTCGCCACAACACGAACGTGCTCTCGACCATCCTTGAATCGGGCAAGCTTGAGCCGGATACCGAGGAAGAGCTGAGCGCAGCCACGGAGAAGTTCCTGCAGTCCTTCACCTCCGCTTACGAGACCCACGAGCTTCCCACTGACGAGGTCGATCCTGCACAGAAGTCGCAGGAGAAGATCGTCAGGTCGAAGAGGGGTTAGTAGTGGCCGGCGAACAGCGTATTTACAAGCAGAAGATCAAGGCGACCCAAACGCTGGAAAAGGTCTTCTCCGCGATGGAGCTTATCGCAGCTTCACGCGTTGGCAGGGCGCGCAATCGCGCGCTCGGTCAAGATCCCTATACGCAGGCCCTGACCAAGTCGATCGCCGCGGTCGCCGCGCACGCCGATGAGCGCCACCCATTGCTCAACGAGCGCACGGACACCAACCGGGTTCTCCTTTTCGTGGTCACCTCTGACCGCGGGATGGCTGGCGCCTACTCGGCGTCGGTCCTGCGCGAAGCGGATCGCCTGCGCGAGGAACTCATCGAACAGGGCAAGGAGCCCGTGGTCTACGTCTTCGGACGCCGCGGCGTTTCGCACTACAAGTTCCGTGGCGTCGAGCTTGCCGGTTCGTGGACGGGGGAGTCAGACAACCCGAGTGCGGACACGGCTCACGAGATCTCGCGCGAGTTCCTGGCCCGTTTCTTGGCCGACGCCGACGACGGCGGCGTGAGCGAGCTTCACGCGGTCTACACTCGCTTCGAGTCGATGATCACGCAGAGTGTGCAGGTGCGCCGCATGCTACCACTCGTCGTCGTCGACGACGAGGAGGGCCTGACGGAGGAGTTGCCTCTTTACGAGTTTGAGCCCTCCGCTCGTCAGCTCTTCGACGCGCTGCTGCCGATGTACGTCGATCAGCGTATCTATGCGCTGCTCCTCATGGCTGCAGCATCCGAGCTTGCCTCCCGCCAGCAGGCGATGCATTCGGCAACCGAGAACGCTCAGAACCTCATCGAGGATTACACGCGTCTTGCCAACAATGCACGCCAGGCTGAGATCACCACTGAAATTACTGAAATTATCTCCGGCGCGGATAGCCTCGGAAAGTAACCGCACCAAGAAGGAAATGACAATGACAGTTGAAACGTCGCAGAAGCTGGCAACTGGCCGCATCATCCAGGTGGTCGGCGCGGTCGTGGACGTCGAGTTCCCGCCGGATGCCCTTCCTGAAATTAACTACGCCCTCGAGGTCGAGGTTGCCCTCCCGGCAGACGAGGCCGACGGCGCCCCGACGTCGCAGCACATGGTCCTCGAGGTTGCTCAGCACTTGGGCGACAACATCGTGCGTACCATCGCCATGAAGCCCACCGACGGCTTGGTGCGTGGCGCGACCGTCACCAACACGGGCGCCCCGATCTCCGTCCCGGTCGGTGACGTGACCAAGGGCCACGTCTTCAACGTGGTGGGCGAGTGCCTCAACCTTGAAGACGGCGAGACCCTCGAAGTGACCGAGCGCTGGCCGATTCACCGCAACGCGCCGAACTTCGATCAGCTCGAGGGCCGCACCAAGATGTTCGAAACCGGCATCAAGGTAATCGATCTTCTCACCCCGTACGTCCAGGGCGGCAAGATCGGCCTGTTCGGTGGCGCCGGCGTGGGCAAGACCGTCCTGATCCAGGAAATGATCCAGCGAGTCGCGCAGGACCACGGCGGCGTGTCCGTCTTCGCCGGTGTCGGCGAGCGTACCCGCGAGGGCAATGACCTGATCATGGAAATGGAGGAGGCCGGCGTTCTGGATAAGACCGCCCTCGTCTTCGGTCAGATGGACGAGCCGCCGGGGGTGCGTCTGCGCATCGCCCTGTCCGGCCTGACCATGGCAGAATACTTCCGCGATGTTCAAAACCAGGACGTGCTCCTGTTCATCGACAACATCTTCCGCTTCACCCAGGCAGGTTCGGAAGTGTCGACTTTGCTGGGTCGTATGCCGTCGGCCGTGGGCTACCAGCCGACCTTGGCGGACGAGATGGGTGCCCTCCAGGAGCGCATCACCTCCACGCGTGGCCACTCGATCACGTCCCTGCAGGCCATCTATGTGCCCGCTGACGACTACACCGATCCGGCACCTGCAACGACGTTCGCCCATCTGGACGCAACGACCGAGCTCTCGCGTGACATCGCCTCCCGCGGCCTCTACCCGGCTGTGGATCCGCTGGCCTCCACCTCGCGCATCCTCGACCCGCAGTACGTGGGCCAGGCCCACTACGACGTCGCCACCCGCGTCAAGGCGATCCTGCAGAAGAACAAGGAGCTTCAGGACATCATCTCGATCCTCGGCGTTGACGAGCTTTCGGAAGAGGACAAGATTACCGTCGCACGCGCACGCCGCATCGAGCAGTACCTGTCGCAGAACACGTACACCGCTGTGAAGTTCACGGGCGTGGAGGGCTCCACCGTGCCGATCGACGAGACGGTCGAGGCCTTCCGTCGTATCACGGAGGGCGAGTACGATCACATTCCGGAGCAGGCCTTCTTCAACATTGGCGGCATCGAGGACATCGAGCGCGCCTGGGCGAAGATTCAGGCCGAGTCATGAGGCTAGAGATCGTCGCACGAGCCGGAGCCCTCTACGAAGGTGAGGTCTCCGAGGTCGTCGTGCCCGCCTACAACGGCGAGATGGGCATTCTCCCCAACCATGCTCCGATTATGGCCGTCCTCTACAAGGGCAGCGTCCGCTTCGTTGAGAATGGCACGCGTAAGAGTGTCGAGATCGGCAACGGTTTCATGACCGTCGACCAGGATGACATCACGATCGTGGTGGAGGACTTCGACGACCAGGAAGCCAACGCCAAGATCATCGACGACCTGGCCACAGAACAGGACTAAGACGATGGGCGGGGGCGAAATCTTCGGGATATTAGGATTCCTCGTGATTATCGCCCTCGCCTTCGTCGTTCCCTATCTCTTACGTATCCGCTACCTGCTCAATCATGAGGCGTCCATCCAGGTGTCGTTACGCTCGACGGAGGGTAGGTGGTGTAACGCGATCGCCATCTTGGGGCCGGATACGCTTGATCTTTTCCTCACCCGATCGTTTTCTTGGCTACCGTCTCAGCGGTGGAATCGGCAAGAGATGAGTTTCGAAGCTCATCGTCCACGCGGGGGAATCCGTGTGGTGACGATCATTCTTCCCGAAACGAGCTGGCGCCTGGCCTCGAGCCCGGACGAAATGAGCGCGTTGCTCTCCTGGATGGACTCCTCCCGGCCCGAGGCCGAACCGACGATCGCCTAGAGGCTCTGCTAGGCTGGTGGGCGCCATCTTGCGAAAGGACCTCCGTGCGAATCGTCATTGCCACATGTTCCGTTGAATATTCGGGGCGTTTGGATGCCTACCTCGAACCCGCCAAGCGCGTGCTGATGCTCAAATCTGATGGCTCGGTGCTCGTCCATGCCGACGGCGGATCGTACAAGCCCTTGAATTGGATGTCTCCGCCTTGCACGATGAAGGTGATCGAGCCAAGCGAGGAAGAGGCCGAGCTCGGCATTGTTGAGAACTGGCGTGTGGATCATCAGAAGATGGATGACGCGCTCATTATCCACATCCACGAGATTCACGACGACGTCTGCGCGGATCTCGGCGACGAGCCAGGTTTGCGCAAGGACGGCGTCGAGGAACATCTCCAGCGGCTGCTCGCCGAACAGACGGAGATCTTGGGGGCTGGAACTCGGCTGGTGCGCCGCGAGTTCCCGACGGCGATCGGGCCGGTCGATCTGCTCGTGATGGACGCTCACGGCGCGCACATCGCCGTCGAGGTCAAGCGCCGAGGTGGAGTGGACGGCGTCGAGCAGCTGACTCGATATCTCAATCTCCTCGAACGGGACTCGACTCTGCGGCCGATCCGAGGCATTTTCGCTGCTCAGGAGATCAAGCCCCAGGCGCGCGTGCTGGCCGAAGATCGCGGTATCGAATGCGTCGTCCTTGACTATGACGCGATGCGAGGCGTGGACCGCCCGGAGGATCGGCTGTTCTGATGGGACGGCGTCGTAATAAGTACGAACGCGAGTTTAGGCCGATCGATCCTGACCGGCTGATGAACTATACCCACTACGAGACCGCCGATAATGGGATGGAATTTAAGGTCCATAGGATTCGTGCGGCCGCCAAGGAATACGTCTGCCCGGGATGCAACGGAATCATTATGGTGGGGCAAGCGCATGTGGTGGCTTGGACGGAGGACTCGTGGTTTGGGGCTCGGGCCGGCCAGGAAGCGCGTAGGCATTGGCACGAGTCATGCTGGAAGGCGAAAGGCCACCTATCCACGGGGTGGTAGTGGTAGTTTGGGGTCATGATTGCATACCGTAGAACTGGGCCTCAATCCGAACTTCCCCTCGTGTTGCTACACGCGCTCCCGCTTGATTCGACCATGTGGGATACCGTGCGTGAGGACCTTGCCGATATCGACGTTCTCACCTTTGATGCACCTGGCTTTGGCCAGAGCGACCTGAGCGAGTTCGCGGGCGGCGAGCCGAACACGATGGCTTTTGTTGAGGCGATCAAGGCGCGTCTGGACGAGCTTGGGATCAGTCGCATTGCGCTGGGCGGGCTTTCGATGGGCGGTTCGGTCGCCGCCGATTTCACAGCCGCCTACCCGCAGATGGTGGCAGGCCTGGCACTCATGGACACGAATATCACCGCCGACGACGCCGATCGGAAGGCCTTCCGCCGCAACGTTGCCGACAACGCTGATGCTGGCCGTGGCTACGAGATGGTGAGCAACTGGACGACGACGATGGTCGGACCGGACGCGCCCCAAGAGGTGCGTGATTCGCTTGATGCACGCTTCCGCGCACTTCCTAACGAGGGCCTTGCCTGGATTCAGCGTGCCATGGCCAACCGGGTGGATCACTCGGACGCCGTCGGGATGGTGGAAGGGCCGGTGTATTTCATCCGTGGCACGGAAGATCCGACCGCCTCGATGGAGTCGTTTATGACCCTTGCCCTGGGCGCCAAGCAACCGCGCATCAAGGAGATCGAGGGCGTGGGCCACTTCGCCGCGGACGAGAAGCCGCACGAGCTGGCGCCGTTGCTACGCGAATTCTACGGCATGACGCGAGATATCTAGGCGTTCATACAGAATGAGGGGGCACTTCAAGTGCCCCCTCATTCTGTATGAACGCCTAGTCCTCGGACTTAGTTTCGGCCGCGTCGACGATCTCATCAAGCACGATGGAGTGCCGGGAGGATGCCAGCATCGAGCGCATGTCTTCGAGGTAGGACTGTAGGGAGTCGCGCTGCTCGCGAAGGGAGGCGATGTGCTCGTCGGCTGCCTTGCGGTCGGCGTCGGCCGCTGTGAGAGCTTCTTCGCGGATGCGGGCGGCTTCTTCGCGAGCCTCGGCGAGGATGGCGGCGGCTTCGTCGCGAGCCTCGGTCAGGAGCTTGTTAGCCTCGTCGTGGGATGCGTTCGAGAGCTCTTCGGCGCGACGCGTAGCGTCAACGACGCGGGCTTCGGCGTCCTGTGCCTCGTGTTCGGCGGCTGCGACCATCTCATCGGCGCGGGCGCGAAGCGCTGCCTCGTGCTCGGCCAGTTCCCGGGCGGCCTCAGCGGACTTGGCTGCAATGGCGTTATCCGCCTCGGCACGAAGCCGGGCGACCTCTTGGGCAACCTCTGTGCGGATCTTGGTCATTTCGGCCTCGACCGAGGCGCGAAGTGCGGCCGTCTCGTGTTCAGTTTCGGAACGGAGCGCGGAGGTGTCCTTGTCTGCGAGTGTGCGCAGACGCTTGGCCTCGCGTTCGGCGGAGGAAACCATCTGCTCGGAGGTGCGGCGGGTGGTCTCAGACAGCGTCGCCGCCTCCGACTGGGCCTTGGAACGCATATTCGTGGCCTCCTGCTGGGCGCGGGCGAGTGTCTTTTGGCTGTCAGCCTCCGCGGAGCTACGTAGCTGGTTGGCGCGAGCCTTGGCGTCCTCGATGAGAGCCGCGGCGTCTTTGCGTGCCCGGGTCATGAGATCCAGGGCCTGCTCTTCGGTGGAGCGCAACAGGCGCTCCACGCGCGAACCGAGTCCTGAGTAGGAGGGGCGCTCATTTTCCTTGAGGGCGTCTTGCGCCTCGGAGAGTTCAGCGGAGAGTTGGAGGATCTGGGCGTCCAGCCGGGAGACATGATCGCGTGTCTGGCCGAGGTTGGCTTCGAGCTGGGCTACTCGCTCGTCGACCTGCGCGCGGTCGTAGCCACGCATGACGATCGGGAATTGTTCGCTCAATTTCTCTCCTTGAATAGGTTCTTGTCTCCCTACAGCGTAGTACTGCGCCACGCGTCAGGTCACTCACACTACGATGATCTTAGTACTAAAACAGGATAGTGTTACACAATTGTTATAAATCTTCTTCACCCCTCAAAGGATTAGGTATGAAACGGATTGGCGGCTTGCTCCTCGTCATTCTGGGCTTGGCCGTGGCTGCTTTCGGAATCTTCCAGGCGGTCACTGCCGAGGATTCGACCGTCGTCACTGTGACGGTTCCCGGTGGCGATTCGCAGTTCATCTACACCGCGCCTGGCGTGCTGGCCCTCGTCAACGATTCGGTCGACGTCAAGCTGACTGCTTCCGAGGGGAGCGTGCAGTGGGCTGTGGCCAGCACGAAGGACGTCGAGGCGTACGTGGGCGAGGCTCCTGCGCTCAAGGTGACGGGTCTGACGTCGTGGGAAGAGTTCGCTACCGAGGTTCTTCCTGGCACGGCCGATGGGCGTAAGGCGATTGACGACGCCGTCGCTAACTCGAGCTTCGACCTGACGGCCTCGGACATGTGGCTTGACGCGGGCGCCGGGGAAGGCAGCGTTGAGACGACGTTGACGGCGGACCATGCGGTTGAGCAGTCGTTGATTGCGACGACGTCGAAAGGCGTGGCGCCCACGCTCACGCTTTCGTGGCAGCACTCGCGAACCGTGGCCAATCCCATGCCGATTATCGCCATCGGAGTCTTGCTGATATTGATTAGCGCGCTCATGCTGTTGAGCGCGCGTCAGGAGGCCGCACTGTCGAAGGGAATCGCGGGTGCCTACCGTGAGCGCCGTGAGCGCTCGGAGGCACAGACGTCGATCTTCCCCAAGGTTGGTGAGCGTGAGGACGTCGAGATGAGCACGAGGAGCGCCTATGGGGCCTCAATCCTGCCCGCTGCAAATCTGGACTTGCGCAATCGCGAACTGAGCGAGGAGGACCGCGTCGTCCTGCCGGTGGAAGAAGCCACCGACCTGGCTAAGACCACCGAGGCGGAGCAGGCTGAGTCCGCCACGCCGCAGGAGGGGAGCGCGCAGGCCGCGATTGACGGCGGTGAGCCAGACGATCTAGGCAAGGTCGACGCCGGCCAGCCGGAGAGTCAACCAGGAGCCGACGTTTCGGCGTCTGAAGATGCCGGAAGCCAGGAGCCGGGCGAGCAGGATTGGCGCTCGCTGTGGAATTTCTCGTGGGGCACGCCGTGGCAGAAGGGAGAAAACAATGCGTAAGCAGGTTGCAACGCTTGCTGCCATCGCGCTGTTGACGAGCGCGTGTGCGTCGGAGGGGACGCTACCGCGTCCGGCCAGCGGAACGAATCCTCAGGTGATCCTCACGCAGGAGAAGTTTGCCGAGATCGCGGCAGCAGCTGAGAAGGACATCGCGGCGGCGAACTCGTCGCTTGACGCCGCGGCGCTGGGCAACCGAGTCGGGGGACCGGTTCGCGCTTACCGGACCTCTCAGCTCAAGCTGGAGTCGCTACTGGGGGAGTCTTACAACCTTGACCCGCTGATCGTGGATGGGCAGGCGACCCCGGTCTCGTCGGGCACCGCGTTCCCGCGAACGCTGATGACGGTCGTCCCGCCGCGCGAAGGCAAGAACCTCACGACCCTGTCGGTCTGGAGCCAGGATCAGGCCCGGAGCAACTACCAGCTGTGGGCTGACGTCGCGCTATTCCCCGGCGTCGAGGTGCCCGCCATCGTGTCCAGCTTGAACAATTCCGAAGGATTCCCGAAGGTCGATCCCGCGGCCTATGCGGTCAACCCGGAGGAGGTGTTGGCCAACTATGTGGCCTTCAACGGTACACGCCAACCCCAGAAGATTCGCTTCCAAGAAAACGATCCGCTCTTCAGACAGATCGCGGATCAGCAGGACGCCTTCGTGCGCTCGCTGGGCAACCTGGGTACGGCGACGACCGACTTCGCGGCCGGAGAGGCCGGGCTCCGCGGCGTCTCCACGGAGAACGGCGGACTGGTGATCGTTGGCGAGATGCGCTACACGGTTCGCATCACGAAGACGGCGGCCGGGGCGAAGCTGCGCATCGGCGGCCAGATCGGCGCCTTGCACAAGGACAGTGGCGAGAACCCCGTACTAGAGATCGATAAGCAGGGTGTGGCGAACTATTCGACGACCGTGGCTTTCTACATCCCGGGTGCGGGATCAGACGCCACCGTCCGTGTCATCGGCTCGTCCGAGCCCACGCTCATCAGCGTGGAGAACGTTGCGCAGTAGGAGAAGATCATGTCATTGACCAGTATGGGCGGCGCTGTCGATCTGTCCATGTTTAAGAAGCCAGACCAGCCCGCCGAGGAACCAACAGCGATTCCCGGCCCCTGGGTCTATGAGTTGACAGGCGAGGGCCTTCAGGGCGCCTTGCTCATGTCAAACAAGGTGCCCGTCATCGTCGCCTTCCACTCCTCGCGGTCGGACAACTCTGCTGCCCTCCTCGCCGACCTCGAGCGCCTGGTCACCGCCAAGGCGGGCCGCCTCCAGCTGGCCAAGGTTAACGTGGACGAGCAGGCCGAGGTCGCCCAGGCTTTCGGCATTTCTGCCGTCCCCGCTGCAGCCGCCCTCCTCCAAGCCCAGCCCGTCCCGCTCTTCCAGGGCGTTCCACAGGCTGACCAGCTCTCCGACACGGTCGACAAGATCGTCGAGGCCGCCGCCCAGTACGGCATCACGGGTGTCCTTGATAACGACGCCGAAGCTGCCGCTGCCGTTCCCGAGGTTCCGCCGCTGCACAAGGAGGGGCTGGCAGCGATGGAAAACGGTGACCTCGGGGGCGCTCACGCGGCTTACGCGAAGGCACTCGCGGAGAATCCGGGCGACCACGAGGCTCAAACCGCGCTTTATCAGGTGGAGCTCCTCGAACGTATCGCAAAGATCAATCCCGAGGGCGACGTGGCGAAAGTGGAAGAAGTCCTCATGAAGGCTGCCCAGGCGCCGGTTACGGACATCGAGGTACACCTTCAGGCGGCCGATATCGAGTTTTCCTTCCAGCGTCCCGACGCTGCTTTCGGACGCCTCATCGAGGTCGTGCGGGGGACATCGGGGGAGGACCGCGACGCGGTCCGGGAGCGCCTCATCGCCTACTTTGACATGCTCGGCCCAGGCGAGCTGGTCACTCAGGCGCGCAAGGCGCTGACAAACGCACTTTTCTAAACGTCAGGGAGGGGACAGCTTACGCTGTCCCCTCCCTACTTGCGCTCTCGCTCTGCGCGTTTACGCACTCTCGTTTAGCGTGTACCACACCGCGGTGTTGGGCGCGATGGCGGCGTCGTGAATCTCGCGCGAGCCCACGAGGATTCGTGCGCCCGCCGGAAGGACGGCTGGCGTGGCGAAGGTGAGCAGGACATGGACGTCCTCGCGGCTGGTATGGCTCGAGACGTAATGCAGATAGGGAGCGTCCTCTTCCACCTCGGCGAGGGCAGCGCGTGCCATCTGGAGATCCCTGCGCCTGCGCAGGAGGGCCCTGAACAGTGCGAGTGTGGAGTGCGGATCCGTGGCCTGCACGTCGGCGGCGAGGGCGGCGATGCCCTCGGGCTGGGGCAGCCAGGACTCGCCGGTGGGGGAGAAGCCGAAGCCGGGCGCCTGCGCCTCCCATGGCATGGGAATCCTGCACCCGTCTCGTCCCGCTTCCCATCCGTCGGTTCGGAAGAAGGAAGGATCTTGGCGGAGCGAATCGTCCAACGCCATGTGCTCGGGAAGGCCCAGCTCCTCGCCTTGGTAGATATAGCACGAACCCGGCAGTGCCGCCTGCAGCACATGTGCCGCAAGGGCGCGACGAAGGCCGAGTTCGGCGTTGGGCTGGGGGTCACTCGCGCGGATCCCGTTGGGGCCCTTGCCCGTGACAGGCAGGCCCATACGCGAGACGGCCCGGACGACGTCGTGATTGGACAGGACCCAGGTGGTCGGCGCTCCGACGGCGTCCATCGCGGCGAGCGACTCCCGGATCACGCGGCGGTAGGAGTCCACCTCGAAAGGCGCACAGAGGAAGTCGAAGTTGAAGGCTTGATTCATCTCGTCGCTACGCACATACTTGGCAAGCTCGGGCAGACCATCGACCCATGCCTCCGCGACGAGCGCACGGTCGGGTCCGTACTCGGAGAGCACCTGGCGCCATTCGCGGTAGATATCATGCACGCCCGGGCGGTTCCACTGCGGGGGAGGCGGGATCGTCCCGGGCTCGCGCTCGCTTGCCGAAAGCATGTCGAAATGAAACTGCCAGTTGGGCAGGTCCGCATCCTTATCGAGGCCATGGGCGACATCCACCCGGAAGCCGTCCACCCCACGATCGAGCCAGAACCGCAAGATGTCACGGAACTCCTCGTGGACGCGCGGGTTGTGCCAATTCAGGTCCGGTTGGCTGGAGTCGAACAGGTGGAGGTACCACTGGCGGTCATTCTCCCACAGCGAGCCCGGAGCATCTGGGCGGTCGCACACCCGCGTCCACGCGGACTTGCCGAAGATCGAGAGCCAATCGTTGGGTGGATCCTCGCCGACGCCGTCGCGGAACCAATACCTATCTCGCTCCGGTCCTTGGGGATTGGCAAGCGCCGCTTGAAACCACTCGTGCTGGTCAGACGTGTGATTGGGGACGAGATCGACGATGAATTTTAGGCCGTGGTCGTGAGAAGCGGCGATGAGGGCTTCGCAGTCGTCGTTCGTGCCAAATCGCGGGTCGACCAGGCGGTAATCGGCGACGTCGTAACCGGCGTCTTTTTGAGGCGAGAGGTAGAAGGGGCTGAGCCAGACTGCGTCGACCCCGAGGTCTTTCACATACCCAAGCCTGCCGATGATCCCACGCAGATCGCCCATCGGCCCGCCCGAGGAGGCGAAGGAGCGCGGGTATATCTGATAGATGACCGCCTCTGTCCACCACTGGCCCGGCTCGGTTTGCTCGTGAAGAAGCCTCATGTGTGTCCTTTCGACAAAGTTAGCGGCGGATCGCCGTCGATTCTCGAACAATCAGTTCCGGTTCGAACTTCATTTTCCCGACGTCGGAGGAGGTGCCGCCGATCATCGCCAAAAGCGTACTCACGGCCGACTCGGCCATCGTCTTGACCGGCTGACGCAGGGTGGTCAGCGGCGGGTCGGCGTATCCGGAGATGGGCGAATCGTCGAAGCCGACGATCGACACGTCGTGCGGAACCGACAGGCCAACTGCTCGGCAGTGGCGAACCGCCCCGAGAGCCATGAGATCCGAGCCGCAGATGATGGCCGTACACCCGGCCGCGATGAGCTGGGCCGCGGCCGACTGCCCGCCCGCCACCGTATAGAGCGTGTGAACGAGACGGGGTTTCTCTTGGGGCAGCATGTGGCGCATGACGTCGAGATAGGTTTCCGTCTTTTCCCGCGAAGGGATGAAGCGGAGCGGGCCCGAGGCGAGGCCGATCTTCCGGTGACCGAGTGCGATCAGGTGCCGAATCGCCTGGCGGACGGCCGAGACGTCGTCGGTCGAAAAGTCCGGGTTGGGGAGCGAGGGGTGAGCGCCATTGATCGTCACGTAAGGAATATTGCGTTCGGCTATACGTTCGTAGCGCCCAATGCTCGCGGTTGAATCGGCGTGGAGGCCGGAGATAAAGACGAATCCGGAGACCTGCTGTTCAATCATTGCTTCCACGTAGGAGTCCTCCGTTGCCCCGCCCGCCATCTGGGTCCCCAGCAGTGGGGTGAATCCCTGAAGCGTCATCGATGACGCGATGTACTGGGTGAAGAGTGGGAAGATCGGGTTAGTCAGCTCCGGGACGATGATGCCGATCTGGCCTCCGTTGCGTTCGCGCAACTTTTCCGGGCGCTCGTAGCCCAGCAGGTCGAGTGCCGCAATGACGGCCTGCCGGGTTTCGGGGGCAACGGAATCCTTGCCGTTAAGGACCCGTGAAACGGTGGCAGTGGATACACCTGCCTGGGCCGCGATATCTGAAAGCCTGATCTTTCGTGCCATGGCGTCTCCAGAGCTAGTCGTCGTTAACTGCATCCGACCTTACCGGAATTGCATCAAATTTGCGCGCAAATTTGCATAAGAGCGGCATAGTTGGCTGTGTAAAATCGCAAATTCATGAGGATTGCGGGGCTTTGGACACGTGCGAATCTTGCACGATCGGTGAAAACCCTTGCACCCGGAAGTGTGGCTTTTATAATCAAAATACGCGAACGGAAGCGGGCAATGGGGCTCATCGAAGCGCCTAGTGCCCAACCTCAACGCAGCAAAAACACACAAAGAGGAGAGAAAATGCGCAGGAGCATCGCGCTTATTGCTACTGCTGGTCTGGCACTGACGCTGGCAGCATGTTCGAACAACGGCTCGAGCGACAAAAACACTGACAAGCCCACCACCACTACCACCACCGAAGCAGCGGCTGGTGGCAAGATCGTGATCTGGACCGACGCCAACCGTGAGCCGGCGTTCAAGATCGCAGCTGAAAACTACAAGAAGGACACCGGCAACGAGGTTGAGCTCGTTGTGAAGGAAAACGACCAGATGCGCTCCGAGTTTGCCTCGCAGGCGGCTGCAGGCAAGGGTCCGGACGTCGTTTTCGGTGCTCACGACTGGCTGGGAGAGTTCGTCACCAACGGCCTCGTCGCTCCCGTTGAGCTCGGCGCCAAGGTAAGTGAGTTTAACAAGCTCGCCGTCAACGCCTTTACCTACGAGGGCACCACCTACGGCGTTCCCTACGCCGTGGAGAACCTCGCCATCTACCGCAACGCCGACCTCGTGGACTCCACCCCCGCCACCTTCGACGAGATGATCGCCAAGGGCAAGGCAGCTGGCGTGCAATACCCGTTCATCATGCAGGTTGGTGCCGACGGCGATCCGTACACCATGTACCCCTTCGAGGCATCCTTCTCGGGCCCGGTCTTCGAGCTCGATGGCGATAAGAACTACACCAAGAAGCTCAACCTCGGCGGCGATAAGGGCAAGGCTTTCGCCGAGTGGCTCGCAGCCAACGGCCAGGGGGGTACCAATATTCTCGACACCAACGTCACCTACGACATCGCTGTGGATGCTTTCAAGGCCGGCAAGTCTCCCTACATCCTCGGTGGCCCGTGGATGATTAACGACTTCAAGGGAATGAACATCGCGGTCGATCCGATCCCGGCCGCTGGCGACATGCCGGCTGCTCCGTTCCTCGGCGTCCAAGGTGGCTTCATCAACGCTGGTTCGGCTAACCAGCTCCTCGCAACCGACTTCCTGGTGAACTACGTCGGCTCCAAGCAGGTCCAGGACAAGCTTTACGAGATCGGCCAGCGCGTTCCCGCTCTGACCGAGTCCGCCGACGCCGCAACCAAGGATCCGCTCATGGCTGGCTTCGCAAAGGCTGGCGAGGCCGCTCTTCCGATGCCGTCGCTTCCTGAGATGGGCGCCGTGTGGAGCTTCTGGGGCAAGACTGAGTCCCAGATCCTCGCTGGCGGTGCTGACGCTGGCGCCGTCTGGGAGAAGATGATCTCCGACATCGAAGCCGAGATGAACAAGTAGTCGCTCTCATGAAGCACAAGTGCCGGCCGGTCAAGACTGACCAGCCGGCACTTGTCTAGCATCACGAACCACTCTAGGAGGAACTTTGTCATCGATGACAGTTCAGTCCGAGGTGAGCAAGGAAAGGCAGCGCCGCCGCCAAGAGCTTCGTAAGAAGGACTCGCATGCGACCAACTGGTCGGCTGGCTTCGCCGTCAAGCTTGTTCTTATGGCATTGGTCAATGCCCTCGGCGTATATATTATTTTCACCGCGTATTCGCTGGGCTCGTGGGTTATCGGTACCCTCATGCTCATCCTTCTCTTGGCCGTTGATTGGGTGTACTTCTCCAAGCGCACACTTGCCCTGAAGTACCTCGCCCCGGGCCTCGTCTTCCTGCTGGTCTTCCAGGCGTTCACGATCGTCTACACCGGCTACATCGCGTTCACCAACTACGGCCATCAGCACACGCTCGATAAGGCCCAGGCTGTCAACGCGCTCGTCGTTCAGAATTCCTTCAAGCGGGTCGAAGGATCGCCGCAGTATCCGCTCGCGCTCGTAGAGAAGGATGGTGAACTCGGCTTTGCCGTCATTGACGACGGCAAGATCAAGGTCGGTAGCGCTGACACTCCGTTGGCTCAGGTCGATGGCAAGATCGAAGGCAACCGTATCGCGTCGGTCGAGGGCTGGAAGACTCTTCCTGCATCTAGCCTGGCGTCGCGGCAGAAGGAGATCATTGATCTGCGCGTGCCGCTCAGCGGCGACCCGGAGGATGGTTCGATCGGAACTCAGACGGGTACGACGGCCTTCCAGTTCACCTCGACGCTCAAGTACGACGAAGCCGCTGACACCATGACCAACACCGAGACCGGCAAGGTCTACAAGGCCAACGGGGACACGGGCTTCTTCGAGGCCGAGGACGGCTCGACTCTTCCGGTGGGCTGGCGCGTCGGCGTCGGGTTCGACAACTTCATCAAGGGCTTCTCTGACGGGCGCTACTCGCAGCCGTTCTTCCAGGTCCTGCTGTGGAACGTCGCCTTCGCATTCTTTTCCGTGCTGACCACCTTCCTGCTCGGCATGATCCTCGCTATCGTCATGAATGACGACCGTATGAAGGGCCGCAAGATCTATCGAACGATCATGCTGCTGCCCTACGCGTTCCCCTCATTCATGACAGCCTTCCTCTTCGCGGGCCTCATGAACGCCAAGTATGGCTTCTTCAATGAGCTTCTTGGCGCCGCCATTCCGTGGCTGACCGACCCGACGATGGCGAAGGTCTCCGTGATCCTGGTGAACCTGTGGATGGGCTTCCCCTACATGTTCCTCATCGTGACGGGTGCCCTGCAGTCGATTCCCGGTGACCTCGTCGAGGCGGCCAAGATCGACGGCGCGAACACCTTCCAGGTGTGGCGCAACGTCACTTTCCCTCAGCTCATGATCGCCTTGACACCGCTTCTCATCTCCTCCTTCGCCTTCAACTTCAACAACTTCAACCTGATTTACATGTTGAATGGGGGAGGCCCCTCGATGACGGACGCCTCAGTGCCGGTGGGCCACACCGACATCCTCATTTCGATGGTGTACAAGATCGCAGGCCTGACTGGTGAAGCACTGCCGAACTACGGTTTGGCTGCCGCGATGTCCCTCGTGATCTTCCTGATCGTCGGCGGCGTATCGCTGTACTCGTTCAAGAAGTCGAACTCGCTGGAAGGACTGAGCTAAATGACTGAGCATACTGCAATGGCACAGCCCGCAGCCGGGCAGCTTCAGGTCGCTGAGAACAAGATGGGTTTCGGGCGTTGGTTCCGTGAGCTAGGCTTCCGCCACGTCGTCGGCATGCTTGCCGTGGTCTACGCGGCCTTCCCGATCGTCTACATCGTCTCGGCGGCACTCAACCCGAACATCTCGACCACCCTGACGGGCGCAAACGCGCTCTTTTCCGACGTCTCATTTGAGAACTTCAGCGAGCTGTCCGACACCATGTTCTGGACGTGGCTGAAGAACACCCTCATCATCGGCGTCGCGACGTCGATCGGTACGGTGCTCATGGGTGCGGCGGCGGCGTACGCATTCTCGCGTTACCGCTTCCAGGGCCGCAAGGTCACCCTGATGTCCCTCATGATCATCCAGATGTTCCCGCAGCTGCTGACCTTCGTCGCGATCTTCCTCCTCCTGACCACCCTCGGCGATATCATCCCGTGGCTGGGCATCGATTCGAAGATCGCTCTGATCGCGGTCTACTGGGGCGGCGCTCTGGGAGCTAACACTTTCCTCATGTACGGCTTCTTCAACTCCATCCCGATGGAGCTCGATGAGGCCGCCAAGATCGACGGCGCCTCGCACTCGCAGATCTACTGGACGATCGTCATGCCGCTGGTCATCCCGATCCTCGCGGTCGTCGGCCTGCTGTCCTTCATCTCCGCGTTCAACGACTTCATTCTTTCTCGAACCATTTTGACGAGCCAGAATAACTGGACGTTGGCAGTGGGCATGAACCTTTGGGTCGGAGGAAACGAAAAGCACTGGGAGTGGTTCACAGCCGGCTCCATCATTTCGGCATTGCCGATTCTGCTTCTCTTCCTCTTCCTGCAGAAGTACATCGTCTCCGGTCTGACCGGAGGTGCTGTCAAGGGATAAGGTTGATTCTTTCCTCGCCTTAACCCGGTTCCGCCCCGCGCATTGCGCGGGGCGGAACTTTTTAGTTTTCGATGGAGGGATCGGCGAGCCTGATTCCTTGGATGCGTGGCTCGCCCTGAGTGTCGGGGTAGGTGGAGATGCTGTGGAAAGCGTAGGTGTTGGGGTAGTAGTAGGTGATCCAGTCACCTTTCCCGCCGAATGAGTCTTGGTTGACGGCGTTCTCCTTCGGGTCCCCGAAGCGCTCGATAAACTCCGACATCGGCATTCCCAGGTAAAGCCCGATGTTGCTGTGGAGGACGTCCTTGTATTTCTCCGGGGTCGAGGGGAAGTCCGGCGAGGAGATTTCGACGTCGAGCGTGTTGATCTTCAAATCGCCTTGGAGCAAAGTGGCATTCGGATCGGTGCGCACACCCATGAGCCTGAAAGACAGCTCGGGCATGCTGCGCGAGCGAAGGCCGAGATTGACGTTGAGGCGTTCAGTGGATTCCGTGTCCAATAGCTGGTTAAGGTCCGCGTCGTCAACGGGGTCATACTCGAGGTCATGTTCCTCGATGAACGCCCGAATCGGACCGCCAAGGCGCACCTCCTTGCCGTGGACCTCGAAGTGGGTAGCCGTGGCCAACGGAGAAGCGTCCGCACGCGGTGTCGTCTCACCGCGCGTCGTCTCGCCAGGCGTGGCGCTCATTGAACTGGCGGCAGAGGTTTGCGCCGCGGGGCCAGGAGCGTCGGCCGAGCATGCAGCTAATCCCAGCGTGATGAGGGCGAGCGCCGCCCACTTGTGTGCTTTCATCTCATGTCCTTCATATTCCAGCGACTAGCGCGCACGTGCCCCAATTTTATCGTGTTTGCCAGCATCGGCGGGCCGCATGTCGGGGAGGACTTCCCGTAGCGATATGGCCATTTTCGCCCGGGTCTGCGGGCCACCTCGCTATACGCGCAATTACGCACAACTATAGGAGAGCGCCATGGAAAAGGCATCGCCGCTTTTTTCTTCTGATCGTGGGCTTCTTGACCGGCTGCTCCGGCGCCGGCGAGAGCGCGGAGGTTTCGCATTCGGCAGAGGAATCGCAAGTAGAGCAGTCCGCCGAGGACTCTGACGACATGGAGGACGATGAGGCGGACCAAGGCAGGGCCGAGGAAGAGATCATCGCCGACCTCAAGCTCGTGCCTGGTACACCGGCCGTCGCCACCACGGGAAAGATTGCCGTGGCAGGAACTAACATGACCATGCCGATTCCGTTACTGGAATTCGTCAATAAGTTCTGCAATTTCCCAGACCAAGTTGAAGGAAAGGGGACGTTGGAGGAGCACCTCAACTCCACGGATCTGACCGCAGCAGAAGAGAAATTTACGTGTGAGTCGAAGGCCATGCGAGGAATTAAGGCTGAGGTGGTCGCCGAGCCGGTCGGCAAGAAGACGGACGTCAAGCCCAAGGACCTCGCTATCACCAACGCCTTCTTCTGGCTCGAGAACCCATTCGCTGCGGGCTTCGAGAACTTCAAGGACGCGATCGGCGAAGATAACGGGCTCTACATTGGCATGCCCTTCTCGCAGTTCCAAGAAAAATTCGGGGACCCGTTACAGACCGGCGCACGGTGGGCCGAGGGTATCGATACCTATCGGGTGTTGCGTTACGCCACGGTCGGTGGCCGGAACCTCAACGCCTTCTATTTTGAGCGTAAGGATCCTGCAGACGAGTTCCTTCTATCAGGAGTTGAGCTTCAGTACTATCCTGAGGCGATCTCGAAGCACATGAAATAAAGTGATGGCGTCCCGGGTGGGGCGCCATCACTGTTGTTGAGTGAGTTACTTCTGCGGTGTCAGGTATACGACGCCGTAGGGCGGTAGCTGCATGATCGCGGACTGAGCACGCCCGGCCCACTCAACGGCCTCGGTCTGTACCTGGCCGAGGTTGCCCACGCCCGAGCCGCCGTACTCGACGGCGTCGGTGTTGAGCACTTCCTCCCATACGCCCGCGGTGGGCAGACCGATTCGGTAGTCGTTGTGGGGGATGCCGGAGAAGTTGCAGATTGCCGCCACCATGTCTTCCCCGTCTGCGGACTTGCGAAGGTATGCCAGCACGTTGTGGTCGGAGTCGTTGACTTCGAGCCATTCGAAGCCGTGGTTGGTGAAGTCGTCGCTCCACAATGCGGGGTGCTCGGTGTAAATCTCGTTGAGGCGCTTGACGCACGTCATCACGCCGTCGTGGCCAGGGTTATCGGTGAGCCACCAGTCAAGGCCCTTGCCGGAGTTCCATTCGTCGATTTGAGCGAATTCTTGCCCCATAAACAACAGTTTCTTACCCGGGTGGGACCACTGGTAGGCGAGCAGGAGACGAACGCCGGCTAGCTTCTGCCAGTGGTCGCCGGGCATCTTCGAGTAGAGGGAGCCCTTGCCGTGCACGACCTCGTCGTGGGAGAGCGGCAACAGGAAGTGCTCGGAGAAGGCATACACGAGGGAGAACGTGAGTTCTCCGTGGTGCCACTTGCGGTTGACCGGCTTTTCCTCCATGTAACGCAGAGTGTCGTTCATCCACCCCATGTTCCACTTCAGACCGTAGCCGAGGCCACCGTTCTCGGTCATGCCAGTCACGCCGCCCCAGGAGGTGGACTCCTCAGCGATCATCATGATGCCGGGGTGGTTGCGGTACGCCGTGGCGTTGGCCTCTTGGATGAAGGAGATGGCCTCCAGGTTCTCGCGCCCACCGTAGATGTTGGGCTGCCACTGGCCTTCCTGACGTGAGTAGTCGAGGTAAAGCATGGATGCGACGGCGTCCACGCGCAGGCCGTCCACGTGGAACTCTTCCATCCAGAACAAGGCGTTGGCGACGAGAAAGTTGCGCACCTCGCGACGGCCGAAGTTGAACACGTATGTTCCCCAGTCCGGCTGTTCGCCGCGCAACGGATTGGGATCTTCGTAGAGCGGAGTACCATCGAAACGAGCCAACGCCCATTCGTCCTTGGGGAAGTGGGCCGGAACCCAGTCCATGATGACGCCGATGCCAGCCTTGTGAAGCTCGTTGATGAGGTAGCGCAGATCGTCCGGTGTGCCGAAGCGGGCGGTGGGTGCGTAGTATGAGGTGACTTGGTAGCCCCACGAGGGCCCGAAGGGGTGCTCGGCCAGCGGCATGAACTCCACGTGGGTGAATCCCATGTACTTCACGTGCCCGATGAGCTGCTCGGCCGCCTCGCGGTAGGACAGCCCGTTGCGCCACGAGCCGAGGTGAAGCTCGTAGACGGACACCGGGCCGGAGTGTGGATCGGTCCCAGCACGCTTGTCCATCCACTCCTCGTCGTCCCATTCGAAGTGAGACTTGGTGATGATGGAGGCTGTCGACGGCGGAGCCTCCGTGCGCCGCGTCATCGGATCGGCCTTTTGGTGCCAGCTGCCGTCCGCGTACTGGATCTCGTACTTGTAGCGATGCCCGTCCTGGGCTCCTGGGATGAACAGCTCCCAGATGCCGGAGGTACCCATGGTGCGCATCGTGGAGGAGATGCCGCTCCACGAATTAAAGTCTCCGATCACACGCACGGCTCGAGCGTTGGGTGCCCACACCGTGAAGCTGGTGCCCTCGACGACGCCCATCGGAGTATCGTAGCTGCGCACATGTGCGCCCAGCGCCTTCCACAGCTGCTCATGGCGTCCCTCGGAGAAGAGGTAGCGATCGACTTCACCGATCGTGGGAAGAAAACGGTAGCCGTCGTCGGTCGTCGCCTCGAAATCACCGTAGGTGGCGCGCACCTGGTAGGTCGGAATCTCTTGGCCGGGAAGGACTGCCACCCACACGCCGTTCCATTCGTGAACCGCGGGGTATTCGGCGTCGGGGGTCACGATCGTGACCGTGTCGGCTAGCTGGCGGCTGACACGAATAGTGACGTTCGTGCCATCGCTGTGGGGGCCTAGGACATCGTGTGGGGAATGGTATGCGCCATTGGACACGGCATCTAGTACGTCGTGATTGACAGACATCGGTACGGGTTCAGTCATGTCGGGTTTCCTTTTTTGTGCGCGGGTTATATTGAGACTTATTCTACGCTGGTTTGTTATTTTCGATCGCTTATCAACCGAATTACCCCACGGAGCGGGAGCTGTACCCAAGAGGGCCGGCTAGCCGTCTCATAGCTGACCTCGTAGAGGGCCTTGTCGAGGATAAGTGCCGAAAGTAGGCGGTTTTGGTGGGCGTCAAGCTCGCCGTAGCCTGCCACGTAGGCGACCTTGGCCGCGGCGGTCCATGCGTCGATCTGGTCGGAGCCGGCGCCGGCGAGCAACGCCGATCCGCCGGCGTAGTCGAACGAACGAAGCATGCCGGCCACATCCCGCAGGGCGAGGTCCGGGTGAACGCGTTCGCTCAGCGGGCGAAGTGGCTCGCCTTCGAAATCGAGGGCCACCCATCCGCGTTCGGGCACGTGCAACACCTGGCCGAGGTGAAAGTCGCCGTGGATGCGCTGGAGGTGGGGCCAGGGTACGTCGAGGGCCGAGGTGAAGACGCGCTCGATGTCGGCGCGATATTCTTCCAACTCGGGAGCGTCCGCGATCGCCTTCTCGGCGCGCTCTCGCCACTGCTTGACGAGCTCTTCGCGTAGCTGATCCGTTGCCGGGAGCGTGGGGAAGGCTGTCGCCAGCTCGTCGTGGATGCCGCGTGTGAGCGCGCCCAGAGCCTCAATCTGCGACCGTTGCGTGAACGACGCCGTCCGGGCCAGCTCGTCAGTGATCACCTGCCACGCGTCGGTGGCGCCGACCAAGAACTCTTGGGCCACGAGCACGTCGGTGTGTTTGCCATCCCACCGGCCACTGACGGACCCGTACTGGCGGGGGACAGCCCGCGAGCCGGCGCCGTCGAGCGCCTGCTGCAACTCCACGTCCGGATTGGACCCGTCTGAGAGCACGCGAAAGACCTTGAGGATGATGCCCGCGGCGCCGTCGTCGGGCTCGGCGAACCTGTAGATAATCGAGGTGTTGGACTGTTCTGAGGTCAGCTTGCGCGCCTCGGCGATGGGTGACGCTTCGCGTGTGGGATGCGAGGTGAGCGTTAGCCCTCCGGCACCGGGCGCCGGGGTGGCGAACGCCGCCGCGAGGAGGGCGCGCTGGCCATCGGCGTCGTCGGTGGCGTCAAAGACGGCGACGCCGCTTCCGTGCGGCTTGAACGTGAGCGGGACGCTAAAGGTCAGCCCGCCCGCGTCCACGAGGTAGATGGCGGTGCGGATGCCGGCGTTCTCGGCAAGGAGGGCGTGGGCGCCGATACGGAAGTCGGCGTTGGCCTTGCCTGTGAACCAACGTGCGCGGGGCATCCATTGACGAAGGAGGCCGGTGACTTCGGCGTTCTCGACACGCGTGACGACTCCGATCATGCGCTCGCTCCCTCGATGGGCGCCGGTGTTCCCGATCCCGGCCGTGTCAGTTCAAGCCAGAAGAAATCGCGTGAGCCGAGCGTCATGGAGTAGGTCCCGTCCTTGCCCACGGATGGGAAGCCTGCGCCGCCGAACACGTCGCGTGCCTCCCACTGCGCGTACTCGGGGAGCGAGATCTGAGCGGCTCGTGCCGTGTTGGCCATGTTCATCACGCACAGCATCACCTGATTTTCGTTAGCGCGGGTGAATGCCAGCACGGCCTCGTTGTTCGCTTCGCGCAGGGTGAAGTCGCCGTCGCCGAGCACCGGATACTCGCGGCGAATCATGAGGATGCCACGCATCCAGTGGAGCAACGACGCCGGCTGGGCAAGCTGCGCCTCGACGTTGATCGCCTGATAGTGGTAGACGAGCGATTGGATCGTGGGTAGGTAGAGCTTGCCCGGGTCGGCGGTGGAGAAGCCCGCGTTACGGTCTGGGGTCCACTGCATGGGTGCACGGACCGAGTCGCGGTCGGGCAACCAGATGTTGTCCCCCATCCCAATCTCATCGCCGTAGTAGAGGCACGGTGAACCGGGCAGCGACAGAAGGAGGGCGTTGGCCAGCTCGAGCTCCGCCCGCGAGTTACCGAGGAGCGGCGCCAGACGACGCCGGATTCCTACGTTCGCACGCATCCGCGGGTCCTCGGCATACCAGCCATACATTTTGGCACGTTCTTCCGTGGAGACCATCTCGAGGGTGAGCTCGTCGTGATTACGCAGGAAGGTGCCCCATTGAGTGCCTGCCGGGATATCTGGGGTAGCGTGCAAGATGTCGCGGATCGCGGTGGCCCGCTGGTCACGCAACGCGTAGTAGATGCGTGGCATGACGGGGAAGTGGAAGCACATCTGGCATTCGGGATCTTCCTCGCTACCAAAGTACTCCACCACGTCCTGCGGCCACTGATTGGCCTCCGCCAGCATGATCTTGCCCGGGAACTCGGTCTCCAGCATCTCGCGTAATTCGGCAAGGAATGCGTGGGTTTGGGGTAGGTTCTCGCAGTTGGTGCCCTCTTCTTCGAAAAGATAGGGGACGGCGTCGAGCCTGAAGCCGTCGATGCCAAGCTGGGCCCAGAAGCGGACCACGTCCTTGATTGCCTCACGTACCTTCGGATTTTCGTAGTTCAAATCGGGCTGGTGGGAGAAGAAGCGGTGCCAGAAATATTGGCGGCGCACCGGATCGAAGGTCCAGTTGCTCGCCTCGGTGTCGATGAAAATGATGCGCGCGTCGGCATAGTCGGCGTCATCGTCGCGCCAGACGTAGAAGTCTCCAAAGGGGCCGTCCGGGTTCGACCGTGAGGATTGGAACCACGGGTGCTGATCGGAGGTGTGGTTGACGACGAGGTCGATAATGATACGGATTCCCCGCTTGTGGGCCTCCTCAATCAGCTCCCCGAATTCTTCGATCGTGCCGTATTCCGGGGAAATCGCGGTGAAGTTGGCGACGTCGTAGCCCCCGTCTCGCATGGGAGAGGGGTAGAAGGGTGGGATCCACAGACAATCGACGCCGAGCCACTGGAGGTAATCCAAGTGATTGATCAGGCCCCGCAGATCGCCGAGGCCCGTGCCGTTCGAATCACCGAATGCGCGTAGGAGTACCTCGTAGAAGACGGCCGTCTTGAACCAGTCCGGGTTGTCATCCAAACCGGGGAAGTGGTCGGTCTCGGAAGAAAAGAATGCGTTCGAAATCTGGGTCACATAAGGCCTTTGTTAGTAAACTTTCACGGAAAGAATGTGAGCCGGTTGCCCATGGGGATTGAGGCTGACGTAGGGGCGGTCATTCCAATAGAAGGTTTCGCCGGTGAGCTCGTCAAAGACCTCAATTGCGGGGGAGCCATCCCACCGAGCAGAGGTGCCAAAGGCCGACAGATCGAGCTCAATCTGCCCCGCGTGGGTCTCATACGGGTTGAGGTTAACGACGACGATGACCATGTCCACGGATCCGTCTGGCGATTCTTCGGGCCGTGTGACCTTGGTGAAGCACAAGATGTTGTCATTGGTCGTGGGGTTAATGGTGATGTTGCGCAGGCGACGGAGGGCCAAATGGCGGGAGCGGATGTCGTTGAGCTTGGTCAGCAGACTCGAGATACCAAGCGCTTGGCCGGCCTGCCAATCGCGGTTCTTGTATTGGTACTTTTCGTTGTCGATCTGCTCCTCGGCGCCAGGGCGCGCCACGTTTTCCACAAGTTCGTAGCCGTTGTAAATTCCCCAGGTTGGCGAGCCTGTCGCCGCAAGTATCGCGCGGATTGCGAAGGCGGGCACCCCGCCTCGTTGCATGTAGGGGGTGAGGATGTCGTGCGTCGTCGGCCAGAACGCCGGGCGCACGCGCGCGTCAGAATCGTGGGAGAGCTCCCATAGGTATTCCTCGAGCTCCTTCTTATCGTTACGCCACGCAAAGTAGTTGTAGGACTGGTGGAAGCCCACTGCGCCCAACGCCTGAAGCATGGGAGGCTTCGTGAAAGCTTCGGCCAAGAAGATGACATCGGGGTGAAGCTCGCGGAATTCTGCCAGCAGGCGCTGCCAGAAGGAAACCGGCTTGGTGTGCGGGTTATCGACGCGGAAGAGGGTGACGCCGTGGCTCACCCACAGCTCAAGGATCCGCTTGATCTCCTGGTAGATCCCCTCAGGGTCATTATCGAAGTTGAGCGGGTAGATGTCCTGATACTTCTTGGGCGGGTTTTCGGCGTAAGCGATCGTTCCATCCGCACGGGTGGTAAACCATTCCGGGTGCTCGGTGATCCAGGGGTGGTCGGGGGAGCACTGCAAAGCGATGTCGAGCGCCACTTCCATCCCGAGCTCGCGCGCGCGAGCGACGAACGCGTCAAAATCCTCAAACGTGCCGAGGTCCGGGTGAATTGCATCGTGGCCGCCCGAGGCCGACCCGATTGCGTACGGAGACCCTGGATCTTCCGGCGTTGAATCGAGTGTGTTGTTACGACCCTTCTTATTCGTTTCCCCGATGGGATGGATCGGAGTCAGATAAATGACGTCGAATCCCATCGCCGCGATGCGATCGAGACCCTCGGCCGCCGTCTTTAACGTCCCCGATACCCACGTCTTGCTTGCATCGTCAAAATAGCAGCCGATGGAGCGTGGGAAGATTTCATACCAGGACCCGACGAGCGCTCGCTCACGATCCACATTGACCTTATACCGCGGGGACTCAGTGACCATGTCGCGCAACGGGTAGGTGTCCAGCGCGCGGCGAACATCGTCGGAAGTGGCGGCTGCGAAACGCAGATTGGTGGACACGCGCTTGCGCTTGATCACCGAGATCGCGTCACGGAGGATCGCGCGTTCTTCGGTAGACGTTGGCATGTTCTTCATCGCGCGGGTGAGTAGTCGCTCTCCTTCAAGGAAGACGAGCTCTACGTCAACGCCGGCGTTCAGCTTGATCTCGGCGTCGTGATACCAGGTCGCCATCGGATCGGACCATGCGCGTACGAAGAACTCCCATTGGCCCGAACTTGTTGGGGTGAGCCATCCCTTGTAGATGTTGAGGCCAGGGTGGGAATCGAACATGATTGATTCCTGTATCTCCTTGCCCTGGGGGTCAACGAGGACCGCGGCGGCGCCGAACTGATCGTGGCCCTCACGGAAGACGGTGGCCGTGACGGGGAAGGCTTCGTTAACGGTTCCTTTTGCAGGCCACGCACCGTTGTGGAGCACGGGCGAGACGCCGACAATCGGGATACGGCCAACCGGAGTCAACGACGCCGTCGCGTTCGCCGCTGACGCGCGGCTCTTGCGTGTCGACTGCTTCTTGGGTGCAGGCTTCTTCGCATTACTCTTAGCGGCCTTGGTCGCGGGCTTTGCCACTGGCGAGGTTAGAGGGGCGGTGGGCTTGGCGGAATCGTTGGTAGTCACGCTGACAATTCTATGTCAAAGCGCACAGCATTACCGCCGAGATCAGCCAATACCGAAAACTTAGACGTGGGTGCGCATGACGGTGACAGGATCTCGATAGGCGGCAATCACGCCAGGGATGAGCGCAGCAAGGACGGCGGCCGCGATCGTCAAGACAATCGTTGCGGCGGTGAAACGGGCGGGAACGGCCACTGCCTGGAGGGCCAGAACAAGGTGAGCGCAGATAGCTCCGAGGAAAGCGCCGATGATTGCTGAGTAGGCTACCCGGAGTTCAATGAAGGCCACGAGATTGGTGCGTGTGATTCCGAGTGTGCGGCGACGTCCGAGGTCGCGGGCGTGGAGAAGCACATCAGCAAAGACGACGCCGAAGATGACGAGCAGTCCACCACCGATCGTCTGTGCGATCTGGGCAGTTCCGGAGGATCGCAAGACGGACATGAGCTTGAGTGAATCGGCTGCGGAGGCAGCGGCTGAGTTCTTGGTGATGTCTAGGCCAGGATGTTCGCCGATGACACGAGAGACTGCGCTTTCCATGTTCGGTAGGGTCGCCAGGTTAGGGGCAAGAACGTGGAGGCGGGCATAAGCGGGCACCTCATCGGTGACAATGACGTAGTCGTTCAGATCGCCGAAGGGGATATCGCTTCAAATGTTCCAACGATTGGCCACTGTTGTCCGACACCGGATTCGACATATCCAATGCCGTCCACGAGGCGGAGCTTGTCTTTAGCACGTAGCCCTACGATTGACTCTCCATGCGTGGGAAGGCGACCCGAGGTTAGGCGCACTGCCGAGCTGATATCGCCTGTCAAGCCTTTCTTCTTCGAGGGGCGAGCACACAAAGGACAAAGACGAGCGTTGAGACTTAACTTCTTCACATACTGCACGTACTCGCCGCGATGTCAAGGAAGCAAGCATATTAAGCCCGAAAACCATAAGGACCGCGACTTTTCCTTGAAATAACAACAAGAAACCCGAACTTAAGACCCACTTCCTGACGCTTAGCCCGCAGATTCTCCCAGCCTTCCAGGCGCACATGTCACTCGCGGCTTTTGCGGGCCCAATTCGAGGTGTCAGCATGCAGACCTCTGTCACTACAGCGGTGGATATCCTTGTCTAGAAGCAAGAAAGTGGGGGTGTTAGCCTGGCGATTCCAGGCTAACACCCCCGGCGTCTATGCTCCCTTAGATCTTCTGAGCTTCAATCTTCCACACCTCGCGCGCGTAGTCGCGGATAGTGCGATCGGAGGAGAAACGGCCAGACTCGATGATGTTCTTCAAACACATCGCGGCCCAATGGCGGCGATCTGCGAAGTAATCGGCAGCCACCCTGTCACGGGTTGCGCGGTACGAGGCGAAATCGCCAAGGACATAGTACTCGTCCGAGCCACCCCATTCGCCGAGCAACGAGTTGTGCAGGTCATGGAAAAGGCCGGTGCCGGCGTCGTCGAGCGTGCCATCGACAAGCGCATCCATCACTCGCTGCAGGCCAGGGACCTCGGCGGCGGTGCGACGCGGATCGTAGGTCTTGCGCAGCTCGGGCAACTCGTCTTCCTGAGCGCCGAAGATGTAGGCGTTCTCGTTGCCGACCGCATCAACGATCTCCACATTCGCCCCGTCCATCGTGCCCAGAGTCAACGCGCCGTTCATCATGAACTTCATGTTGCCCGTGCCCGAAGCCTCCTTGCCGGCAGTGGAAATCTGCTCGGAGACGTCCGTGGCAGGAATGATGTGCTCCGCGGGGGAGACGTTGTAGTTCTCCACGAAGACGACCTTGAGGCGGCCGGCCACGTCGGCGTCGTTATTAATCAGCTCACCGATGGTGTTGATCAGCTTGATGATCGCCTTGGCACGAACATAACCAGGTGCTGCCTTCGCGCCAAAAATGAAGACGCGCGGGGGCACCTCCATCGATGGGTTTTCCTTGATCTGGAAGTAGAGATCAAGGATGTACAGGGCGTTGAGCAACTGGCGCTTGTACTCGTGCAGGCGCTTGATCTGAGTGTCGAAAACGGCCTCCGGATTCACGTCAATGCCCTGGCGGTTCTTGATCCACGCGGCGAAATCGACCTTGTTGGCGTGCTTGATGGCATTGAGACGATCGAGCACGTCGGCGTCGTTGAGATAGCCCTCAAGATTCTTGAGCAGGTCGAGGTCGCGAACCCAGGCGTCGGAACCGAGCAACTCGGTTAAGAGAGCCGACAGGCGCGGATTGCACTGGTCGAGCCAACGGCGCGGCGTCACCCCGTTGGTCTTGTTGTTAAACTTTTCCGGCCACACGTCGTGCCAATCCTTGAGCGTGTCCGCCTTGATGATCTCCGTGTGCAGGGCAGCCACGCCATTGATCGAGAAGGCGGCGTAGCAGGCAATCCACGCCATTCGGATGCGGTTGCCCGAGACGGGGGCCATGTAGTCGATTTTGCCCTGGTCATAGCCCGCTGCGGCCATCTCCTCACGGAAGCGCCGATCGATCTCAAAAATAATCTCACGAATGCGCGGGAAGAGGCGATCAAAGATCGAAATCTCCCATGTTTCCAACGCCTCGGCCAGAACGGTGTGGTTGGTGTAGGCGAAGGTGCCCTGGACGATCTTCCACGCCTCATCCCAACCGAAACCGTGCTCATCCATGAGGATTCGCATCAACTCCGGAATGGCAAGGACCGGGTGGGTATCGTTGAGCTGGATCGAGTTGAAAGCCGCGAAGTCCTTCAGGGAACCACGCTGGGCGATCTCATTGTCCACGATCTGCTGGAGAGACGCCGAGCAGAAGAAGTACTGCTGGCGCACGCGAAGCACCTTACCTTCGAAGGAAGAATCGTTGGGGTAGAGCACACGAGAAATGTCGTTGACCCGCTCGCGCTCCACGATCGCGCCCGTGAAGTCTTGGGAATTAAAAGCGTTGTAATCGAACTCGGCCATCGGCTCAGCCTTCCACAGGCGAAGCGTACCCACGTTGTCCGTTCCATATCCGGTGATCGGCATGTCATAAGGAATCGCGCGGACCTTGAGATCGGCGTACTCGATGAGCTTCTGGTTCTCCTCGCGGCGGATGACGAACGGGTAGCCTTCCTCCATCCATGGATCTGGCTCTTCGCGCTGGTTGCCGTTTTCAAAGAACTGCTTGAACAGGCCGTAACGGTAGAGGATGCCGTAGCCACGAACCGGCAGGTCCTGAGTTGCCGACGAATCGAGGAAACAAGCCGCCAGACGGCCAAGGCCACCGTTACCCAGAGCGGCATCATGCTCTTCTTCAAGGACATTGCTCAGATCCTGGCCAAATTCGGCCAGGGCCTTCGTCGCGTCCTCAATCATGCCTAAATTATTGAGGTTGTTGAGCAACGCGCGGCCCATGAGGAACTCGGCCGAGAAGTAGTGCTGCATACGTGAGGCGTTGTAGCGCTCTTCGGTCTTCTGCCAGTTTTCAGCCAAGTGATCGACGACGGCGGCAGCAGTGCCCTGCCAGTACTCCATCGGCGTGGCGGAGCTAGCGTTCTTGCCGGAGAAGGCGCGAACTTGGCCCGCGATAGCTGTAGTCAAATCTGCGTGAGTCATGAAACCCCTTTATCAAGCGTGGAAGACCACGATACTTAACTCTCTTCAAGGATACCTAGGGAAAATAGGCGGCAAAACCATTGACCACCTCATGCAAGAAATCCTTAGTAGCTCATCCCGAAAGCGGCGTGTACTTCGGCCAGCGTCTGTGCGGCTTGTTCGCGTGCTTTCGCCACTCCACGGGCTAGGACCGATTCGAGGTAAGCCGGATCGTTTGCAAGTTCGATACGGCGGGCTCGCAAAGGTGCAAGGTGTTCGTTGAGGGCCTCGGTGACGACCTTCTTCAGCGTTCCACCGCCGCCGTTGCCGATCTCCTGCGCAATCTCGCGCGGATCGCTCCCTGTGGCGAGCCCGGCAAGGAGGAGAAGGTTGGAGACCTCGGGGCGGTTGTCCGGATCGTAGGTGATGAAACGTTCGGAGTCGGTCACGGCCTTCTTGATCAGCTTGGCGGTTTCATCCTCGCTCATACGCAGCTCGATCGTGTTGTGGCGAGACTTGCTCATCTTCGTTCCGTCGAGACCGAGCACGGATTCGGCCTCCGATAGGAGTGCCTGCGGGCGCGGGAAGACCCGTTCGCTTCCCTTGTGGCCGTAGCGAGTCTCGAAGCGGTCAGCGATCACGCGGGCCTGTTCAAGGTGGGGGAGCTGGTCCTTACCCACGGGAACGAGGTTGGCCTTGCAGAAGAGAATGTCGGCGGCCTGGTGGACCGGGTAGGTCAGGAGCAGGCCGGACATCGGGCGGCCGCCGGTGGCGTCAAGTTCCGCCTTCACGGTGGGGTTGCGGCGCAGTTCGGCGTCGGTCACGAGCGAGAGGAACGGAAGCATGAGCTCGTTGAGCTCAGGGACTTGGCTGTGGGCAAAGATGGTTGTCTCGTCCGGGTCCATGCCGATAGCGAGGTAATCCGTGAGGAGGGAGTAGACCGAATCGCGGATGGAGCCCGTCTCGTCACGGTCGGTAATAACCTGATAGTCGGCGATAAGCAGCCACGTGTCGACCCCGCGCCGCTGAATTTCCACCCAGTTACGCAGGGCGCCAAAGTAGTGTCCGATGTGGAGGTTCCCGGTCGGGCGGGCGCCCGTCAGCACCCGAAACTGGGAAGGATCCTTGGTGATAGCTTCGTCGATCTTGGCGCTCACCGAACGAGCATGATCGAGCGAAGCGTCGGAAATATCGAAATTCGCGCTGTTATCAGTCATATCAACATCATAGGTGGCACCCGTGACGTTTCGAAAATGTCGACGCCGCCGCCCGGCTTCCGCGGAGCGCTTCGGCGAAAGCTACTGCGGGTTGGCAAAGAACAACGTGAGCGACAAGGGATCGACACGGGTGAGGGCGCCAGGGGCATACGTAGGGGTAGTGCGCCTGGGCCTGTCCCACGTCGAACACCACTCGAGGCGGAACGGCGTTCCGCGCCCCTGCGGGAGCTGAACCACGCGAGAATCGGGATGGCCGTTAATGACCAGGAGCGCGTCGGCGTCCTGCCCGAAGCCCGAACGTAGCGCCTGGACGAGGCGGACTCCTGGATCAAACCACTTGTAGTCGGGCATGAAAACGCCGGTGTGATCGAGCCAGGCGATGTCGGCAATCGCGTCCCCCTCGGCGTGGTTTCCGGTGTAGAAGCTCGTGGGCCGGAAGACGCGGTGATCGCGGCGAAGTCGCAAGAGATAGGAGACGGTCTCGAGCATGTTGCGCTGGTCGTCATCCAGATCCCAGTTGATCCATGAGATGTCATTGTTCTGGCAGTAGGCGTTATTGTTCCCACCCTGGGTCTTGAGGATTTCGTCGCCCGCCACGATCATGGGGGTGCCCACGGCGAAAATCAGTGAAGCGAACATGTTGCGCATCGACTGGCGGCGGGCGGAACAGATCTTCGGATCGTCGCTTGGTCCCTCAACGCCATGATTCCACGAACGGTTGTTGTCCGTGCCGTCACGGTTATCTTCGCCGTTGGCTTCGTTGTGCTTGTTGGAGTAGCTCACGAGGTCATTCATGGTGAAACCATCATGAGCGGTGATGAAGTTGACCGACGCATACACCCCACGGCCGCCAGGTATGCGACCGTGACCGAACAGGTCAGCTGAGCCGGCGATACGTGTGGCGAGATCGCGCTGATCGCCTCCTTGCCCACCGTGCATGATGGCGGCAGGTTCGGTGACCCAGAAGGAGCGCAGGGTGTCGCGGAAGCGGTCATTCCAATCGGCAGTCGGGGCGGGGAATTGGCCCGTTCGCCAGCCGCCATTGCCCACGTCCCACGGCTCGTTGATGAGCTTAACATTGGAAAGGACCGGGTCACTGGCCATCGCCACGTACAGCGGATGCATGTGGTTGAAGGAATCGCCCTCGCGGCCGAGCGTGACGGCAAGATCGAAACGGAAGCCATCCACGCCGATCTGCTCCACCCAGTAACGCAACGAGTCGAGAGTGAGAGAGATGACCGGCATGCGGCGAAAATCGAGGGAGTTTCCACAGCCGGTGGTATCGATCATCTGGCCAGGATGCTGGGCGTCGTGGCGGTAGTACATCGAGTTATCGAGACCACGCCACGACACGGTGGGGCCGGTTGGCCCTGCTTCGCATGTGTGGTTGTAAACGACGTCGAGAATGACCTCAATCCCGGCTTCGTGCAAGAGCTTGACCATGCCCTTGACCTCGTCGATGATCGCTTGCGGTCCGGCGGCGCGGCTCGAGGCCATTGCGTATGAAGGTTCGGGGGCAAAGAAGTTGAGAGTGTTGTAACCCCAATAGTTTTCTTTACCCTGCCTGGTCAAGAAGGGCTCGCTCATCTTTGCGTGGATGGGCAGGAACTCGATCGCCGTGACACCGAGTGACTTCAGGTGATTGATGGTGACCGGATGGGCGGCGCCGGCGTAGGTGCCACGCAGCTCTTCAGGGATGGCGTGAAGCTTCTTCGTCAGGCCCACGACGTGTGCTTCATAGATGACCGTTTGGTCCCACGGCACGTTGGGGCGGTACACCGAGGGGGTATGTTCTTCGATGACGACGCCGAGCGCCCCAACTTCCGCCGAGTCGCGTTGGTCAGCTTGGAACGTCGAATCTGGGTTCAGATCGGCGTCGACAACGTGAGAAAAGAGCGCGGGATGCAACTCGGGGGTGTGCGTAACTGCGCGCGCGTAGGGATCGAGGAGGAGCTTGGCCGGGTTGTGACGTAGCCCCTGATCGGGATCCCAGCGGCCGTGGACCCGATACCCGTAGGCCTGTCCGGCGCGGATACCGGGGATGTGGCCGGTCCAGATTCCGTGGTGGGATTTGCGCAGGCGGAATCGGCGTTCGGAGGTGTGGTATTCGGTGCGGTCAACAAAGCACACCTCGACGGCCGTCGCGTGAGCGGCCATGACCGCCACATCGACGCCCTGGGCGCTCAAGTGGGCGCCCAGGCGGACGGGACCCGAGACGGGGATGCTCGGTTCGGGTTCGCGCGCGATATAACGCGAAACTGGCCTTGTGGATAGCTGGGAAGTCACGGCATCTATTGTGGCAGGTTATGAGGGGATTCGAAAGGCGTGTGAAAAGGTGTCGGAGGGTGGAAGTAGAGTTGTGGCAGGAGGCAAGATGTATGGACAGCTGAGTGGACCGCGCAAGATTCACGATAGGGACGGGCATTCGCGTTGCGACATGCGCGCGATCCTGGACGACGATCGCGGGCGCTACCTGCTCGTTGACGGGGATACGGTCTCCTACAGCGAAGGCTCACTTGCCTTTTTGCCCCGAGCGCAGTTTACCCAGACGGGCCTTATCGCCTCCTATCTCGGTACATTCGAGGGCGTGCGCTATCTGATGGGAAATGCCGGCACGTCACGAAACGCACCCTCCATCGCGAGCTTGGGCTTCGCTCCGTTACGCGAGGTCGGCCACCTTCTTTCCGACATCGAAGCGGCGCTCGCGATGGAGGCCCTCGCTCTGGCTAACTGGCAGGTGTGCACGAAGTTCTGCTCCATGTGCGGCAAACCCACCCGCCTGCGTGAAGCGGGCTGGCACATGGAATGCGAAGAGGGTCATGCAACCTTTCCTCGGATAGATCCCGCCGTCATCATGGCCATACGAGACGGCCACGGGCGAATCCTCCTGGGCCGTAACCGGCGCTGGCGCGACGGGCGCTTCTCCACGCTCGCGGGCTTCGTGGAAGCGGGGGAGAGCGTGGAGGACGCGGTGCGTCGCGAAGTGTGGGAAGAAGCCGGAGTGCGGGTCGGCAGGCTGGAATACGTCGCTTCCCAACCGTGGCCCTATCCGCGTTCCCTCATGGTGGGCCTTCGCGGATGGACGGTCGAACTGGAGCCAAGCGCTGTGCCGGATGGCGTTGAGATTGCTCAGGCGGGTTTCTTCACCCGTGGACAGGTGCGCCAGATGTTTGCGGCTGATCCGCAGAGTATGCCAGGGCCGACGTCGTTGGCGCGGGCCCTCATGGAAGACTGGTATGGCGGGCCCTTGGAGGAAGGCGGAAAGTGAACAATATAGAGGACATGCTCGAAAACCTGGATCCGCGGCAACGGGAGGTGGCCGTCAACGTCAACGGGCCGATGGCGGTTCTTGCCGGTGCGGGCACCGGCAAGACGCGCGCAATCACGTATCGCATCGCCTACGCCGTGCGCTCGGGCCAACACAAGGCCCAGAACATCCTCGCAGTAACCTTTACTCACCGTGCAGCGAGCGAGATGCGCTCGCGGCTTCGTGACCTAGGCGTGCCCTCGGTCCAGGCCCGCACCTTCCACTCGGCGGCGCTGAGTCAGTTGCGTTATTTCTGGCCGAATGCGATCGGCGGGCGCGTGCCGGAGATTAAAGAATCTAAGGTCAACCTGGTTGCCAGCGCCGCGGCCCGGCTTGGAATGGGCGTGGATAAGGTTTCTGTCCGGGACATGGCTGCGGAGATCGAATGGTCCAAAGTTTCCCTCATTGCCCCTAGCGAATACGCCGAGGCGGCCACTTCCCAAGGCCGTCCTGAGGTCGCCGGATACTCGCATGCCGAAATTGCCGCGCTGATTCGCGCCTACGAAGAGGTCAAGGCAGAACGTGCGGTCATCGATTTTGAGGACGTCATTATCATCCTCATCGGGATTCTCCACGATCGGCCGGATATTGCCACAACCGTGCGCAAGCAGTACAAGCACTTTGTGGTGGACGAATATCAGGACGTCTCACCAATGCAGCACCGTCTCCTCCAGCTGTGGCTGGGGGACCGGCGTGACCTATGCGTCGTCGGCGACGTCTCGCAGACGATCTATTCCTTCACGGGCGCGTCCGCGCGCTACCTCGAGAACTTCAAGAAAGAGTTTCCCCGCGCCCGCACGGTCAAACTCAACCGGGATTATCGCTCCACTCCACAGGTCGTCGAACTGGCAAACGCCGTCATCGCCCCCGACCGCTCGGAGGCTGGCGTCGAACTGGTCTCGGCCCTCGCCTCGGGCCGCCCGGTTTCCTACCAGTCCTATTCCGACGATGCCGCTGAGGCGGCCAACGTCGCAGGGGCAATACTGTCCCTGCAAGCCCAGGGCATGGCACTCTCCGATATGGCCATTCTCTACCGGACCAACGCCCAGTCCCAGGAATTCGAAACCGCGCTTGCCCAGGCGGGAATTCCCTACGAGATGAAGGGCTCGGAGCGCTTCTTCCGGCGTCGGGAGGTCAAAGACGCGATGGTTGCCATCAGAGCCGTGGCGCGTGGGCCCGTCACCAGTGAGCTTCCCCAGGCTGTCGAAGAGACGCTGTTCGGCATGGGCTGGAGGCCCGATGCTCCTGCGGCGGGGGCCGCTAAGGAACGATGGGAGTCCCTCAACGCTCTGCTCAAACTCGCCCAAGACATGTGGGACAAGCGCCGAGCCAGCCTCGCCGAATTCATCGCCGAACTTGAAGAACGCGCCGAACTGGGCAACGAGCCCGTGTCAAACGCTGTCACCCTTTCGTCACTACACGCCGCGAAGGGCCTTGAATGGGGTGCAGTCTTCCTCGTCGGCATGAGCGAGGGACTCATGCCGATTTCCCATGCCAAGGGCAGCGACGCCATCGCCGAAGAACGCCGCCTTCTCTACGTGGGTATCACCCGCGCACGAGACGAGCTTTACATTTCGTATGCAGAAAACAATCGTGGCCGCGCCACCCGCAAGCTCACCCGCTTTCTCGAGGAACATTGGCCCAAGCCGCAATCGCGTACCACGCGCTCGCGGCGGGCGTCGCGGGAAGCCAAAGAGCACTGGGCCGAGGATAACCCGCACGACGTGCCGCTCTTCGAGGAGCTGCGGATGTGGCGGCTCGCCGTCGCTCAACAAACCGGTAAACCTGCCCACCTCGTTCTTCATGACGTGACCCTGCGTGAGATCGCGCAGAAGAAGCCGAAGGATTTGGGCGAGCTCGGGCGGGTCAAAGGAATCGGCACGCGCAAGCTCACCGATTATGGGATGGATATCCTCACCATCGTCAATGGAAGACCGCTGGGATACGGCCGCTAGGCTCGCCGCGGGCCCGATGAGGCCGGTCAGCCAGCCACGCCGAGCGTACCCGCGCCGGACATTACGCCGGTCATGCGGCTCCATGAGAGGCGGTGCAGCCGCATGAGGGATGAGGCTCCAGGACGAGCTGCTCCGGGACCGAGGGAGCCGGGCCCACGCGCCACATGTCCGGTGCCGGCGCGCCGTCAAACCAAGCGACGATATCTCGGGCAGCCAGGGAGATGGCCATCATCGCCGAGGTCGTCTCTGGCACGAGCGCCGTGGCGGCACACGCCTGCCTGCAGATGGTTCGCCAATGCGGATTGAGGTCCTCGCGGTGGAGCATGAGACAGCTTCCGCACGCCGTTTCGTGGGGGATGGACAGAGGGCCGACGTAAAGATCGATCTCCTCGATCCATGCCTGATAGACCGGTACCGATTCGCCCAAGAGCATGCCAACCGTGACCGGATCAGACGCGTAAGCGCCGCTGACGACGGCCAGATCCGGGCGCCTACCCGAGTCGAGCTTGCCAAAGCGGATGTGCGGCGCTTCCCGGCGCAGGAGCGTCTTGAGTGCCTGCGAGCGCGTGCGCCCCAATCCTACGGCTTTCATCGCGGGGTGATCGTTGGAGGCCACAGTCCCGATGTCATCGGTGGTGATCGTCCCGATCCCACAACGGGCGAGGGCTAGTGCAATTCCCGCGCCCAGATAGTCGACACGAGCGATATGCACGTGGCGCCCGGCGCGCTGGGGGAGGGTGTTGCGTATCCTGCGCCAGGGCTGATGATCGATGCCCACGGAAGGATTGACGAGTACGCCTGCCCGCTCGAGCATGGACAGGATGGAACGCAGACGTTCGGGCGCAATTCCCGCAACTCGCGCGCGGAGCTTGACCTCAGGCTCTTCCTGAGCACGCGTGAGCGAATCGACGAGCCCCAACTCCTCCTTACTCAGTCCATCGAGGCTGATGGCAATACGAGGATCGAGCCCGACCTGGGCCTGCCACCGGTCGGTCCAAAACACTGCCGTAGTTAACTGCATGGGGCCGACACTACCTGCGCCGGCCCCATGCCAACCCGCTTAAATCACCGTTGTGGATGAAACAAGCGCCTGTGAATGGCACGCGCTATGCTCACGCCTGTGCAGAATCCTCCGGCCCGAGTGCCTCGCCATAGCCAGGCTCGTGAGGGGCCGGGCCCTGTTCAGCGTCGTTGAAGAGGCCCTCGAGGAAGGAGTCCAACTCGGCCTCAATGTCCGCGGTCTCGCCGCCGAAGAAGGCCTCAGGTTTCTCGATCGCGTCAACGTTGGGAAGCAGATCGGGGTGGGCCCACATCGCGTCGCGCGCGTCGATGCCCTTCTTGAACTCGGCCATCGCCCAAAACGCGGCGGCCTCCCTTTGCAGACGTGGGGTGAGCTCGATTCCGAGCTGGGCCACCCACACGTGCTTGGCCGGATTGTCAGTGGCATACCGGCGGGAGAAAAGCTCATGCAACGCCACACCGTTGGGTAGATGAGGGGCGACCGCGCGGGCGGTCACCTCCGAGACCCACCCCTCGATGAGGGAAAGCAGTAGCTGAAGGCGCGCCACGGCGTCGAGCTGTTCCTCGGAAAGGTCGAGAACGAAGATGCGCGTCATGTCGATTTCGGGCATGCCGCCAGGGTTCAAGGCCATCCCGTCGCGTAGCCCGCGGGCCTGTTCTTCGATCGAGTCCATGTCGATCTCAAAGCCCGAGGCAATCTCCGCGATCGTGTCGATCAAGCGCGGGCGCAGCCACGGCACGCGTGTGTAGAGGCGGGCGGCAGCGCTTTCGCGGACGGCGACATAGAGGAGGACCTCCTCGTTAGAGATCTCCACATCATTGGCCATCTCCACGATATTCGTCGGCACGAGCACCGCCGAGGAACCTTCAAGCAAGGGCACACCGGTATCCGTTGATCCGAAGCTCTCCACGGCCAACTCCGCCAAGGCCCCACCATACTGAACGCCGAGTACCGAGCCCATCATTTTGCCCAAGAATTCCGACGGATCGCCGAGCATGCCTGCCAGCTGCGGCGGCATGTGCTCGGCCTGGCTTTGGAAGATCTCACCAAACGCGCGGGCGACGTTTGCGCCCACCGGGTCAAGAAGCTTGCGGAAGGTCGGCAGGGAATGCGCCACCCAATCCAGGCGAGACAGGGCCATGTTGGGGCCCGTCGTCGGGTCAAGGGCGGTGGCGGCATCCAGCCAAAGGGAGGCGGTGCGCAAAGAATCACGGGCCTTTTGACCCGCCTCGGCCGTCAGGCGGTCGAGGTTCTTGGCGGTAATGGTTTCGCGCGCAACGCGCTCGGCCATCTGCCAATTGACAGGGCCCTCGCCCGAGGAGCCGAGTAGCTGCTGGATCTGATTGGTCACCATCGCAAGGTTGGCCGGGTCCATCATCTGCGCCATCATCGCGTTGGGATCCTGGCCCTGCCGTTTCATCTGCTTGATGATTTCCTCGGCTGCCTGTGGCCCAAGGATCGCGCGAAGCCGCTCCTGCCAGCTATCGTCCGACCCACCCTGACCGTTATGATCGGTGTTGCTCATCTTTTCCTCCTCAGGGGTACTCGATAAGGGTAATTGCCCTCGCCCGCGCGGACAATCGCCGACGGTGCGCCGGGCGCGAAATAGCAACGGGAAATGAGGTCCCATGGATTTTCGTCGTCCTCCACGCCACATCATGGCAGGGAGTATCTTTCTGGCGCTGCTTGCGGTGGGGGCAGTGATGCCCACGTCCTACATCGTCCAGTCTGCAGGCCCAGTTTTAGATGTCACGGAAACGATGGAGGGCAAGGAGATCGTCTCCGTGACGGGCACACAGACCCACGAGTCGGATACCCACTTTCTCATGACCACCGTGACGTCGCTCGGAAACGCCGACACCGGAATTTCGGGCGCCCTCGTCGCCAGCGGACTGCTTAATCGCAGCGAGGAGGTTGTGCCGGTTCGCGCCCTGTATCCGGCGCAGGTGAGCTCCTCCGACATTGAGGAACGCAACAAGATGCTCATGACTAGCTCCCAAGACACGGCCGCGGCCGTCGCCTTCGAGGAGGCTGGCTTGGACGTGTCGATGACACTGTCGATCGCCGGTGTGCCCGACGATTCTCCGGCCGCGGGGCTGCTCAAAGAAGGAGACGTCCTGACGGGGATTGAGGTTCCCTCACTCACCTTGGCGAAAGCCGGCCCGGACGGCGTCGTACCTGTCAAGACCTTCCGCCAACTCTCCGACGTTCTCGACCTCACGCCCGCCGGGAGCGAGGTAGTCCTTCATGTCCAACGCGGGGGAGAGCCTACCGCCGTCACGACGAGGACGCGCGGCTTCGAACCGGACCCCACCGGCTGGCTCCACCCCGGCTCGGCGCTCGGAGTGTATGTCCAGGTCACGGACGTCAAACTGCCGGCGCAGGTGAGCTACGTCGTCGAAGGAATCGGAGGCCCATCGGCCGGTTCGATGTTTACGCTCGCCATCTACGACGCGATCACGCCCGGGTCCCTCGGTGGGGCATCAGTGATCGCCGGAACCGGGGCGATCGCGTGGGACGGCGAAATCGACCCTATCGGTGGAATCCGGCACAAGCTCGAGGGCGCTCGTGAGGCGGGTGCCACCGACTTCCTCGCGCCGGCCTTCAACTGCCCCGAGACCATCGGCTACGAGCCGGACGGGCTCAAGATCTGGGCCGTGCGCACGATCGGGCAGGCCGCCCAGGCGGCGTCGGCAATCGCCTCGGGAGACACCAGCGGCCTGACGCCCTGCTCGGCTCTGCCCGACGCAACCAAATAGCGGCCGCCAGCCCCGGTGTCGGCCGGGCGGGAGGTACCGGGCGGACTAGGCGAGTCCTTCCTGAGGAAACTCCGGGTCCTGGGCGAAGCCCATCTTCAACCCCTCAACCAAGCCGGGGACGAGGTTGGCCCCGGAGAGGATCTTGGCGTCGTCGTCGAACTTGCGCATCCGAATCGCGCACCAGGTCTCCCCAGAGCGAAGGACGGAGACGACGATACGAACATCCTGGCGGTCGGGATGCGCAGCGAGAACCTTTTCGGCCTCGACTGGGTCCTCAGGCAGTGCCACCTCGGTACCCGGCGGGAGGATGATGCGTTCGACGGACAGGGCAGCGCCGTCGACCTCCTCGGGCCACACGATTCGGCTCACAAGATCCTCAATCGTGTCCACCTGCGGCAGGTCTTCCTGCTCGATGGAAAACAGGGTGGTTTCATCGGTAATGGCCTCGGCCTGAACATCGGCGGGCAGCTCGGAGGCGAGCTCGGGATGCTGCGCGAGTGCGTTTTTGGCGAGCGCGAGCGCGAACAGGCGCATGGGGGCGTCCCACCCGCCGGTAGCAACGTGGCGCTCGATCTCGAGGGTGGACTTCTCAAGAGAGCGGGTCATCGGGGTCTTCGATTGTTCATTCACGCCCACATTCTTTCACATCGTGCTGGGTTCAAGCCCCCTCGCGGCGAGCTTACGTGGGCGGCTGGGCAGCCGGCGGGCAGCGGCCGGAGAGATGTGCCGCCCGCTTTGAGCGGAACCACATGGAATTCGCCTAGCCATCTGGTATACGGTTTTGGAAGATGTAACTGCCCTCGCGGCTTGACGTCGCCCGCGAAATCGGGCGCGAAGTGAGGTTTTATCTTGACCATTCCCATGGCTCCGCTTGGCAAGCCTGACAACCGCCGATCCCCGTTGGGTGGTGCCTTTATGCCCACCCTGGTGGTACTCGGCGCACTCGTGTTTGCCGTCGTCATTTTTGCTAACTTCTGGACAGAGCTTAAGTGGTTCGAACAGATCCAGGCCGCGCGCGTGTTCTGGACGCAGTACGGCGCAGCGATCGCGCTTGGCGTGATCGGCTTCCTAGTCGTCTTCGGCGTCGTCGCCGTGAACCTCCGCCTTGCCATCGGCAAGCATAAGGAAGAGGCAAGCGGCGTGGTTGCCGGAGCGAAGAACGTGCTCGGCCGCCGGTGGCTGGTGTACGGGCTCATTCCGGCCGCGGTGGGTGCTGTTTTTGGCGCGGGGCTGTCCACGTCATGGCAGACCTTCCTCCTGTGGTTTAACGGCACGCCGTTTGGCACCACGGATCCGGAGTACGGGCTCGACGTCTCCTTCTACGTCTTTGCCTTGCCGGCAATCCACGCCCTGGTGGGGTTCGTGGTCACGCTCCTAGTGATTTCCCTCGTGGTCGCTGCCGCCGCCTACTGGGCTACCGAAGGAATTTCGGCGACGCCGACGGGCATCAAGTTCTCCAAGAAGGCCCAGGCACACTTCGGAGTGCTCCTTGCACTCGGTGCCCTCGTGGTGGCGCTGAAATACTGGCTTGCGCGCTACGACCTTCTGCTTGGCAATAATCAGCGCTTCTCGGGCGCTACCTACACGGACATCAACGCTTCCAAGCCGGGTCTGACGATCCTCGCGATCGCCGTGGTCCTCGTCGCCGGACTTTTTGTGTTCGCCGCGCTACGGCGTCGTTGGAAGCCCGCGATCGTGGGTATCGCTGCCACGATCGCCACGGCTCTTGTAGTCACCATGCTCTACCCGGTTCTCATCGAGAATTTCAAGGTTCGCCCGAACGCGGCTGAACTCGAGTCCACCTACATTCAGCGCAATATTGACGCGACGCTCAAGGCGTACGACATGGCGCACGTGGAAACCCAACAGTACGATGCCCGAACCGATGTGGAGCCGGGCCAGCTGCGAAAGGACTCGGAGACCGCCGCGCAGATTCGTCTCCTCGATCCCAACATCGTTGATCCCTCGTTCAATCAGCTCCAGCAGAACCGGCAGTACTACCAGTTCAAGGAGCCGCTGACCGTCGACCGTTACAAGATCGGCAACGAAACTCGTGACACGGTGATCGCCGTGCGTGAGCTGAACCTCGATGGCCTCGATGCTGAGCGTCGATCCTGGGTCAACGACCACACCGTCTACACCCACGGCTTCGGCGTGGCGGCTGCCTACGGCAATACCATTACCTCCCGCGGCGATCCGGCCTTCTGGGAAGCCGGTATTCCGTCCAGCGGTGAGCTTGGGGCATACGAGCCGCGCGTCTACTTTGGCCAACACTCGCCGTCGTATTCGATCGTCGGGGCGCCGGAAGGGTCGGACCCGTGGGAGCTTGACTACCCGGACGACTCAGCCACCAACGGCCAGGTGATGAACACTTACACTGGCAACGGTGGCCCGAGCGTGGGGAATGCTTTCGAGCGCCTCATGTTCGCCATCCGTATGAGCTCTACCGACGTCTTCTTCTCCGATCGCGTCACCTCCAAGTCTCAGATCCTCTTCGATCGTGACCCCCACGAGCGCGTGCGCAAAGTCGCCCCCTACCTGACCCTCGACACGAAGGCCGTTCCCGCCGTCATCGACATGGACAACGATCCGGCCACTAAGAAGGATCTGGTATGGATCATCGACGGCTACACGACGTCGAACAACTACCCTTACTCTGCGCGTGAGACGCTCACCAAAGCGACAACCGACGCGACCACTCAGGCGCTGGGACTGCAGCGGCCGGAGGAAATCAACTACATCCGCAATTCCGTGAAGGCAATCGTGAACGCCTACGACGGTTCGGTGACCCTCTACCAGTGGGACGACGAGGACCCCATCATCAACGCGTGGAAGAAGATCTTCCCCGGACAGATCACTCCGTTGGCGCAGATGCCCGGCGACCTCATCGCCCATGTTCGCTACCCGGAGGATCTTTTTAAGATCCAGCGCGCATTGCTCGCCCGCTACCACGTCAAGGACGCCAAGTCCTTCTACTCCGGAGGCGACTTCTGGAACGTCCCGCTCGAGCCGACCAAGGCCGCCGGTCCGACGACGCCGAACCAGCCCCCGTACTACCTGACGCTTAAGATGCCGGGGCAGAAGGAGACGGCGTTCTCGCTGACGACCTCCTACATTCCGGGAGGGCGGACGAACCGTAACGTTATGACCGGCTTCCTTGCCGCGTCCGGCGATGCCGGCAACCAGACGGGCGTCAAGGGGGAGGGGTACGGCCGACTCAGCCTCCTTGAACTCCCGCGTGACCTGACGGTTCCGGGCCCGGGTCAGGCGGAAAACACGATGCTTGCGAACCCTAAAGTGTCGACCGATCTCAACCTTCTCCGCCAAGGAGGAACCGAGATCCTGCAGGGTAACCTGTTGTCGCTGCCGGTCGGAGATGGCTTGCTCTACGTCCAGCCGATCTACGTCCAGGCGTCCTCGGGCACGCAGTACCCGACACTTCAGTACGTTCTCACGCTCTTCGGCGACAACGTCGGATTTGCCCCCACGCTTGACGAGTCCCTCGATCAGGTCTTCGGTGGAGATTCGGGCGTGCAGGCGGGCGACGCCGGTGTCGTCGGGCAAAAGGAAGCCCCGGTTGAGGGCGGAACGGTTGACCCGAGCGTCGTCGAACCGACTCCTGCACCCAGCGGTGCCGCTACGCCGGCGCCGACGCGGAGCGCGACGCCTGCCCCGGCACCCGCCGGACCCGCGCAGGAGCGTTTGAATACGGCGTTGGCCGACGCGAAGAAGGCCATCGAGGACTCGAGCAAGGCGCTCAACTCAGGTAACTGGGCCGAGTACGGCAAGGCCCAGAATGCGCTGTCGAAGGCCATCGACGAGGCCGTGAAGGCTCAGCAGGAGCTCAGCGGCAAGTAAAGCGTGACGCATGTGGGGGCCTGGTCGGTGAGACCGGGCCCCCACACGTATGCGTTGCCACCAGCGCGGTGCGGGCGGTGTGAGGGGGCGGGCGTGTGGCGGTGAGGACTCAGGAGTGGACAAGCGGGCTGAGCCAGACACCCCACTTTTTACAAATTGGCAAAAGGTGGGAAGATTAATGAGGTATTTTCTGCAAATTGGCTGAATGATTTCTGAGAACTGGCTATCCTTGTGAGTGAAGCATTCGGACCTGATGCACAGCGACGTGCATCTGGGCTTCATCACCAAGAAATCCAGCGACAGGACTAAACATGCAAAAAACTTCATTGGCAAGAAGCGCGGCCTTCGTCGCGGGCGCCGCGCTCGTGATGAGCGGGGTGTCCACGCCCGCTTATGCCGCTAAATATGAGTATTCACCGATCGAGCAAAAGAACATGGTTGCGGTGTATACGGATTCGGTTGAGACGGGAGGGGAGAGGAGCAACGGGCCACTCGAGCTTGTCCTCGACGGGGATACGAAGACCTATTGGCACTCAGCGTGGTCCTCAGCGAAAGGTAAGGACCCGCTTCCGCATCAGCTCGTCATCGATCTGGGAAGCAAGGTGGAAAATCTCGGTCGCGTCGTTCTGACTCCCCGGCAGTCCTCGAATAGTTCGGGCCGTTTCGGCAAGTTCGCGATTTTCGTCAGTGACGATCCCTCGTGTAACGAAGCTGACACATATCCTCAGGCTATCGCGGATCTTTTCGGCGAAGTTGTGAAGGAAGTTGACATTCCTGCCCAGCCCGCCCAGGGAGCAAACAAGCCTGTGACGGTCGATTTCGATCCGGTCAGCGCGCGGTGCGTGCGCGTCGAGGTCAAGAGCGCTTGGGGCGGCAACGACTCCCCGGAGGAGGCGGCATCCCTCGCCGAGTTCCAGGCTTTCACCGCTGTGGCTAGCGATAAAGAGGAGGAAGCCACACCAGCCCAGTCCGTGGAAATTGTGGTTCCCGAGGGTGCGCCTGAAATTACTGATGGCAAGCTGACGGTTCGCACGCATCCGGCCTTCCCGCAGGTGGTCGACTATCGCCTCGGCGACAAGCAGCTTCCCGGTAAGTATGGTGAAGCGTTGACGACGATGAAGATTGATGGCCACGAGACGTCAGCAACCGTTGGTGCTCCCGTGATCTCTAGCGACAAAACGTCGGTCACGTACCCGGTGACGTTTAAGACCTCGGAGGGGACCTCATTCGACGTCGTCATGTCCGTCAAGGATCAGGTGCTGGACTACCGCATCACCAACATCGAGGACCCACGTCGTCAGATCAATCGGATCGAGATTCCTGGCCTCGACCTTGTTTCGGTGAACGCGGCCAATGATGCCGAATCCTCTTTGATCGGTGCACGTATCGATACAGATCGAGGCCGCTCAGGCGACATATTAATCTCTGCCGCTAAGTCTCCAGCTGGGCAATACACAGTATGGATGGGTGGGGCCTATGGCCACGGTCTCGCAGCCGGATTCGAGACTAACGCCATTGATGACAGAACCGCCAAGACCAACACCTCGGGTAATGACCGTTACGTTTTGGCTGTACGTGATGGAGGTGGCAGTCGAATCGCGACTGTCTCTCCCTACGAGTGGGTTTACCGTGGCGGGGCGGTCAGTAAGTACGCTCCCGAGGGCGGCATCGGCACCGAGCCCGATCCTTTCATCCAGGTCAAGATTACTGATGATGCGAATAACGACGGCGTCGTTGACTGGCAGGACTCCGCCATTGCGTCTCGCGATATCCTCCGCCACTTTATTGGCATGGAGGACACAAAGAATCGCGTGATCACCCGCATTCCGTTCAATATCGTCTCCCAGGCGACCCATCCGTTCCTGCGCACACTCGACGACACGAAGAGGGTCGCCCTTGCCACGGACAACCTCGGCCAGCAGGTCCTCCTCAAGGGCTACCAGGCCGAAGGACACGATTCCGCACAGGGAGACTACGGCAACAACTACAACGAACGAGCCGGTGGGCTGAAGGACCTCAAGACCCTCGTCGAAGAGGGCAAGGACTGGAACGCCACCTTTGGTATTCACGTGAACGCCACGGAAAGCTACTCCGAAGCAAAGTGCTTCTCTGACGGAATCAACGGCTTTACCGATGTTGCCAAGAACCCGAAGGGACAGGCTGCTCCGTGCGAGCTGAGAATGGACCCTGAACTGGCGTGGGGATGGATGAACCAGGCCTACAAGATGAACGACAAGAAAGACCTCGCAACCGGCAACGTCTTCAAGCGTCTCGACCAGTTGCGCAAGGACTTCCCCCAAGGCTCGAACCTCAACTGGCTCTACTGGGACGTCTACTACGAGAGCGGATGGCAGGCCGAAGCCTTCGCCTGGCGTATGCAGGAACGTGGTTGGCGCCTAGCCTCCGAGTGGGCGTTCTCGCTCCCGACGGCCTCGACGTGGTCGCACTGGGCAACAGACGAAAGCTATGTCAAGAAGCCTGAGAACAAGGGGCTAAACTCGGACCTCATCCGCTTCGTCCAGAACTCATACCGTGACACCTTTAACCCGAACCCCATGCTGGGCAACGCGAACGTCTATGAATACGAGGGTTGGACCGGCCACGTTGACTACAACAAGTTCCACGAGATGGTGTGGACCAAGAATCTTCCGGCGAAGTTCCTTCAGCAGTCGGACATCATGACCTGGAAGGAAGCCGTTAATGACGAACCAGGTAAAATCACCTTCAAGAACGGGACTGAAGTTACCTCGGCACAACGCACAGTTGACGGCTTCGGCATTGCCCGTGACCGCGTCATGACTTACGACGGCGCAACCGTCTACGACAAGGGCGATTACCTCTTGCCATGGAAGGACGGCGGCAAGGAACGCCTCTACTACTACAACCCCGGAGGCGAGGCCCGAACCTGGAAGCTCACGAACACGTGGGCCACTCAGCCGATCCTGAAGCTCTACGAGCTCACCGATACGGGCCGCGTGGAAGTCGGAGATATTGCTGTTGTCGATGGCTCTATCAGCCTCCCCGCGACCAAGGCGGGCACCGCCTACGTCCTGTACCCCACGAAAGCGCTTCCGCAGACCGTCGCTCCCGATTGGGGCCACGGCACGGCCTTCAAGGATCCGGGATTCTTCTCCGGCACGCTTGATGCCTACAAGACGAGCGGCAAGGTCGCCGTTGCCACCTCGGACCGCCGGAACTTCCAAGCGGAATTCGGTGAGGGTGAGGGTTCCATCTCCCAGTCGATTACCCTGCCCGCGGGTGATTACTCTGCATGGGCGTGGGTGGAAATCGAACCCGGAAAGACCCGCGAGGTGACGGTATCGGTTGCTGGCCAGGACGGCGTCGTCAAACCGGCTCAGTACCAGGCCGTCGTAGAAGGTAAACCTGCAACGACGATCAACAACTCGGGCGCCGTGAACTCGACGGCTTCCGATGAGAAGTTCCATAAGAATTTCCAGCGCGTGCCGGTACGTTTCCACACGGACGGGAAGGCTATGACCTTCTCGGTCAAGGTGGGTGCTGGTGAGGCGCGCGTCGCGGTGGATGACCTGCGCGTCGTCGCCTTCAGCGAAACTGACAAGGCTCCGACAGCGCAGACGATCGCTTTCACCAACTTCGAGAATACCGACACGGGCTACTGGCCCTTCGTCACCGGCCCGGCCAACCGTGGAGACGCACGCACGCAGCTCGCACTTCGCCACGAGCCGTACTCTCAAGCCGGCTGGTGGGGAGCAGTCGCCGCCAAGAAGCCTGCGGCCAAGAACCAGAAGTACATTGACAATGTCCTCGACGGCGACTGGTCCCTGCTTGCGCACGAAGAGACCGGTGGCCTCATCCTGCGCACCACCTCGGCGTCGGTTCCCATGAAGGCCGAGCACACGTACCGTGTTTCCTTCGACTACCAGGCAGCCTACGACGGCGACTACCAATTGCTCGTCGGTCATGACGTGGCCTCCGGCAACAGCTGGAAGCAGGCCGGCGATCAGCAATGGCCGATTCCTTCGGCGCGCGGCAAGGGATGGAGCGGAGCCGATGGTCAGTCCGGTCCGGGCACGAAGCAGTTCTCGGCCGAGTTCTTCGCCGGCGCAGACACGACCTTCATCGGCATTCTGAAGACTGGCGGAAACTATCAGGGCGACCTGACGCTCGACAACTTCCGCGTTGAGGATCTGGGTGTCATCCCGGTGACCTCGATCGACGTTACGCCTGGAAAGGCGGGCGACGCCGATACCCGCGCCTACACCGTGACCACAAAGGTAGAGACCTACAAGGACAAGCTTACCGGGGTCGAGCACAAGCTTGCCCTCCCGGAAGGCTGGAACGCCAAGCTTGCCAAGGCAGGTTCGGCTGAGGCCGTCAAGGGAGCACCGTCCGTGGCAACGTGGGACGTCACCGTGGCGAAGTCTGCCGACCCGGGCAAGCTAGTCTTCACAGGCAGCTGGAAGGTCGGAGATGCGCAGGGCACGGGATCGTCGGAGGTCACGCTGGATCCGTCGAAGGTTGAGCTTGTTAACCCAATTGGGGGCAAGGATCTTACCCTCGTCGGCCAGAGCTCCGAACAAAAGCAGGGAGAGCCGAAGCCAAACGGACCGGCCGCTGCCGCGATCGATGGAGACCCCAACACTTACTGGCACACCCAGTGGTCGCCGGACATTCCCTATCCGCACTTCATTACCCTCAAGCCGAAGGCTGCGACCGACAAGACCTGTACCTTTACGGGCCTTGAATACACCCCGCGGCAGAATCAGGCCAACGGCCGTATGAAGGGCTACGAGATCTATGTCTCGATGGATGGCAAGGTGTGGGGTAACCCGGTTGCCGAGGGCCAGTTCGCCGATGGCACCGCGCCGACCGTCGTGGAATTCCCCGCGATAGAGGGCAAGTTCGTCAAGCTGACCGGCCTGAACGCCCAGAATGGCCAAGCCTTCGGCGGTGCTGGTGAAATCCGCCTGGGCGGAACCTGTAGCGAGCAGATGGACCCGGTCCCCGGGGACGACCCGACGGGCCAGCCCGGGGATGCGCCGACTGGCAAGCCTGGGGATGACTCGACCGATCCGGCTCCCGAATCGAATGGCCAAGTCAGCCTTGATAAGGAAAGCGTTGAGCGTGGTTCTTCGCTCGCGATCACCGGATCGGGATTTGCGCCCGAGGAGAAGCTCACGGTGACCATCGATTCGGACCTCGCGACGGTCTTCGAGGGTAAAGCCGACAAGAATGGCGGCATTACCGTCACGTGGAAGGTGCCAGACGACCTCGAGCTTGGCGCACACGTGGTGCGAATCGCGGGTGAGTCCGTGGCAGAGACCGAATTCGCGGTTGTCGACACGGTAGACCCGAAGCCGGACCCGAAGCCGGATCCGAAGCCGACGGTTGATCCGAAGCCGGACCCCAAGCCGACTGCGGAAGCCAAGCCCACGGCAAGCGTCGATCGCCTGAAGGTCGAGCGAGGCTCTTCGCTCACGATTACCGGTTCAGGATTCGTGCCTGGAGAGAAACTCACGGTGACTGTCCATTCTGATCCTGTGACGGTTGCCGAAGTTAAGGCTGACGGGAAGGGCGTCATGATGGTGACGTGGACTGTTCCGAGTGACTTCGCGCTCGGCAAGCACACGGCACGGATCGTTGGCGCTAGCACGGCAGAGGCGGCCTTCGAAGTCGTCGACTCGCCGGCTGGAGATCCGCAATCTGAGCCGAACAAGCCTGCGCCGAAGCCGTCCGGGAATCCGGGACCGGAACTGCCGTTCGTTTCGGGGCTGACACTGCCGGACCAGAAGGGGTACAAGGCTCCCATCGTGGCTGAGAAGTCGGCGGAACTCTCGCATACCGGTTTCGACTCGGTCGGCCTGATCGGAGCGGGCGCAATGCTGTTCCTTGCAGGAGCGGTATTGGCGGCTCGGCGTCGAGCCTAGGACCGTATCCTGATGTAAGGGTGTTCTTCCCGGTGCTGACCGGGAAGAACACCCTTACTTGTGTCAACATACTTAGCATGCTCAGCTAGGCAGTCGTTTCAGGAGATAACCAGATCAGTTTCATCGGTTGGATGATGCGAGCCGCTTGATGGATGTTTAAATGGTGAGCAAGGGCACCGCGCCTTGCCTTGAATCTTGAATGATTCGTGAATAAGCTGTTAATTGCCGACGCGGGGTGGAGCAGCTCGGTAGCTCGCCGGGCTCATAACCCGGAGGTCGTAGGTTCAAATCCTGCCCCCGCCACTGATGAAATGGTCTCGAACTCTTCGGAGTGAGAGGCCATTTTCTTTTGCTCGTTTGCGATGACTTCTGGTCTAAATAAGTCAGTGATGTCGACGTTCAAGATGGCGGCTGCACGCGCTAGATCGGTTACGCTCCAGGCGGTCTTGCCGGCCAGCTTTCGTGACGTTGTGGGTATTGAGAGCCCAAGACCAGCTGCGAGATCAGCTTGGTTGAGGCCGCGTCGAAATAACCAAAAGCGTACTTGCTCTCCAATTAGGGTGTCGGCAGATGCCGATTCCGTAAAAACCTCATTTGCAATGCTCATGAACTAATTGTCGCATAGTGTTGCGTTTAATGCAATAAAAGCGTGCTTGGCTTTAAATACTCTCACGACCGCAGTTCGTTGCAGATCAAGTTGCGTGACATGCAAAATATTAGGGTGGAATGATGAGGGCTGTTGAGTACTGGTAAGGCGGCGGAGGCATTCGAGGACCTGATCCCCGTGGGGTAGACACCTGATATCCGACCCTGTCGGGTTGGGAAGAAAGGTAATCTACCACCATGCCCAGGTACTGTGAAGAGTTCAAACGTAATGCCGTGGCTCTTTACGAAGATTACGAGGACCTCTCTTTAAAGGCCGCGTCTGCCGAACTCGGAATCAACCGAGCCACACTGCATACTTGGCTCAAGGCCGATGGAACCGGCAAAGGCAGCCGCACCAAAGCCCTTCGCGCCCAAGCCCAAGCCGCCACCGAATCAGAGCGCATCCGTGAGCTCGAACGTGAGAATGCAAAACTGTGTGAAGAGCTCGACATTCTGCGTAAGGCTGCGAAGTATTTTGCCGAAGAGACAAGCTGATGATCCGCTTCCAGTTTGTTGATGACTACCGAACCGAACACTCGGTCAAGCGGATGTGTAGAGTCCTCAAGCTCAACCGTTCCTCCTTCTACAAGTGGGCCAACACCCGCGAAACACGCCAGAAATGCATGTATTCTGATGCTCTTGTTGGAGCCAAGATTAAGACCATCTTCGATGATGAACATGGTCTCTATGGGGCTAAACGCATCGCTGCGAGCCTAAAAGAAGATAGAGACCTTGAGCTGGTCACCCACAAGAAGGTCGCACGAATCATGAAGGCCATGGAGCTCAAAGGCTTTACTAAACGTCGCAGGTATATCACCACCAAGGGCGCATCTGGCCGCCGAGTCATGCCCGATCTGGTCAATCGTAACTTCACCGCTACTGGCCCTAATCAGGTCTATGTTGGTGATATCACCTACCTGCCGTGTAAGGCTGGTAAGAACATGTACCTGGCCACGGTCATTGATGTGTACTCACGCAAGCTTGTTGGCCATGCGCTGGCAGAGCACATGCGTACGTCTCTGGTTATCGATGTTTTGACTCACGCTAAGAACATTCGTGGCAGTCTTGATGGCGCGATCTTCCATGTGGATCATGGCAGTGTCTACACCTCACAGGCGTTTAGGGCTTATTGCTCATCGCTAGGGATTGCCCAGTCCATGGGTGCTGTGGGAACCAGTGCTGATAATGCTCTGGCAGAGTCATTTAACGCCACGCTCAAACGAGGGGTGATGCGTAACCGGAAAGTCTTTGACAATCCGTTGGTCTGCCGCCAAGAAGTCTTTCGGTGGTGCATGCGCTACAACACTCGCCGGCGGCACTCATGGTGTCACCTGCTGGCCCCTGACGTCTTTGAAACCCAAAACTCAGCTACACCGACCAAAGCAACTTAGCTATCCCCGACGTCTCTACTTTCCAGGGGTCAGGCCCGAAAAGCGATAAGCCTCCAGGTAGACATGTAAGGCATTTCATATGTTGCTTTTGTGCCTGTGTTTGTGACATTCGTATGGCTCTTACCAGCTAAAACGCTTTTTCGAGGAGTTTGCGGGGGGAGTCTCCATATGCCCCTGGGGGCTGACGGGGCCAATTTTTTGTCGGTGTAAGTTGAAAACCTCAGAAATAGCTGGGGGCGGTAGCCGACCGCCGGTCGTGACATTCACGAAGCGGAGCCTCGCGCTGAAGCTTCACTACTCGAAGGAGATTATGGAATGAAACCGAAGAATTCGCTCGCAATGAAGGTGGCTCTGGCGGCGACCTTGAGCGCGGCTGTTGTTGGCGCAGGCACCGTAGCCTCCGCCGTTCCTGCTTCGTCGGAGCAGGAAGCCGCGAAGACCGTGGTTTGCTTGACCCCTGAGGAAAAGCAGCATCAGCTGGAGATGATCTCCGTCGCTGTTGAGGTTGCTCACGGCAAGGTTGTGCAGGCTCAGGCGGCTCTCGATCTTGCCCAGGCGCATGTTGATGAGGCTCAGGCGGCTTACGACGCCGTGAAGAAGGACGCCGATAAGGCTGCGGCTGATCTGACCGAGGCTGAAGAAGGGCTTAAGACTGCCAAGGATGCAGTTGTTGCTGCGCAGAAGGCTTATGACGCTGCAGTTGAAGCTGAGAAGGCAGCCTCAGTGGCTTATGAAAAGTGGCAGAAGGCTGATGAGGCTGAGAAGGTTGCGATTGAGGCGTTCGAGGCATGGGAGAAGGCCGCCGAAGCCGAGGAAGCCGCCGATAAGCTCGCCCAGGAGGCTTATGAGAAGTGGCAGAAGGCTGATGAGGCTGAGCAGGCTGCCATGGAAGCCTACGAGGCATGGGTAGCCGCTGATGAGGCTGAGCAAGCTGCGAACGAGGCTACCCAGAAGGCGCTTGCCGACTCCAATGCTGCTATCGAGGCTGAGGAGGCTGCGGACACAGCAGCCAAGGAGGCTTACGAAGCATGGAAGGCCGCCAAGGAAGTCAACGAGGCACGGACGGTAGACGTGATCGCCAAGAACAAGGTGGCGGTTGCCGCCGGTGAGGAAGCGCGCAAAAAGCTTGCGGTTCTGGTGGCGGCTCGCAATGAGGCGGCTCCGGTGATTCGCGATGCGGCCGAGAAGCGTGAGGCGATGCTTGAGGCCAACACTGTTTGGACGAAGACTGCTGATGTGGCTCGTGCCAAGGGCAAGGTATTGGATGCGGCCAAGCTGAGGGCTGAAAACGCGGGCAAGGATGTTGCTACCAAGTTTGATACCATGCATGCTGCCAACGATGAGCATATCGCCGCAGGAAAGGTGAAACAGGCCAAGGAGGCCGAGCTCGAATCAGCGAAGCAGGAGGCTGCGGACGCAGCAACGAAGCTTGCGGCGGCCAAAGAGACTGAGCAGGCCAAGGATGATGAAGCCAAGAGAGCTAAAGTAGTTGCTAATGAGAAACTTGCTACCCTCGAGGCTGAGGAGGCCAAGGCCGGCACGGTTGACGCTGAGGACGTGGCTATTAAGCAGGCCGCCGTGGAGAAGGCGAAACAGCAACTCGCCACTGCTGAAAAGGCTGTCTCGGATCTGACCGAAGAGGTTAGCCGGCTATTAACTACCGCGCACACGCGTAACACCGCGAAGAATGAAGCCAAGGACACGTACGAGAAGCTGCACAGAGAGGCTGAAGAGGCAGTCAAGGTTGCTGATGCCAAGGCACGCGAACATGAAAAAAAGACGCTCAAGGCTCAGGGCATCCAGCGCACTCTTGAGGCAAAGAAGGCTGCTTGGCAGGAAGCTCAGAACAAGGCCAACGATACCTTCTCTCCGGAAGATAACCGCCTGGCAGAAAAGACCTTCGGTGATTACCACAACGATGTGCTCGAGTTGGCAGATTTGGAGCGCGCTATTCCACGCTTGAAGGCGGAGGCGGACGCTTTAGTCGCCGACGCAAAGGATAAGGCGGAGCAATACGATGACGCCTATGCGGAATACCAGAGAATTGAAGCTGGATACAATGAGTATGCCGCCCAGGTACAGTCAGCTCGTCAGGAGGTTGAGTCTGCCGAGAAAAAGGCGGAGGCTGCGAAGGTTAAGCTAGCCGAGGCTCGCAGTGCTCTTCAAGCCGCACAGGAAGGTAGCTCGAACGACGCTGCTATCGATAAGGCTCAGGAGGAGCTCAATAAGGCGGACGAGGAACTGAAAGCTGCCAAGAGTGCTGCACAGGAAGCTCGCGAGGCCGTGCGCAATGCTGAGAACGCCAAGGCCAGCGCAGATGAAGCTGTGGCAACGGCTCAGCAAGCTCTCGATAAGGCCACGGCTGTAGAAGATGAGAAGGGCGCGGCTACGGCGAAGGCTCACAAGGTGTGGGAAGCTGCGCAGAATGAAAAGACTGCCGCAGATGAGGCACTGAAGAAAACTGAGGAAGAGTCCTCCGCGGCATTCTCGGCATTCAAGCAGGCTGACGAAAAGGCAAAGGCCGCGCGCAAGGCCTTTGAAGAGGCTGATCAGTTAGAAACGGCGGCGCGCGAGGCTCTCATGCAGGCTCAGGCTGACTATGCTGCCGCCAAGCAGGCTGAAGAAGCTGCGGATGCGGCAGTCCAGGAGGCCTACGAAGCATGGTTGGCCGTCAAGGATTTTGACGTCGACGCCCTCGAGTCTGAGATGAAGGCTGCTAATAAGGCCGCTATCGCCGCCGGTGACGACGCGAAGGCCAAGGCCGAGGTTGTCGCGCAGAAGAACGCTGAGGCCGGCGTCGCGGCTAAAGATGCTGCTGCTAAGCACGAGGCGATGGTCGCTGCGAACAAGTCCTCGCTTAAGGCTGGCGATGCCAACGTTCTGTTGGACGAGCTCAAGACGCTGGACAAGGCCGCAATCGCTGCCGGCGAAGAGGCTGGAGCGAAATATGCACAGATGCTCGCAGCCCAGAAAGCCTCCGTTGAGGCCGGAGACGCTAGCGCGCTGTGGGCCGAACTTGTCAAGGCGAACGCCCTCTCGCTTGAGGCTGGCGACGCCAATGTTCTCGCCGACGCTCTCGCGGTTGCCAAGGCCGAAGCTAAAGCTGCCAAGGGAGTTGCTGCGCAGGTGACTATTGCCAACGACTTGGCACAGACCAGCCTCGCAGAAGCCGGTGAGGTGCTCAAGAAGGCAATCGATGGCCGTGACGCCCATGCTGAGGCACTCGCCTCGGCTAAGGAAGTCCTTGCAGCCGGTGAGAAAACTTATGCTGATTCCGACGCGATCGAGATCTGCAACGTCCCGGTTGAGCCTGTCAACCCGGCTGATCCGGAGGTGACCGAGCCTGGTACGGAGGCTGAGGAGCCTGCTCCAGCTCAGTCTGAAACGGACAAGCCTGTGGCGAACAAAGTCACTGCGAAGGCTGACGCTCCCAAGGCAAAGCTCGCCTACACCGGTGCCTCCACGGATGGCACGTTGATGGCCTCCATCTTCGCCCTCTTTGGTGGTGCTGGCCTGCTTGGTGCCTCGCGATACGCCGCGCGTCACCGCCGTGATTCCTAAGATTTCCTAGGATCTATAGGGAGGGTAGCTGCACGCGTAGCTGCCCTCCCTTATTTGAGGGTTAATAGACAAAACGTGGGTCTAATGCGGGCGTGTCGTTAGCTTCGAATCCATCCTTTTCGGATGGTGAGGCTGTCTTCCCATGGGTGGAGTTGGTTGATGGTTCTCGGGCTAATTTTGTACACAGTTCATACCCCGTGCTTGTCAGCCTGTTGTGAGTTTGGTGGTTTGTGGTTGATTCCGGGGTGCTGGTTGCTTGAGCTGGGGTGCTTGGCAAGTCCGCCCGGGAGGAGCAGGTCTCTGGGTATGCCAGCGCGTCTGGGGGTGCCCCTATGTCTTCTGTCAAGTCTAGGCGGCTTTTTTAGGGGGCTGGGTTTCGTAGAAGGTGCCGTCTCGTAACATGGCGTAGATGACGGTTAGGCGTCGGTGGGCTAGGGCGATGATGGCTTGGTTGTGTCGTTTTCCGTTAAGGCGTTTCTTGTCGTAATAGCGTCGTGAAATGGGATCGGCACGTAGGGAAGCGAAGGCGGACAGGAATAGGGCTCGTTTGAGGCGTTTGTTGCCTGTGTGGGATACGTTCTCGGATTTAATTGATGTTCCAGACTGACGTGTTCTTGGTACTAGGCCTGCGTAGGAGGCGAGATTGGCGGCGGAGTCGAATTCTTTTCCTGCAAGCTCGGCGATGATCACAGCGGTGGTCCTCACCCCAATTCCTGGCATGGAGGTGAGGACCGGGTAAAGAGGGTGTTCGGTCACCAGCTTCTCGATTTGTGTCTCGATATCATCACGCTGGTGGTAGAGCCCGGCTAAGGTGTGTGCTAGGTGTGGGATGACAATGGCTGCCGCGTTTGTGCCTGTCACGGTCACTGTCTGTGTGGCAAGAGCGTCGATAATCTCATTGGCCCATGCTTGCCAGCGCCTGGCTCCGTGTTTCTTGAGTTTGGCGCCAATGCGAGAGTGGCCAGCTTTCTTCAATGCGGCAGGAACAGGCCAGGTTTGTAGCATGGCTAGGATTGCTGGATGGTCCAGGCGTGGTCCAATCACGCGTTCTAGTCCTGGGTGAATCTGTGTCAACAAACCGCGGATGCGGTTACGAGTCTGGGTGATCTGGCGTGCGAGGTCGTCGTCGAACCCGGTGAGCATCCCCAGCTCGGCTTCGTCTTCGTCGATAGTGCGAAGAGTTCGCAGCGTGTGAGGCGTTGTACGAGCTGCGTGGGCGATGATGAACGCATCGCGTTGGTCAGTTTTCGCATTGCCTGGGTATAAGTCTGCGATGCGCCGCATCGCCAGGCCTGGTAGATATGCGACAGCGATTGCCATCGATTGTGCAACTGCGACAGCTAAAGCGCCAATTGTCGCGGGTTGATCGACAACTATTAGCAAACGACCTTGGGCTGCTAGATCGTCATAAATCGCGCGTAGTTTGCTTTCATCGTTAGGCAAAGAGTGGGAGTAAACCAGCTCACCGGAATCGTTAACAGCGGTTGCCCAGTGGTCAGCCTTTCCCACGTCTATACCCAGCCAGATCTTGAAATCTCCAGGTTCCATGATGCTCTCGCCTTCGAGGTAGAAACGGTTAACTTCGTTGGCCTTAGGGCAAACACATCCGCCTTACACCCACGTTACGACAGGCATCCTATTCCAGTGCCACGCCCCTGATCAGCAATCACGAACATGTCTGTCCGATCCCGGTGACAACACCCCCGGATCATTCAAAAGACAGGGGCAGACAATCATGCCGGGATCGTCCAGCCAACAAACCCATCATCCCGCACAAACAACAGAACTAGGGCTCCTCAAAAAAGTAACGGGGCAAGCAGGCCGTGCTGCCGGCAGGGCGGGCGCTGGCTCTGTCCTTGCCCAAGGCGAGATTTGATATCTTTTTGAACGGACACTGGTATGGTCAAGTTCCTTTCCTTCCTGAACATCGCAATAAACAACATTCAGGAATCTAGAACACGAACCTGCCAGTGTCCTTTTCTCTACCGCGAAAAACTGAGCCACCCACTGGCTCAATGACAAATGCACAATCGGCTCAGAAACATTTGACCATACGACAGAACCCCGAAATGCTCGCCCCAACACCAAAAATGACCTCATACTGACTCGCAACGAGGCTGGCACACAGAGCCGCGCCCTCGATGGCGTGGCGGGCTGTTAGATATGCCCAGATCATGGATTTCTACGGTGTTTTCCGAGTTTTATGACAGCCGGGGATGGAACATTTCGCTGGGCCTGTTCGGAAGGAGAGCTTGGCCGTTCTCGTGGTCTTTATTCGTTGTGGGAAACGGAATCGAGCAGTTCCTTCGAATCGCTGAATATCCTGGATAGTTGCCCGGCTTGTTCTACCTCCACCTGGTGGGCCTGGACAGCTAATTTTGTAATTCGTATCTCTTCGAGTAGAGGTGCGATGAAATCTTTGGCATAGGTCTGTTCGGTTGTTGTTGATGCAGCGAAAGAAAGCCCAGCGAAGCTGGCCAAGATGAGGGCCACCTTGATGTCGTCTTCGCCAAATGCCCATTTGATGCCGAACAAATGGATATGGTCGCGCGCTTCTCCGAGCCACGCTTGTGCTAGCGGATCAGGTACCGACACAACTGAGAGAAGAAGGAGGAATGCTATAACGAGGATCATGAACCAGAACACTTGTATCAGGTGAGTGAGGGCCAGATTCAGGATAAGATTTCCCCTTTGCAGACGAGTCAAGCGTGCTGGGTGAGCATTGTCAGAGAGTTTGAAAGGGGTTTCGGCAAGTAATTGATTTGCCCGTTCGTCGTCGATCGGCGTATCGAGGATGTCCAGGACTCGTTCGCGTGAGGAGATGACCACTAACCCGATTGTTAAGCCCACCAGAATCAGTGCCAATGTGCTTATTTTGCTCCAACTATTTGAACGTGCGATCTGCCATGCTTCTTGCGAATAGAACACAAAAAGCAGAGTAATGATAAGAAGCGGTAGAGCTTTTGCGACGAGTATTGCGAGGGAATCGAGTTGGCGTAATGCGCGCCTTCCTGCCCACGCCAAAATGATGCCACCGCCCAACCAGAAGAATAAGAGTGTTGCGATAGTGATGACACAACGAAAGATCACCGTGGGGATGGCGGAAAGCAGAGGGGTAGCGAGGGTTGAAGAATCGTCTACTATCGCCGATAGTGCTGGGCTAAAGATGTATATTGCTGTGGCTATCGCAGTTGATGCTGCGCGTGTGCTGGCCTGGCGCTTACGCATAGCGAGCATGATGACGATAGTGATAACAGTTGCGGCGGGGATGGAGAAAACGAGCGCAATTAAGGGCCAGATGCTGGCTTCGGATACCTGTCCGGTGAAATTGACTTCGCTACGTTCTAAGATGACGCCCGTCTGTTTAAGTCTTCCCAGTAGCCAAAGCGCTAACACCTGCCAGAGGGCATAGATCGCGCCAAAGCTAGCCAATGGAAATAAGCGTGAGAGGATCTGGTAGCCGCGCGTGGCGAAGGAGAGCATGGTGGGTAGTCCGTTTCGGATAAACCATACTGATTCTTGGCTATGTGCTGAGACTTGAGATACCACAGGTATATTGTGCCACTACTGGTTCGGAGTGTGCGTAAGCTGCGTCTTGACATATGGTACCCCCTGTGTCACTGTGTTAATACACTAATACAGTGGTAAAGGGGGTATTTATGGCTTTGGATGATTCCCGGCCCATCTGGATCCAACTCGCGGAGAATTTTGGCCAAAAGATCATCTGTGGCGAATGGGAGCCAGGTGTGAAGATCCCTAGCGTGCGCGAACTTGCGCTTGAACAAGGGGTAAATCCGAACACGATTCAGCGCGCACTTAACAAGCTTGACGACGACGGGCTGACAGTCCCCGCACGGGCCCAAGGACGCTTCGTGACTGATGACGAAAGCGTAATCCAACGGCGTCGGGAGGAGGCTGCCACGGCGTTAACAGACCGTCATATCGCGGCGGTTCAAGGCTTGGGACTCAACCTCGACGGGGCTGCAAACCTCCTCAAACAACGCTGGATCAGTTCTAACTAAGGAAGAATGATGGAATCGCTTATTCATGTGACATCGTTGACGAAGAGATTCGGCAACGCTGTTGCCCTCGATGGGCTCAACTTGGACCTCGTCCCGGGCAGGGTTGTTGGGCTGATTGGCCACAATGGTTCTGGGAAGACCACGCTATTGAAGATTCTTGCGGGTTTGATCTCCGATTATGGCGGGACGGCGACGATCTTGGGACACAAGCCAGGTTGTTCCACCAAACCGCTTGTGGCCTTCCTGCCGAGCGAAGAATTTATTGACGCCGAACAAACCGTTGCCGATGCCGTACGGCTCTTCGCAAGGTTCTTCGCTGACTTTGACGAGCGCAAAGTAGCCGAATTGCTCGACTATTTCCATATCAGTAGCACCTCTTCGATCAAGGAGCTTTCCAAGGGTACGAGGGAGAAGGTGCAGATCGCGCTCGTGATGTCGCGGCGTGCCAAGGCTTACCTCCTCGACGAGCCCATCTCCGGGGTCGATCCGGGCGCGCGTTCAGTCATCCTTGAGGGGATCCTGCGTGACTTCCCCGAGGACGCCCTCCTCTTTATCTCCACCCATCTGGTATCTGACGTGGAAGCGATCTTCGACGACGTTGTGATGCTCAAAGACGGTCGCGTGCTCTACTCGGGCAATGCGGATGACCTCCGCGACGAAACCGGACTCTCTATCGACGCGCTCGCTCGGAAGGAATACCGCTAATGTTTGGAAAACTCTTTGCTCAAGAATGGCTTGATTACAAGAAGACAGTGGTGTTCGGGACGTTGTCTGTAGCCCTAGTAGTGGTTGCGCTGTCCTTCCCGGTTCACTTGTTGAACATCCAGTTCGTCTCCTCACTCGCATCGATTGTTGCGATTGGAGGAGCTAGCGCTGCATTCGTTGCCACCTGCATCTTCCTCGGCCTTGGGTACTGGCAGACGACGCGCGGCTCGCGCGCCTATTTCACGTTCACCATCCCGGCTACGGGAAGGCAGGTCTTCTGGGCAAAAGTTGTCTTCGCCTACCTGATGGTTATGGCGGCGATCGCGATCATCCTCGTTGCGCTCTTGTCAACGCTCTGGGCCAATGCGCGCGCGAGCGGCGAAAGCCTGTCGGTCTGGTTCGGCCCGATCCGTGACTTCTTGGGGCAGCTTGGAGCGTGGAAGGTCATCACCGTCGGCGTCGTCATCTTACTGTTTGTCTTCCTGTATGTCTCAGCCGTGGCCGCGCTCATTTCCATCACCGCCCAGGAAAAGTATCAGCGCCATGCTGGCACCTTCATCCTTGCGATCGTCCTCGCCTATGCCGTTGGCCAGCTCTTGAATGTGGTGAGCATGATCTTCCTCCCTGGCGCGCTCAGCCTATCGACGGGCGAGCTCACCTGGGCGACCATGGCGTCTACCCTCATTGAGACGATCCGAACGGGAGCGGACCCGAATGTATTAGGGCTGGGGTTCATTCCCGTAACGCTCGTCTATCTTTCGAGCCTGACGTGGTGGGGCCTGCGTATGATCGAGCGCCCCTCGGTGAGGTAGGCAGATTCCGACGGGCGGGTGGGGCACGTGGCGAGTGGTGTCGGGCCGTCTCGCCACCCGCCCCAAGCATCGAACGGCCGCGGACGCCGGCACCCCTGCCGGCTCTGAGGCACTCGTGCCAGCTCTTAGAGGAGAACTACGTAGACCGCGAATAGCGCGAGGTGCCCAACTCCGTGGACGAGCGTGAATCGGCCAAGCGCCAGCGCTGTCGACTGAACGATGAGCGTAGCCAGGAGCAATCCAAGATCGGTTGCGCTGGCCCCCAAGTTGATGGCTTGGCCGGTCAGGGCACCGATCAGTAAAACGCCGGGTACCGATGCGCCAAATACGGAGACGAGGGCTCCGTGGGTCAGGTTCGACACGCGCTGAGTCTGACCGTTCCATCCGGCGCGCACCGTGGTGAGCGTTTCGGGAAGGAGGGCGACGGCCGCCAGGATCAGCCCGGCGACGGCGGTACGCGACACGACGGCGTCGAGCACGGGGCTCATGGCGTGCGAGAGGAGCACGATGGGCGTGAGAGTCACAAGGAGCCAGGCCAGGTTCGTGCCGATGGGCTCGGTGCTACGCGGTGGCGGAACTGCTTCGGCAAAGTCGCCGGAGCGAGGACCGAGCTGGAGCCACATGAACAGGGCGTAGCTGACGAGCACAAGCGCCCCGATGACCGCCGCCGGAAAACCCGAGAGCGCGCCGCCGAGCGCCAGTGGAAACGCGAAGGTTGCCGAGCCGAGGACGGTGAGCGCGAGGAGATATTGTGCGAGCGCTGGCCGGCGAATGTCTAGTGGCCCGTGCCGGAGCGCACCCACAACGATCGCGAACCCCAGAATGCAGCTGAGGATGAGCATGGCTCCCGAAAGCGCCGCGTCACGGGCGATCGAGGAGTGTGCCCCGGGACCGAGCAGAACGCTGGCGACCATCGCCACCTCAATGACGACGATCGACAGTGTCAAGATGATGGTCCCGAACGGCTCGCCTAGCCGACGCGCCAACGCGTCCGCACGGTGCATGACCCCGAATGAGGCATACACGATCGCCGCAAATATGCCGACGAGCGCACCAATTCCCTGAAACGACAACACCGACGTCAACACGACGGCCAACCAAGCAATAACAGCAGGCATGTGTACTTTCTTGAGGGCCGTCCCTCGCCGAGTGTCCGTGCCGGTTTGCCGGCGCCGGGTCGTCCCGGCCGGAAGTCCACACTAGTGTAACCCACCCCAGTCGGGACATAGGTGCTATACATCACATCGAATGCCAGGGATAATGGTGGGAAGGAGGCAACGATGCAACTCAAAGCTCCGCCCTCGTGGGCGCTGAAGGTCACCATGGCCGTGACGGGCGCGATCTGGGCGATCTTCGTCCTCATCCACCTGTATGGCAATCTCAAGGTGTACATGGGCCCGCAAAGTTTTGACGGCTACGCCCACTGGTTACGTGGCGCGTTTTACCCATTGGTTCCGAAACTTGGCGTCTTGTGGATCATGCGCGTCGTGCTGGGTGCATGCCTGATTTTGCACGTGTGGGCCGCCACTCTCGTGTATCTGCGCGGGCGCAAGTTCCGGGGCAAGTACCGGGCGCGCAAGCTCAGCGGACTGCAAGCCCTCTCGGCGCGGCTCATGCCGGTGACGGGCATCTTTATCCTTGGTTTCCTCGTCGTACACCTGCTCGACCTGACGGTGGGGGCTACACCGATCGCGACGGACTCCTTCCAGGGTCCGACGGCCGGCGCGTCGGCGGCATATTCCAACCTCGTGGCGTCCTTCGATCGCCCCGCCATGGCAATCTTCTACGCCACCACCATGGTGTTTCTTGCCATTCACGTGGCGCATGGAGCGTTTAACCTCGCCGTCGATTTCGGCTCTATGGGCGCCCGGTTGCGGTCAGTATTCGTATGGGTGGGGGCGCTGGCCGCGATCGCCATTTTGCTCGCCAACGCTTCCATTCCACTTGCAGTACAGATGGGGTGGCTCTCATGAGTTTCTTCAATTTCTTTCGCGACCTTCAGAGCGGAATCAACGACGCCGTCGCCGACGGATCCTTCCCCGAGGGCTTCACACCGCCGAGGGTCAAGATCAAGGGCGCGAGGCTCGGACGCGTGCTGGACGGCAACATTCCCGACGGCGATCCGGCGAGCGCTTGGAGACGGCGTCGTGATTCATACAAGCTGGTCAGCCCGCTGAACACGAAGAAGTTCACGGTCGTCGTCGTGGGGACGGGCCTGGCGGGATCGGGTTGTGCGGCGGCGCTGGGCGAGCTGGGCTACAACGTCCACTCGGTGACCTATCACGACGCGCCGAGGCGCGCCCACTCGGTCGCCGCCCAGGGCGGAATCAACGCGGCGCGAGGGCGCAAAGTCGACGGCGATTCGTTACACCGATTCGTCACCGACACGGTCAAGGGCGGAGACTTCCGCGCCCGCGAGGCCGAAGCGTTCCGGCTTGGTGAAGAGTCGATACGCGTCATTGACCACATGAACGCCATCGGTGCTCCCTTCGCGCGCGAATACGGCGGAACGCTCGCCACCCGATCGTTCGGAGGAGTGCAGGTCTCGCGCACTTACTACACGCGCGGCCAGACCGGCCAACAACTCCAGCTAGCTTCCTCCCAGGCGCTCCAACGCCAGATCAAGCGCGGAACCGTCACGCTGCACATTCGCAGCGAGATGCTCGACCTCATCATGGACGACGGGGTGGCGCGCGGCGTCGTCATCCGCGATCTTGTCACCGGTGAGGTCAGCGCCATCCCGGCCCACGCCGTTGTGCTCGCCACCGGCGGATACGGCTCGGTGTACTTCCAATCAACGCTGGCGTTGAACTCGAACGCCTCCGCGACGTGGCGCGCACACAAGCATGGCGCTTACCTCGCCCACGCATCCTTCGTGCAATTCCACCCGACGGCGCTACCGGTTAATTCGCCTTACCAGTCCAAGACGATCCTCATGTCCGAGTCGCTACGCAACGACGGGCGAATCTGGGTGCCCGCCCGTGCCGGCGACGATCGCCCGCCCGAAGAAATCCCGCCTACAGAACGGGACTACTACCTCGAACGCAAGTATCCAGCCTTCGGCAACCTCACCCCGCGCGACATCGCCTCGCGTGCGGCAACCGAGCAAATCAACTCGGGCCACGGGGTCGGGCCGCTGAAGAACTCCGTCTACCTCGATTTCTCGGACGCGCTCGCGGCTGTGGGCAAGAAAGTTATTGCCGAACGCTACGGCAACCTCTTCCACATGTACGAGCACGCCACGGGGGAGAACCCCTATGAGACGCCCATGCGTATCGCGCCAGGTGCGCATTTCACGATGGGAGGACTGTGGACCGACTTCGACCAGATGAGTTCGATCCCGGGATTGTTCGTGGGCGGGGAGGCCGGATGGTCCTACCACGGAGCAAATCGCCTAGGTGCGAATTCGTTGCTCTCGGCCTGCGTCGACGGATGGTTCACCCTCCCGTTCTCCGTGCCCAATTATCTCTCTAGGCATTTGGGGGAGGAATTGCCGGGCCCGGATTCGCCTCCCGTTGTGGAGGCGATGGAACGTGTGCGGGCACGCACCAACCGCCTGCTGTCCATTGGTGGCACACGAGGCCCCGTCCAGTTCCATCGAGAGCTGGGACAGATCATGTACGAGGGCTGCGGCGTCGGTCGCACGAAGAAGTCTCTGACGACGGCGCTGGCCGAGGTGCGCCGCCTCCAGGACGAATTCTGGGAGGACCTGTCCGTGCCCGGCGGCGACGCCCAAATCAACCAGACGCTCGAGAAAGCCGGGCGCGTGGCCGACTTCCTCGAACTTGCCGAGCTCATGTGCATCGACGCCCTCGATCGTGAAGAATCGGCGGGCGCGCACTTTCGCTTCGAGTACCAAACCGACGGTGAGGCCAAGCGCAACGATGAACAATGGGCGTTTGCCTCGGCGTGGGAGAGTGCGGGCGGTACCTTCATCCGCCACATGGAGCCGTTGGAATTCACCGCGGTTCCGCTGGCAACGAGGAGCTACTCATGAAATTGACATTAGAAATTTGGCGGCAGCCCGGCCCGGGGGCCAAGGGATGCTTCGAGTACCATACGATGGATGGGCTCGACGGTTCGATGAGCGTTCTCGAGCTCCTCGACAGGCTCAACGAACAACTGGTCAATGCCGGTAAGGAACCCTTCACCTTTGAGTCGGATTGTCGGGAGGGGATCTGTGGCGCGTGCGGCATCCTGGTTGGCGGAAGGCCTCACGGGCCTGAGCGCAACACGCCGGCCTGCCATCAGCGGCTGCGTTCATTCAAGGACGATTCGGTTGTGCGGATCGAGCCGCTGCGCTCGGCGAGTTACCCCGTGCTTCGTGACTTGATGGTCAATAGGCATAAGCTTGACGAGCTCCTTCAGGCTGGCGGATACGTCTCGGTGGATGCGGGTACCGCGCCCGACGCCGATTCGGTTCCGGTCGATCATGAGACAGTTGAAAACGCCCTCGACTTCGCGGCGTGCATCGGGTGCGGCGCGTGTGTTGCGGCATGTCCCAATGGTGCGGCCCACCTCTTCCTCGGAGCCAAGCTGACGCACCTGGCGATGCTGCCCCTGCCGAGCAAAGAACGCGCCCGCCGCGCGACGGCGATGATCGCCGTCGCCGATGAGAATTTCGGCCCGTGTTCCAACTATGGCGAGTGTGCGGCGGTCTGCCCGGCAAACGTGCCACTGTCCGCCGTCGCCGCGGTGAATAAGGAGCGCCTACGGGCGGTGTTCGCGCGCCGGCTTGCCAAGTAGGTTGCGCGACCCCGCGCGTGGGCCGGCTCGCTCGGGGTCGCTTGCTCGTAGCGGTTGCGGGGGCCGAACGTGGCGGATAGATGCGCTCTTCTGCAGAAGGTGGGAGCGCAAAGATGGATTTGGCCCGGTCTTTCAGACCGGGCCAAATCTTGCCACCCCCGGCCGCGTCTTGCGCGGCGTCGCACTTGCTGTCAGACAGGAGCAAGTGGTGAAACATATCGTGGCAAAGGTTGCCGGCGCCGTTCGCGGGAGACTCACCAAACTCCTGCACGCCTCAACAACCTGATATAAGGGTAGGAAATGACGGCCGTGGGGGATTGGTGTAGGATGTTTCAGCAAAATTTCCTCGGCGCGGTATGCCTGCGACCTGCATAAATATAAATATCGTCGGTCAATTATCGATATTTTTGCAACACTTTGCCCCCTTTCTGCCGTCCTCTCTCGAGCCGTGAATGCCATATCGTGATGCAATGCTTAGGCTGTGGCGGCATCACCAGGTTGCAGTAGTTGAAGATTCAATTAAGTGGTGTTAGTCTTCTGGCAGACGGTACCGGAACACCGGCCAATGCTAAGGAGTCAACATGCAGTTCGGAATCTTCTCAGTTTCTGACATCACCACTGACCCCACCACGGGGCGCACACCCAGCGAAGCTGAGCGCATCAAGGCCGCAGTAACTATCTCCAAGCACGCCGAAGACGCCGGCCTCGACGTCTTCGCCATCGGCGAGCACCACAACCCGCCTTTCTTCTCATCGTCGCCCACAACCCTGCTGGCACACATTGCGGCACAGACGAAGAAAATCATCCTGTCGACGTCGACGACCTTGATCACCACGAACGATCCGGTCAAGATTGCGGAAGACTACGCCATGCTCCAGCACCTGTCGGACGGGCGCATGGACCTCATGATGGGGCGCGGCAATACCGGCCCGGTATACCCCTGGTTCGGCCAGGACATCCGCCAGGGTATTCCGCTCGCCATCGAAAACTACTCACTCCTGCGCCGCCTGTGGGAAGAAGAGGACGTGGACTGGGAGGGCAAGTTCCGTACGCCCCTTCGCGGTTTTACCTCCACCCCGCGCCCTCTCGATGGGGTGGCACCCTTCGTTTGGCACGGCTCCATCCGCTCGCCGGAAATCGCCGAGCAGGCTGCCTACTACGGCGACGGCTTCTTCCACAACAACATCTTCTGGCCGATGAGCCACACCAAGCGCATGATCCAGCTCTACCGCCAGCGCTTCGCCCACTACGGCCACGGGAGACCCGAGCAGGCTATCGTCGGCCTCGGCGGTCAGTTCTACATCGCCAAGGATTCCCAGACCGCCAAGCGTGAGTTCCGCCCGTACTTTGACAATGCGCCCGTCTATGGCCACGGCCCCTCGCTTGAAGACTTCTCCGCGCAGACACCGCTCACCGTGGGATCGCCGCAGGAGGTCATCGATCGCACGCTCAGCTTCCGCGAGGACGTCGGCGATTATCAGCGCCAACTCTTTCTCCTCGACCACGCTGGCCTTCCGTTGAAGACGGTCCTCGAGCAGATCGACCATTTGGGCGAGATTGTGCCCGTCATGCGCGAGGAGTTCGAGTCCATGCGCGAGCCCGGCGTGCCCCATGCTCCGACCCACGCTTCGCTTCTCGCAGCCCGTATGGCCTCCGGCGTCGTTGACACGGGCTCGCCGACGGTGCGTGTCGACGACGTCACCGGCGGTTCCTTCTACCAGCAACAGGAAAGCGACTCGGCCTCCGTCGAGCACGCCGATGACCTGCTTCGGGAAGCGGAGAGTGGACGATGAAAATCGCAGTCGTATCCGCCTCCCTCTCCGAAAGCTCGACGACCGACCAGCTGGGCCGTGCCATGGCCGGCGCGCTCGCGCGCAAGACCCAAGCCGAGACGGACGTCATTTCGCTCCGCGAACTCGCGCACGCCATCACGGACAACATGCTCACGGGGATTCCCAGCCCGGCACTGGAGGCGGCGTTCGACCGTGTCAGGTCTGCCGACGCCGTCATCGCGGTGACGCCCGCATATAACGCCTCGTTTTCGGGGCTTTTTAAGTCCTTCTTCGACGTGCTCCCGTTGGACTATATGCGTGGCAAGCCCGTTGCGATCGGTGCCACCGGGGGAACGCCACGGCACTCGCTCGTCACGGAGCATGCAATCCGGCCGCTACTGACCTACCTGCGCGCCTTCGTCGTACCGACGGCGGTCTATGCGGCAACCGAAGACTTTGGCGCGCACGCAGCCGACTCTGACGGCCAGGGCGGTGTGAGCCTAGCCTCCCGGATCCAACGGGCGGCCAACGAGATCCTCGTGACGTGGCAGGCGACAGGTGGCGGCGGAGCCGAGCTAGGTCTCGGGGGCGTTGGTCAAGCCGGTATCAATTCTGGTGGTGGGAGTGCTGGCAGATCACAAGGTTCGCGTGCTGGCGGGGAGAGCGTCGAATCGCAAGACTCCGCAGTGCGAGATTCTGCAACCTCAGCCGCGCCGTCTGCCGCCACCTCTGCCGCGGGCCTCGATGATGCCTCTGGCCCAGATACCGCCACGTCTGTCCTAGCGACTGCGTCTGACGTAGAAACGGCGTCCGACCAAGATGATATTAAGGCCGCCAAGGCAATTTTTGCTGACTTCAAATCAATGGACGAGCTCTTCGCGAGCTAGCACGGCGCCGCCGCCGGGTGAAGAGCTGGATTCCCGCGCCGCCCGCGCCTCACGCGCTAACAAGCGCGTAGCTCCGGCGCTTCCAGCGGGCCAGGATCGAAGCCGGAGCGCCTGCGCCGGTACACAGTCATGCGGTAGCGGGTGCCGTTGTCGGCCACGTGCCAGCCTCGATCTGGGGCGCAGTCCATCGTCTCCCAATCGCGGGGGATCATGGGTGCAAACGCATCCGCGCCGGCGACGTCAATATCGACGTCCGTCACCACGATCCCGTCCGCCAACGCCATGCCTGCCTCATAAATCTGGGCGCCTCCCATGATCCACACCAGCGCGTCGGCGTCGTCAGACCTGGCCAGCTTGTATGCCTCGTCTAGCGAGGCGGTGACGAGGGCTCCCGGAGCGGCGAAGTCGCCGTCACGGGTGAGGACGATATTCTTGCGTCCGGGAAGCGGCTGAAATGTCGGACCCAGCGACTGCCACGTCCGCCGGCCCATAATAACCGGATGGCCCATGGTCATCCGCTTGAAAAATGCCAGATCCTCCGGCAGGTGCCACGCCATGCCGCCCTCGCGCCCAATTGCCCTGTCATGGCCCTGGGCCCAGATCATTCCCAACACTAGACAGCCACCGGCGCCTTAATCGCGGGATGATGCTGGTAGCCCTCGGAGGCGAGGATATCGTCCATGTCGTAGTCGAAAATGGAATCAGCCTTGCGCAATTCGAGCGTGGGGAAGGGGTAGGGCTCGCGCGAGATCTGCTCCTTCACCTGATCGATGTGGTTGAGGTAGATGTGACAGTCGCCGCCCGTCCACACGAAATCTCCCACCTCGACGCCAACCTGTTGAGCGACCATGTGTGTCAGCAGGGAATAGGACGCGATATTGAACGGCACGCCGAGGAAGAGATCCGCCGAGCGCTGATAGAGCTGACACGAGAGCTTGCCGTCGGCCACATAGAACTGGAAGAACGCGTGGCACGGCTGCAGGGCCATCGCATCGAGGTCAGCAACGTTCCACGCCGAGACGACCATACGACGCGAATCAGGATTGGTCTTGAGCGTTTCGATGACGCGGGCGATCTGGTCGATGTGCTCACCGGAGGGAGTCGGCCACGAGCGCCACTGGTATCCGTAGACGGGCCCGAGCTCGCCGCGTTCGTCGGCCCATTCGTCCCAAATGGTGATTCCGCGTTCCTGGAGCCAACCGACGTTGGTCTCGCCCCGCAGGAACCACAGCAGCTCGCCTTTCACGGCCTTCATTGCCACGAACTTTGTGGTGATACGGGGAAACCCGTCAGCAAGGTTGTAACGCAGTTGCCGCCCAAAAACTGACAGTGTGCCTGTACCCGTGCGGTCGCCCTTTTGCACCCCATTTTCAAGCACGTCCGCAAGCAGATCCTCGTATTGTCTATTGATCACAGCCATGGTTGTAGTTTAGTCATGGTTGGCGCCTCCGTGGCCAGTGCTGGCTGGGTCAGTGCTCGTTCACGACGCCGAACCCCGCCTCACGACGCCGAATCGGCCTGGCCGTCGGCACGGCGTCGGGCAATCTCGGCGTTAACGATTGCGGTGTCTCGGCTCATGATTTTGCCAAGCTGGTCAACAGCCATCTTTTCGATGCGGCCGCCGATGAGTGGCAAGCTGACCTTGATCTCGCCGGTGATCTTGGCAGGAGTGGTCACGCCGCCGTCGGCGAGCAGCATCGTGAGGGAGCCGGATGCCGGGGCGCCAGAGACATCGATGACGTAAGGGATTTTCGCGCCGTGGATCCGCCCGGCTTGAGACTGGACGACAGTCGTTGCGGTGGCGAAAATCTTCATCCCGTTCGGCAGGAAGGACCGCGCGGCGGCCGGAATGCGATCTGCCGGGACTTGAAGGCGGAACGAATGCGTGTCGCCGTCCTTGGCGAATTCGACTTCCTGGGTTACCCCGGCGGCCTTTTCGCGTGCGCGAAGTAGCTCTTCGGAGGTAAGTACATCGACGACGAGGTCAAGAGGGCCGACAAAACTGGTCTCGGATTCGAACTTCATAGTTACTATTGAACACGAATAATCATTACAGTGGTACTGTGTCAACACTTTCGCGAATTCTTAGCCGTGACTCCTACCTGTTTGCCCATCAGCGCGAGTGGCTCCACCACCTGACGGGCGAGTGGCAGATCATTGCCGACATTACCTTCTCCGACCTCATTCTCTACGTGCGTACCGATAGGGGCGTCGTTGTGGCGGCTCAGGCACGCCCGGCGACAGCCGCGACGGTCCACCAGAGAGACTTCGTCGGCGAGCCCACAAAGGAATGGAAGGCTGAGCTTATTGAAAAGGCCGGTCAGAGTGGTCAAGAGATTTTCACGGAAGACGACGGCGTCAACATCCGCCTCGTTCCCGTCTCCTGTCAGGGTGAGATCATCGCCGTGATGGGGATCGTGACGGCCAAATTCGTCGACCGCGTGCCGACCGTCATGCTCGCCAACTACGAGTCCATTGCCGACACTTTGGTGTCCATGGTCATGAACGGGGAATTCCCGATCGACGGATCGCCATCGGGTTATCGGCATGGAACCCCGCGCGTGACGGACGGCCTGATACACGTGGACTGCGAAGGGAGCGTCATCTATGCCTCCCCGAACGCCATTTCGCACCTTCGCCGCCTCGGGGTGGAAAAGCCGCTCTTGGGAGAGATCCTCGCAGAGGCCATCACGGATGATCTCGACGGTGTTTTCCAAATTGACGAGGCACTGCCCGTCGTACTGACTGGGAGAGCAGCATGGATGGCCGAGCTGGAGCGGAACGACGTCGTCGTCTCCTTCCGGGCCGTTCCTTTGATTCGCATGGGGGAGCGCCAAGGTGCCATCGTCTTGTGCCGCGACATCACGGAGCTGCGCCGCCAGGAACGCGAGTTGATGAGCAAGGATTCAACGATTCGTGAGATCAATCATCGCGTGAAGAACAATCTGCAGACGGTATCGGCGTTGCTACGCTTGCAGGCCCGCAGGGCAGGCGAAGGTATGACACGGATGGCGCTGGAAACCGCGCAGCGCCGCGTGGCCACGATCGCCGTCGTTCACGAAAAGCTTTCCCAGACGATCGATGAGGTCGTCGATTTCGACCAGGTCTTTGTTCCGGTGATGCGCATGGTACGCGACACGGCGGTGACCGATAACCCCGTGGTGACGACGTTCGAGGGTGATTTCGGGCGGGTGCGCGCCGAGCAAGCGACGGCGCTCGGCGTCGTCATGAACGAGATCATCTCCAACGCCATCGAACACGGGCTGCCCAAGGGCGGCCGCCTCGACATCAAGGCTCAGCGCGACGCCGAAAAGCTCCACATCGAAATTGCCGACGACGGCCGTGGCATGGGAGAGAACCATCCCACGGGTCTGGGCACGCAAATCGTCAAAACGATGGTGGTCTCCGAGCTGAAGGGGCGCATCGCGTGGCAGGAGCGTTCCGGTGGCGGGACTGTCGTCGTCCTTGACCTCATCATCCGTTCGTAGACGACGTGGGCCCGGAGGTGAGCTTGCCCCGCAGGCGTAATGCTTGCGGGACAAGAACGCTAGGGGACGACGTGGCCCGCGCTGCGGAAGAGCTCGTACCACTGTGCCCGCGTGAGTCTCAGTTCCGATCCGGCGGCGGCTGCCCTGACCCGATCGGGCGAGGTCGAGCCGAGGATGACCTGAATGTTGGCAGGGTGGCGCGTGATCCAGGCCGTGGCGATGGCCTCGGGAGATACCTGGTACTCGGCCGCGACCCGATCCATGACGGCGTTGAGCCCGGGCAACCATTCGGCGTCGAAGAGATGACCGGTCCCCGACTGAAACGGTGACCACGCCTGGAGAGTGATCCCGGAAAGACGCGCGTATTCGATGAGGCCGCCGTCGCGGTCGGTGGACTGATCGTGCATCATGTTCGACGCGACGCCCTGGGCGATCATCGGGCAGTGCGCGATGGAAAGCTGAACCTGGTTGACCACGAGCGGCTGGTCCACGGTGTGCTTGAGGAGCTCAATCTGGCACGGAGTGTGGTTCGAGGCGCCGAAATAGCGCACCTTACCGGATGCGGCCAGATCGTTGAAAGCGCGGGCAACTTCCTCGGGCTCGACGAGGGCGTCGGGACGATGTAGAAGCAGGATGTCGATGTAATCGGTGCCCAACGCGCGCAAAGAATCCTCGACCTCGCCGACCAGGTAGTGGTATGAGAAATCGTAGTAGCCCTCATTCTTGACGATGCCCGCCTTGGTCTGGATCGTCACCTCCTCACGCTCGGAGGAGGAAAGCTGAAGGGCGCTCGCGAAGCGCTCCTCACATTCGTGCAGGTGAGAGCCGTAGATATCTGCGTGGTCGAAGAAGTTGATTCCGGCCTCGCGTGCTGCGCCTACGAGCGAGCGGATCTTATCGTCAGACTTGTCCGCGATGCGCATGAGCCCCAACCCGATGTTCGAGGTCTCGATGGGGCCGATTTCTATGTTCTTCATTGCCGCTCCTTACCCGCATTTCTATTGTGGCACTGCGAGCAGCAAAATGGGGCCGGTGAATGCCGGCCCCATCAGCGAAAATCTCTAGCGGCGTGCGCGAGCAGTGCGGCGCTTGAGGGCACGGCGCTCATCTTCCGACATGCCGCCCCAGACGCCGGCATCCTGATTATTCTCAAGCGCCCACTTCAAGCAGATCTCCTGGACATTGCACGTGGCACACACGGCCTTTGCGCGCTCTACCTGTGCCATGGCAGGGCCGGAGGAACCAATCGGAAAGAAGAGTTCCGGGTCCTCGTTGAGGCATGCTGCCCGATGGCGCCAATCCATGAATTAGTCTCCTTAGTGGTGCGATGTTATTCGCCGGTTAATACGCCCTTAACCTTTGCAGGTTTTGGCGTTTCGGTAAAGGAAAAAAAGTGTGATCCATGCCCAATTACCGCGAGCTGGTGCGGATTTGTGTGCTTTGACACGTCGGCATGATACCGGAGTAGGGCAAGTCCGACGCAGGCGAGCATAATCGAGACGAGATTGAGCGCCAGACGGGCGAAAGGAACGCCCACGTGCGAGATCCCGACCACCCCGTGGCTGGAGAAGGCGAGGTAGACGGCACCCACCCCGAGGCCCATTCCGACCGCCGACATGACCAACACCGACAGCGTGACGTGGGCGATCCGGCGTCGTCGGATGGACGTGCGGGGGAGGCCGAGTGCCCGGAGGTTGCGCGTCTCGTAGCCATACTCGCTGAGGTAACGCGGCACGCGCCCGAGCGCGACGTAGGCAAGGATCACGATCAGGCTCGTCTGTATGAGGGCGCCAACCCGGCTTGGGTTGATCGCTCCACGTTCGGGAATGGACACGGCGAGGGAGAGCTTTGGACGGCCCTCCCCGGTGCCGAGGTAGGAATCCAGCCGGCGGTAGTCCTCAGAAATGTGCTCAAGCGACCAATCTGTCAGGCGCATCCACACCGCGCTCGGTGGGGGCGTGCCCAGCGTGCGAAGGCCGGTCATGGCGACGGGAATGTTTGCCGCCTCGACCTTGAGCCGCGCGGTGTGTTCGCCCCCGATGGAGTCGAGGAAGGAAACCTCCGCGGTCGGGGGAATACTCTCGGTGTCGAAGGGCACGAGGAGCTTGCCCTCGAGGTCTAGTTGCTCGCCGAAATACTGCTCGGCCTGCGTGGGATCTACAGCGTAAATCAAGCCCGGCTGGAAGCTATCGCTTTCCGGCAACGTGGAGACGACGCTGTGGAGAGTGAGGGTCGATTGGGCCGATCCCCACGCCTCGATGGCCGCGAAATCCTCGGGGGCCAGGGAGGGGGCATCCGGGCTGGCGACGACGGCCAGGTCGAACAGATCGTTGAGAGACATGTCCGTGGCGTCGAGCGCGGCGTAAACGGTGTGGAGGACTCCCAGCATGCTCGTGGAGACGAGCACGACGAACAGTGCCACACTTCGAACGACGCCGGTGCGCGAGCGCGGCAAGAGCGGGATGTCTGAGCCGACGTGGAGCCGGCGCACCGCCCAACGCACGATACTCATTCCTACTGTGAAGGCAAGGATGGTCAGTGCTGACAGTGCCAGCAACGTGCGCACGAGGGCGTCAATGCTCAGTTCGTCCGCGAGGACGCCGGGCATGCCGATCGTCGCATACAGCAAGGCGCCCGTCAGCAGCGCTAGCGCAGGGACGGCCACGAGGAGCCTGCGCTGCCAGGCGGCCTTGTCTTGAGCGATGGTCAGGAGGATGCCGAGAGGCCCACCGATCGCCGTCGCGGCCACGACCGCGACGAAGGACAACACGAACGCATCGAGGGGAACACCGACGGTGTGGGGAAGAAAACGTGCTCCATCCATCGATCGGGCAAGAACCGCAGTGCCCAAGGCCGAGGCGTAGCCCACTGACACGCCAACCACGTATGCCACGGCGACGACGACGAAGCTCTCGCGCAACGCCAGCCAGCTTTGCCGCGGTCCGGATACGCCAAGTGCCTTCAGCTTGAGGAATTCGCGTGCACGACGCCGGCCCGCCCCAACCATCGTCATGAAGACGACCGCGGTCGAGGCAAGAAATGCGGTGGTGAGAAGCCACGTGCCAGCAGACGTCATCGACTGCAGGGCGCCCTCTTGACGTTCGTAGGCTTCCTCGAGCCGCTCGGAGGCGTTGACGACGACCGTCCCAGGGATTTTGAGGATTGATGCTCTCAGATCGTCGGTCGTGGCGGTAGCAGCCGCCCGCACCTCAATGCCGCCCTGGTCTTGAGAGTCGATGAGATAGGCGACGTAGCTGGGGTCGGCGTCGGTGACGAGGGCTTCGACACCTGAGTCGAGCCGATCGACGATAGGGGAGCGCGCATAGACGCCCGTGACCGAATAACGTTCGGCGATATCTGGCCCGACGACGGTCACCTCGCCCCCGGTGGAGACGTGGAGCGCCATCGCCAACTGCTGCGTAATGGCAATCTCGGTGGAGGCGACGGGAAAACGCCCAGCAACCAGGGTTTGGGTGCGAAGGGTGGGGGGAGCGAGTGTGCGCAACCGCAGAGGGAGGTGATCGGTGTCTGACAGGGCCTCGACGGCACGCTGGGAATCCACGAAGAGGGTCTCGACTTCAGGCAGGGCCGCAATCTGCTTCGCTACCTCAACGGCCGGTGCCGTATCGGAGTAGACGAGGACGTCGGAGTCCGGTGTCGAATGGCGCACGGATAGCGCCAAGGCGCGATCGGCGTAGCCCAACATGGCGGTCACGAAGAAGACAAGCGCCGCGGCGTAAGCCAACGCCACGCCAGCCAAGACGTGGGACCGCCAATAGTAGTCGAGCTGGCCGCGCAGCATCAGACGTCCTCGCCGTAGAGGGCCTGCAACGTGCCGAGGACCGCATCGAGGGTGGGCGAGCGCAGTTCGCCGACGATGCGCGAATCTGACAGCAGATAGACGTGGTCGGAAGAGACCGCTGCAATGGCGTTGGTCGTAAAAGTAACGACGGTGAAGCCGAGCTCCTTGGTGCACATGCGAAGCAGGGCGAAGAAGGTCGACCCTTCGCGCTGGTTGAGGTTCGCGCCCGGTTCGTCACACAGCAACACTTTGCGGCCAGATAGCACGAGGCCGGCTAGGGCACAACGCTGGCGTTCAAGCCCGGTGACGGCGTCGGGATAAAGGTCCAGAAGGGAAGCGATCCCAAAGAGTTCGCTGACACGCTTGCGATCCGCCGGGCTCACGGCCGTGCCGTTGAGGGCGGCAGGCAGGTCGAGGTTCTCGCCCAGCGTGAGCGAAGGCAGGAGGTTATTCCGGGGGAAGAGGACGCCGACCGTGCGGGAGAGTAGTGCCTCCTTCTGTTGGCGGCTCGCATGGGAGATATCGAGCCCGTCTATCTCGATGAGTCCGGATTCGGGGTCGCTCAGTCCGCTGATGACGGCCATGAGGGCCGACTTTCCAGAGCCGGTCGAACCCAAAATCGTGGTGATGCTCCCTTCGGCTACGCGAAGGGAGACATCTTCAAGCACGAAGCGACGGTTGCGGCCGACGCCGGCGAGGAGCCGGACGTTCTCGAGGTTGATAAGGCTCAACTGAGATCCCCTGGGCGGACAAGACCGGCCTCGTAGGCGAGGACCACGGCCTGGACGCGGTCACGGGCTCCGAGTTTAGCGAAGATCCGTCCGACGTGGGTCTTGATCGTAGCCTGGGCGACATCGAGCTCCTCGCCGATCTCGGTGTTCGATAGGCCCCGGGCCATGTGATAAAGCACTTCGCGCTCGCGTTCGGTGAGCACTCCGACGATTTCGGGACGAAGCGCGCGGTCCTCTACCGCCTTCTCCGCTATGTAGGACACGAGGCGCTTGGTAGAGGAGGGTGCAATCACCGCGTCCCCCCGGTGGACGGTGCGGATCGACGCGAGCATCTGGTCCGGCGGCGCATCCTTGAGCAGGAATCCGGAAGCTCCGCCGCGGATAGCCCGCATGACGTATTCATCGAGGTCGAATGTGGTCAGAATGATGATCTTGGGCCGAACACCGTGCGGAAACTCCATCGCGTTGATACGTTCGGTTGCCTCGAGGCCATCCATGCCGGGCATGCGGATATCCATGAGAACAACATCGACTGGGACAAGCGCAAGCCGGTCAAGTGCCTGTTTGCCGTGCGACGCCTCGAGGACCGTGCACATATCGTCCTGGGAATCGATGACCATTGCGAAGCCGCTACGCACGAGATCCTGATCGTCAACGAGCCCGACTCGAATCTTTTCCTCAGACATGAGTCTTCCTTTCACCGGGGGTGGGAATAGTTGCCGTAACTTTGAAGCCGCCGCCGGGGCGTGGCCCAGCGACGACGGTACCGCCGAAAACTGCGGCGCGTTCGTTCATTCCAATAATGCCGTGTCCCTTGCCGTCGTTGATAGCGGCGGCGCCGCGCCCGTTATCAGAAACGTCAAGTACCACTTCGGAGGGGCGCCAATAGATTGAGACGGTGAGCTGGGCCTCGGGTCCGGCGTGTTTGAGGGCGTTGGTCAAAGCCTCTTGGCAGATGCGGTAGAGCGCGTTGCCAACTCCCACTGGTAACGGCCGTGGCTGGCCGGTGACAACGTAGGAGACTTGGTGGCCCGATTCGCGGACATGATCGGTTAGTGAAATCAGATCCGTGTCAACAGGTTCGGGGGCGAGGGGAGCATTGAGATCGTCTGCATCGCGTAGAACGCCGATGATGGACCGGATGTCGGCAAGCGCTGCCCGCGACATATCGGCAATGACGTTGAGCGCCCGCTCTGCGGCTTCGGGGTTGGACTTGGCCGCGTAGCGGCCGCCGTCTGCTTGGGCGATGACGACAGAGAGCGTGTGGGCAACGATATCGTGCATCTCGCGCGCGATCCGGGTACGTTCCCCGACGACGGCGAGTTCGGCGTCGCGTTCAGCGTGCCTCTGCGCCAGTTCAATGTCCGCCAGCATTGTATCCATGCGGGCCAACCGTTGGCGGCGCAGGAGCGCCCCGGCCGCCGTGCCAAACACCATTGCCTGCGCTGCAAAGATGGTCAGGACAAGGAGCGTCGCCGGCATGTTGGCCCGGAACGCGGGCAGGACGACGAGGAAGGCGCCGAATGATGCTCCGGCGATCGCCGGAATCTTCGCCGCCTTGGGGCCGTACACGAGGACGGCATATAGGGCGAAAAGTATGGCCACATCTTGGGGTAAAATGCCGTGAGGAAGGGCAATGTAGCGAAGCAACGCGGCGATGTAGACGACGACGGCCGCTGGTAACGCGTGCGTGCGGCGCAAGAAGGTGCCGATTACGATCGAAACGCTGGCTACGTACAGCAGTGCGTCCTGATACAGACTGACGCCAAGGGCTTCGGTCGGCAACGCCAGTACTAAGAGCGCGACGAATAACGCCAGCGCGAGATCGGCTGGTGAAAAGCCCTTGATAGTGGCGAAATCTTTCATACCATTAGGGTAAACGTCACCTCCGTCAATCTTTGCCTCGAGCCTCAGTCTGAGGTGGCATTCACCGATTCGATGTTCTCGGGCTCATTATTGCGGGCGTTGCCGACCGCCCTCGTCACGGGGTGGAAGGAGAGCGGTGCCTGCGGGCGCTCCAAACGGTCGAGGACTTCCTTGCCGACCTCCGCCGACAGCCACGCGTCGTATTCCTCTCGCTCGAGGAGGGCCGGAGTCCGGTCGTGGACGTTCGCCAGCTCGCCTTGCGCGCGGCGCGTGACGATCGTGGCGGTGAGCACCCAATCCGTGCCGGCTTTCCACCAGCTGTACAGGCCCGCGAAGGCCAGCGGGCGACCGTCGCTGCGGTAGATGTAAAACGGACACCTATCCGCCTTGCGCCACTCGAAGTAGCCCGACGCAGGGATGATGCACCGCCTCGACTCCAGGCTGGGGGCAAAGGACCTCTTCTCCCCAAGAGTCTCCAACCGTGCGTTGATCATCGGCCGGGAGGCATCCTTGGCCCAGCTGGGAATCAGCCCCCACGACGCCGGGGTGAGGGCTCGCACCCGCCGCCCGCCCTCCGGAGCCGTTCCAAGCGGGCTGGAAGGCGCCCCGACGGCGTCGTGAACCCACTGGTCCCCAGTGATGGCCTTGCGTTCGACGACGATGGGGATGTCCTGGGTGGGCGCCACATTCCAGCTGGGACTGGGCAGATAAGATTCGGCGACGACGTCGAAGCGGAACTCGAGCTGAAGCTCGCCCGTGGACATCGTGGTTGCATATCGACCGCACATGGAGTCAGCCTATCGGCTGGGGAGAAAAGTGTCGGAGAAATGGGGGACAATGATGGGGTGAACATCGACGAAGCAACTGCACGCTGGAACGAAATCGCCCCCAAACTGCGCAGGGCGCAAGAGGCCTACCATTCGACGGGTGAACCCGTCATGGTCGATGCCACCTACGATGCCTTGATTGCGCAGATGCGCGCCCTCGAAGCGCAGTTTCCGCAGCTGTGGAGCCCACAGTCGCCCACGATGAAGGTGGGAGCGAAGGTCGCGCGCGGTGCGGTTGCGCAGTTGCGTCACGCCCAGAGGATGTATTCCCTCCAGGATGTGTTTAGCCGGGAAGAACTCGCTGCCTGGTTTTCGTCAGTGGCCGCCGAATTGCCAGCGGCGAGCCGGTTCACCGCTGAGGTCAAGGTCGATGGCCTGGCGTTGAACCTGACCTACCGGCGTGGCGTGTTGGACAGCGCAGCCACGCGTGGTGACGGCGTGACGGGCGAGGACGTGACGCGCAACGCGTTGGCCATCGATGCCATCCCTGCCAAGCTGTTGGGCGAGGATTGGCCGGAGCTGGTCGAGGTTCGCGGCGAGGTCTATTTCCCGATCGCGAAATTCGATGAGTACAACCGCCTCGTGGAGGCGCGCAACGAGGAGATCGCCCGGCGCAATGGCGAAATTGACGCCTTTAATAAGGCGTTGCGATCCACGAACGCGCGCCGCACCAAGGAGGGCCTGCCGGCACTGGAACGCGTGCAGCGGGAAGGCCAGTTGAAGACGTTCGTCAACCCGCGCAACGCAGCCGCCGGCACGATGCGCCAGGAGGACGCCACTGGTTTTGCCATCAAGTCGCTGAGCTTCATCGCGCACGGAATAGGAGCGTTGGAAGGGACGTCGCAAGAGCTCGAGGAAAGGCTCGCCACGCAGGAGGGAGTCTATGAGGTCTTCACCTCGTGGGGATTGCCGGTCTCCCGCGAGACGGTCATGGTCTCCTCGATGCCAGAAATTGAAGCCTTCCTTGACCGCTATCAGCATGCGCGCCTGAGCCTCGATCACGAATTTGACGGGGTAGTGATCAAGCTCGAGGACCGCCGGGTTCAAGAGCAGTTGGGCTACACGGCCCGCGTGCCGCGCTGGGCGGTCGCCTTCAAATTCCCGCCCACGGAAGTACAAACCCGCCTGCTGGACATTCGCGTGCAAGTGGGGCGCACGGGCCGCGTTACCCCCTTCGCCGTGATGGAACCCGTGTGGGTTGACGGTTCGACCGTCGCCCAAGCGACCCTCCACAACCCCTACGAGGTAGAACGTAAAGGGGTCAAGATCGGCGACGTGGTGATCGTGCGCAAGGCGGGTGACATCATCCCCGAGGTGGTCGGTCCCGTCCTGGCCGAACGCGACGGCTCGGAGCGTGCGTTCGTCATGCCCGGAAACTGCCCTGCATGCGGGGGCGCGATCGAGCCGGCGAAGGAAGGCGACAAGGACTTGCGGTGCTCGAACACACGCTCCTGCCCTGCACAGCTTCACCAGCGCGTCATCCACATCGGTTCGCGTGGTGCGCTCGATATCGAATCCCTGGGCGAGGAGTCGGCGCAATGGCTCGCCGATCCCGAGGCCTACCGCCAGGACGTGCTCATCGCGCTGGCAACCGGCCACACGGTCGAATTCACGGACGAGCACGCGCTCGCGGCGGCGGAGGCCGGATGGCCGCTCGAGAAGGCCGCCGATCCGCGCGTGGCGATGAGGCTTTCTCTCGAGAAGCGAATTGAATGCGGCATCGTTGACGACGACGGCGCCCTCCTCGACCCGGAGAGCATTATCGCTCCCCACATCCAGAGGGAGCTCGGGATCCCCGCCGCGCAGAAGCCTTACCTGGATACGGAGGCCGGCCTCTTTGCCCTGCGCGCCGAGGACCTCGAAAACGTTTGCACGTGGCAGCCCGTCCGCGAAGGCGGGCAAGACACCGGCGATTGGCGTTATGTCCGCGCAGGCTGGACGAAGCCCACCTGGCTCAAGCCGAGCGCTCATCGGGAAAACTTCGAGATTCGCCGTGCCTCTGCTCCGTCCAAGACACTCGAAAAGGTCCTCGACGAGATCGAGAAGGCCAAGACGAAGGATCTATGGCGCAAGATTGTGGCGCTCAACATCCGCCACGTCGGGCCCGTGGCCGCCCGGGCGCTCGCGGAGCGTTTCGGCTCCCTGGACGCGCTCCTCGAGACCGGTCGCGCCCAGATTGCGGCTGGCGAGGTGCCTTTTGCCGACGTCGATGGCGTGGGTGAGATCATCGCCCGCTCGTTGATGGACTGGTTTGACGAGCCGTGGCATGCCGAGATTGTCCAGGCGTGGCAGCGCGACGGGGTGACGTTCGCTGACGAGAGCGTGGGAGACGGATCTGCTACCGACGCCGCACCGGGGCCGCTGGACGGCATGACGATCGTCGTGACGGGCTCGATCGAGGGATTCACGCGCGACGGCGTCGCGGAGGCTATCGCCAAGGCGGGTGGCAAGGCCACCGGCTCGGTGTCGAAGAAGACCACCGCCGTGGTGGTGGGTGAGAACCCGGGCGCCTCGAAGACGACGAAGGCCGAGGCGTTGGGCATCCCGATGTGGACGCCGGAGGTTTTTCTGGCTAAGTTGCGTGGGCAACGCAATGGAGTTCATTAGATTAAGGGTTTTGACGACGCAAGAAGTGCGCCAGCATGCGCGAGCGTTGCGCATCCCGCGGGGCAAATAACGGTGCTGGTCTATCTCAACAGAGATTAATCGCCTGGCTTTTGATGGGCAAGCAGAAAGTCTGCCGGTAGCTAGGCTGTGGGGTAGACAGAACTCGGGCCGAAATGACGCAAAGCCACCATCCAAAACAAAACCGGTTAAGTTCGGTTGAGGGGCGTTTAAGTCATATGCACATTGTAACAATATGGTGGTTATGTGCTTCTGTGTCGTGTGACTATATTGGAGCTCAAAGGGTGTCATCCCTGAGTATGACATTTTTGTAAAAAGCCTTGTCGCAGTGGGTGTGGAGGCGTTAGGATTTCTGTAACAAAATATTGAATATTTTGTTACTGTACACATATCCGACAAATGTATGGCGGCCTAATTATGAGCAAGCACACCCATCGTACACTTATCGCTGCGTGCGTCGGGACAGGGGCGCTCCTGTTCTCCGCATTCGCTGCGCAGCCGGTAGCGTTAGCTACTGCCAACGAAGACAGCCCAATTCTCTCCGGAGAAGTGGTTGTGAAATACAAGGACGGCACCGAAGCCGCCGAAGCAATCGAAGATGCAAAGGAACCAGAACAGGCACATGAAAAATTGCCTGCGGATGAAAAAGAGCGCATTAAGGAAGCCGTTCAAGAGGAAGGAGCCAACCTTACTGATACTAAGGCGCATGCCGATGGTGCAGTGACTATCTCTCTTGATAAAAAGCTTTCCGAAAGCGACATCGACTCTCTCGTTGAAAAGCTAGAGGACAGTAAAGACGTCGAATTCGTTGAGCCTGTTTACATTGCTCAGCCTTTCCAAATTAATCAAGATGAAGTCAATCGAGGTAAGTACACCAGTTACCAGTGGAGCCTTCGTAACGGTGTTGGTGGCATCAACGCTGATGCAGCCTGGCGTTACAGCAAGGGTAAAGATGTAACGGTTGCGGTTCTTGATACCGGAATTGTTGATCACCCAGAATTCGATAACAAACTCGTCCAGGGCGCGGATTTAATCTCCGACAGCAGCCGTAGCCGTGATGGTGATGGCCGTGATATGAATCCACGCGATGAAGGCGATTGGATGCGAGCATACGAGTGCGTAACCTGGCCCGCTCGTGCTCGTACATCATCGTGGCATGGCACTCACGTTGCCGGCATTGTTGGCGCAACCCAAGACGAACAGGGGATCGATGGCGTGGCGCCACAGGCCAAGATCCTCCCCGTTCGCGTTCTTGGGCGTTGTGGCGGTACCTCAACCGACATCGCTGACGGCATCACCTGGGCCTCGGGTGGAGATGTCCCGGGACTCGAACGGAACGAGAACCCAGCCAAGGTTATTAACCTCAGTCTCGGTGGCGGAGCCTACCAGTGCCCGCAGGTATACCAGAATGCCATTGATGCGGCTATCGCACGTGGCTCAACCATTGTCGTAGCTGCAGGAAATGACCACGCCAATGCTCGACACACCACGCCCGCTAACTGTCGTGGAGTCATCACCGTCGGCGCAACAGGTCCTGATGGTGAGCAGTCTTCCTACTCCAACTATGGACACGTCGTTGACCTGTCGGCTCCGGGTGGAAATGGCTATCATCGTGAGCAGATCCTCTCCGCGGCCAACATGTCAACTACCACTCCGACTGACGGCAACTACGTGTGGATGCAAGGCACCTCCCAGGCAACCCCACATGTGTCGGGTGTAGCAGCACTCATGCTTTCGAAATTCCCACAGATGACGCCCGAACAGGTGCGTCAATCGCTGGTTAATTCGACAAAAGACGTGCAGTCGTGCCCGCGTGGCGGATGCGGTCGCGGAATTCTCAACGCACCAGCAGCGCTCGAATACGCCAGCAATCTCGTCGGCCAGGCTCTGACAGAAGACGATGCGGCAGCCGGACCGATCCAACCCGTTGAGGCTCCAGTGGCGCAGCCAGCCCCTGTGCAGCCTGTTGACCTTCAACCGGCACCTCGCGACGAAAACCGCACGACGCAACGCGCTCGCATGACTATCGAACGATGGGTTCTTGATGCAGGCCAATCCACTGCTGTTCTTGGTAATGGTTTTGAGCCTGGTGAGGAAGTAATTGCCTACGTTGATAGCTTCTCCCGTCCCCTTGGTAGCTCGTGGGCGGACGGACAGGGGCAGATTCGTGCACGATTCACCCCGTCACAATCACTGCGAGTGGGATACCATGTCATGTTCTTGACCGGTCAAACCTCAGGCAAGGTAGCGGGCGCACGCTTCTTCTACTGGGGCGATTAACAGAAAAGCTGAATGATGAGAATTAGATCATTGATATCCGTACTTGCGTGTTGTGCCATCTTAGGCGGATGTTCGTCAACTGAGGATCTCCAGCCCCAGATGTTACCAACACAAAACGCATCGATATCGTCTGAGAAGGCGGGCACATTCACCGATGAAGAGTCTGTTCAAAAGGATGATAAAGATGACAAGGGAAAGTCACACGATCAAAATTTTTCACCTGACGCCAGTACTGAAAGCAGCCAGATCGTCATCGGGTATAAGGCTGACAGTGCTCAAGCTAAACACCTCGAACAAGCTCCCGCACAAGCCAGCGTGAATGAAGTTTTGCCCGCAAACGAAATCGAACGTTTAGGGAATATCTTCAAAGCCCACGGCTTAACTCTGGCAGAGGCACAAGCTAACTCAGGAGGAGCAGCAACTCTTACATTGTCAGGAAAACTGCCTGGCAATGCACTTGAGGCCATTTTGAGTGAAGTCGCCAAAGATTCCGCAGTCGCTTTCGCTGAACCTATAGTGACGGCAGTCACTCAATAACGAATCTGGTGATTGTGCGATCGCATCGAATCTGCACAGCTTGGTGGCGGGCATGGAATACATGCTCGCCACCAAGCAGCCGGCGAGCACCACCAAGCAGCCTGGTGCTCGCGCTGTATTAAGCTGTTCCGCGCTGTATTAATTTGCTGCAGATTAATACAGCGCGAAGCACCTTAATACGGTTTCGGCAGGTGGGGTTCTGTCGGCAGGCCCACCAGGGCGGGCCTGGTAGAAAACATGAATCTGAGCCCCACCAGGGGCATCTATGAATCGGCGTCCAGCAGCCTCAAAAGAACTGTCACGAGGCAGGCCGCATTTTCAAGAGAACTGCCGGAAAGTCGGCTAGACCAAGCCGTCCCTGAGCCCATCTCACCCCCAGCAACTAGCAAGCCCCGAAGTTCTAGCAGCTCAAAAGCCCAAAATTCCCTCACCCAACTACAAACCTCAAGCTCACTGACAACCAACTTGGCAGATAGTGGGGGCTTCACCATCACAGCAACGGAGCCAGCGGCCGCAGTATCTTCTCAGCGATCCGAGGTAGCCGCCCGCGCTGTTCCCATTCTTGCGCCAATAGCTCGTGGGCGTTGGTCAGGTCGAGCGCGAAGACCTCTTCCATGACGGTGGCGAAGTCGTGGTCGAAGACTTCGACGTTGACCTCGAAATTTCCGCCCATCGACACCGCGTCGATATTTGTGGTGCCCACGGTGGACCAGATCCCGTCAACCGTCATGGTCTTGGCATGAATCATCGCCTGGCGGTAAAGGAAGATGCGCACGCCCGATTTCAGCAGGTCGGTGTAATACGGTCTGCCAACCCAGTCGGCCACGATGTGGTTGGAGAACTGGGGGATGAGCACGCGAACGTCCACCCCGCGCCGAGCCGCAGAGGTCAGCGAGTGGAGGATACCGGCATCGGGGATGAAATAGCCCATCGTGATGTAGACGTGGCTGTGGGCACGGTCGATGGCCCCCAGGTAGGACGCCCGCACTGGGTAGGACTTGAAGGCCGGAACGTTTTGGGTGGCCACGATCTTGGAAGACCAGCGGGCGAGCCCACGGTCGGACAGCTCGGGCAGGTTGGCCTTGCGGTAGACGTTCCACATGTCGACGAACGCGTTTTCCAGCTCCCACACCGAGGGGCCGACGATTCGCAGATGGGTGTCGCGCCACGTGTCGGCGTAGAGGCGCCCAATGTTGTAGCCCCCGACGAAGCCCACGCTCTGGTCGACGACGATCAGTTTGCGGTGGTCGAAGCCGCGGTCCTTACCGTTACCCGTGAAGATGCCGGTGCGGATCAGCGGGAACAGGATGACGTGCAGGTTGGGATGCTCCGGAAACTGCCGGAAGGACGGGTCCTGATTGAGGTTGCCGAAGGTGTCGATGATGACATGCACCTGGACGCCGCGGCGGGCGGCGGCGATGAGGGCGTCGCGAAAGGCCGTTCCGACGTCGTCGGCCTTGATGATGAAAGTCTCGAAGAAGATCTGCTCTTTGGCGTTGTTGATGGCCGAGAGCATGTCGGCATAGAGGTCGTTGCCGTTGGTGTAAATCGTCAGCTCGGAGCCGGAAACCTCAACCGTTCGTGGCATCATCGTGGGGAATTTGCCGGTGGGCGGGTCGCGGCGCTTACGCTGCTCATCGACGGCGATGACGGCGGTAACAGCCGCGAGCTGGGCGGCGAGCGCGGCGAAAATGCCCGCTTGAACGATCTTCTTGGGGGTGCCCCGATTCGGGCGCGGGAAGCGTGACATGTGCTTATAGTACCGAACGGGTTAGACTTTCCCCATGTCGATTTTTTCTAAGGATGAGGTTGCGCGGCTCGCGGACCTCGCACGTATTGCATTAACAGATGAGGAGATCGAACAGTTCGCTGGCGAGTTGTCGATGATCTCGGACGCGATGGCAAAGGTTTCTGACGTCGCCGCTTCCGATATTCCTCCCACGTCCCACCCGATTCCGCTGACCAACGTCTGGCGCGAGGACGTGGTGACTGATGAAGTGCTGGATCTTGAGACCGTCTTCGGTTCGGCCCCGGCGCATGAGGACGGCAAGTTCGCCGTCCCGCAGATCCTAGGGGAGGAGTAATGGAGTTGCTGAAGAAGTCTGCCATTGAGCTTGCGCAGATGTTGCGCGCGGGCGAGATCACGTCGGTGGAGATTACCGAAGCCTGTCTGGATCGCATCGAGGCAGTCAATGATCGCCTCCACGCCTTCCTGTTCGTGGACCGTGAAGGTGCACTCGAGGTTGCCCGGGGTGTCGACGCCGACCGCGCCGCCGGCGAGGATCTTCCGCCTTTCGCAGGCGTTCCGGTGGCTATCAAGGACAACATTTGCCAGCACGGCACCCCGGTGACCTGTGGTTCGAAGATGCTCGAGGGCTGGATCGCTCCTTACGACGCGACGGTCGTGGCCAATCTGAAGGCAGCGCGCCTGCCGATCGTTGGACACACCAACATGGATGAGTTCGCGATGGGCTCCTCGACCGAGAATTCGGCTTTCGGTCCGACCGTGAACCCGTGGGGCGAGGATCTTATCCCCGGCGGTTCCGGCGGCGGCTCTGCCGCGGCGGTGGCGGCCTACATGGTGCCGTGGGCGCTGGGTTCGGACACGGGTGGCTCGATCCGCCAGCCGGGTGCGGTCACGGGCACGGTCGGCGCCAAGCCGACGTACGGAAACGTCTCGCGCTACGGCGTCGTCGCGATGGCCTCGTCACTGGACCAGGTTGGCCCGTGTGCACGAAGCGTGGCGGACGCGGCAGCGTTGCAGGAAATTCTCTCCAGCCACGATCCCCACGATTCGACGTCGTTGCCGCAGGTCGCTACCGGTTTGCACGACGCCGCAGCGGAGGGCCTGGCGGCGACGGATCTGGCGGGGCTGCGCATCGGCGTCGTCACAGAGATGGCCGGGGAGGGCTTCGAGCCCGGTGTGCTCGCGGTGTTCAACGAGACCGTGGAGGCGTTGCGTGCGCGCGGAGCGGAGGTCATGGAGGTCTCCTGCCCGTCGTTCGACTCGGCGATTGCGGCGTACTACCTCATCATGCCGGCGGAAGTGTCCTCGAACCTCGCACGTTTTGACGGGGTGCGCTACGGCAACCGCGTCGAGCCCACTAGTGGCCCGGTGACGTCCGAGACGATGATGGCGGCAACGCGAGGAACCATGTTCGGTGCTGAGGTCAAGCGTCGAATCATCCTTGGCACGTATGCCCTCAGCTCCGGCCAGTACGACAAGTTCTACGGGTCGGCCCTCAAGGTTCGTACGCTGGTTCAGCGCGATCTCGAGGCGGCCTTCGCACAGGTGGACGTCCTCGTTACACCAACAGCTCCGACTGTGGCCTTCAAGTTTGGCGAGAAGAGCGAGGACCTGATGGCGATGTACATGAACGACATGACCACCACGCCGGCCAACCTTGCCGGAGTTCCGGCTATGTCGGTGCCCGCCGGCCTGTCTGAGGGACTGCCGGTCGGCTTCCAGGTCATTGCGCCCGCGCACGAAGATGCCCGTATGTACAAGGTGGCGGCGATGGTTGAGGCTATTGCGGATCCGTCCGCCCGTGAATGCCCGGTTGAAGTAGGGGAGAAGTAAACATGGATGAACTGATGGACTACGCCGACGTTGCGGCCACCTACGATCCCGTTCTCGGACTCGAGGTTCACGTGGAGTTGTCCACGAAGACGAAGATGTTCGATGCCGCCGCCAACGAGTTTGGCGGAGAGCCCAACACGAACACGACGCCGGTCTCGCTCGGCCTGCCCGGCGCCCTGCCGGTGGTGAACAAGACCGCGATCGAATACGCGATCCGGCTCGGGCTCGCCCTGAACTGCAAGATTGCGCAGTCGTGCCGTTTTGCGCGTAAGAACTATTTCTACCCCGACCTGTCAAAGAACTTCCAGACCTCCCAATCGGACGAGCCTATCGCCTATGACGGTTACCTGGATCTTGAGCTGGACGACGGCGAGGTTTTCCGCGTGCTCATTGAGCGTGCTCACGTGGAGGAGGACGCCGGCAAGAACACCCACGTTGGCGGCGAGGGCCGTCTGCAGGGCGCCACGCATTCGCTGGTGGATTACAACCGTGCGGGCGTGCCGCTCGTGGAGATCGTGACTCGGCCGATCGAGGGCGCCGGAAGCCGTGCGCCGGAAGTGGCTGCCAAGTACGTTCAGACTATTCGTGACATCGCGCGCGCGATCGGCGTTTCCGAGGCGCGCATGGAACGCGGCAACGTCCGAGCTGACGTGAACGTCTCCCTTCGCCCGTCGCCCGATTCGCCGCTGGGAACCCGTACCGAGACGAAAAACGTCAATTCTTTCCGGGCTATCGCTCGTGCTGTGGAGTACGAGATGTGCCGCCAGGGCGCCGTCCTCGAATCGGGACAGAAGGTTTTCCAGGAGACTCGCCACTGGCAGGAAGCCGATTCGACGACGTCGTCCGGCCGACCCAAGTCCGACGCCGACGATTACCGCTACTTCCCCGAGCCGGACCTCGTGCCGATCGCGCCCTCGCGCGAGTGGGTGGAGGAGATTCGTGCCTCGCTGCCGGAGTTGCCGGCGGCTAAGCGCAAGCGCTTGCTGGCCGAGTGGGGCGTATCCGAGATGGAGATGCGTGACATCGTCAACGCCGATGCTCTCGACTTTATTAACGATTCGGTCGAGGCCGGTGCGACCCCGGCCGGCGCCCGCAAGTGGTGGATGGGTGAGCTGGCCCGCTTTGCTAAGGACAACGAGCTTGCGCTCTCCGACGTGCCTGTGACTGCGGCTGACGTCGCCGAACTGGACAAGCTCGTCCAGGGAGGCAAACTGACCGACAAGCTTGCGCGCCAGGCCCTTGACGGAGTGCTCGCGGGCGAGGGAACTCCCTCCGAGGTCGTCGCCAAGCGTGGCCTCGAGGTTGTTTCTGACGACGGCGCCCTGGGCGCGGCCGTGGACGAGGCGCTCGCAGCCAACCCGGATATTTTGGCCAAGATCAAGGCCGGTAAGGTGCAGGCCGCCGGAGCCATCGTGGGTGCGGTCATGAAGGCAACACGTGGTCAGGCGGATGCAGCCCGCGTGCGCGAGCTCATCATGGAGCGCGCCCAAGCCTAAGTGCCCGGACGCCTGCTTACTGTCAGGTCAGCGGTAGGTGCGTGGACGGCGTCGTGAAACCCCGGAGGGCCAGCTTTCCGGGGTTTTCACTTGGTGAAATTCGTGCCGGCGAGCGCGCAAATCTGTAAGAATTAACCCGAAAATTAGACTGGAGAAAAGGACGAAGATGTCTAAGCCAAGGCCGAGTTACGCGGTTACTTTGCGAATTGAAGTGCCTTACGACGACCACGCCGTACCGCGCATCACCAACGAGATTAGCTACCAAGATGCGCTGATCACCGGCATCGACATGGTCAAGTCGGACGACGAGCGGCTACTCTTCGACGTCACGTGTATGACTCACGATCTTGAGCACGCAAAGAAGATCCGGCGAAAGCTGCAAAAGATCGACGGCGTGGTCGTGCACGGTATCCACGACGCGACCGTTCAAGCCCATCTGGGAGGCAAGATCGAGGTCACCCTCAAGCGACCGCTGAAGACGCGTCAGGATCTGTCGAAGATTTATACGCCTGGCGTTGCGGCGATCTGCGAGCGAATCGTCGAGGAACCGGAGGAGGCCCGCCGCCTGACGATCAAGCGTAACACCGTCGCGGTGGTCACTGACGGCACGGCCGTTTTGGGTTTGGGTGATATCGGGCCGCTTGCCGCCATGCCGGTGATGGAGGGAAAGGCTGCGCTGTTTAAGAACTTTGCGGGCGTGGATGCGTGGCCGCTGTGCCTGGACACCAAGGATACTGAGGAGATCATTGCCATCGTCAAGGCGATAGCTCCCGGATTCGCCGGCATCAACCTGGAAGACATTTCGGCACCGCGCTGTTTCGAAATCGAGCGGCGCCTGCGCGAGGAGCTCGACATTCCCGTGTTCCACGACGACCAGCACGGCACCGCCGTGGTCGTTCTTGCCGCGTTGATCAACGCGTTGAAGGTTGTGGGGAAGAAGATTGAAGACGCACGGATTGTTGTTTCCGGCGTCGGCGCTGCGGGCAACGCGATTATTCGCCTGCTCATGAGCCAGGGCGCCCACGACATCATCGGTTGCGGTCGCAACGGCGCGCTGGGGAGCTTCCGGACGGAAAAGGATCCGGATCGCAACTGGCTCGCCGAGCACACGAACCCGCGCAGGGTTAAAGGGAGCCTGAAGGAGGTGCTCGTCGGTGCAGACGTCTTTATCGGCGTCTCCGCGGGCAACATCCTCGACGGAGACGACATCGCGACCATGGCCGACGACGCCGTCGTCTTCGCCCTCGCCAACCCGACCCCTGAGGTGGATCCGGGTGAGGCGGGCAAGCACGCTGCCGTTGTGGCGACCGGGCGCTCGGACTACCCGAACCAGATCAATAACGTGCTGGCCTTCCCAGGCCTGTTCCGCGGAATGCTCGACGTTCGCGCGCACGAGGTGACGGACGAGATGCTGGTTGTGGCAGCCAACGCGATCGCGAATGCTGTTGAACCGTCGGAGCTTAATAGCGCGTTCATCATTCCGGGCGTGTTTACTCCTGACCTGTCGGAGAAGGTGGCGGCAGCCATCCGCGAAGAATTTGCGAGCTCGCAGGTGTAGGGGGCTCGCGTATAGGTGACTCGAGCGGGGGCCGGGGCGGTGCTAAACACCGCCCCGGCCCCCGTATATGCAAAAGTTTGCAAAACGTCCAGTTGTGTGGTTGTGGGTTGTGTTACGGGTGGGTTTTTTGTTGGTGTGGTGGGGTTTGTGGGGTGTGTGAGGGGTGGCATGGTGTGGTGGTTTGACGGTGTGGGTGGTGGGTGTGTAAGTTTTTTTCTTGTCGCCGGGGCGTGTGAGGCACGGTTGTGGTGATGGTTTTCTGGTTTGGTTGTTCTGATTGCTGGAGTTTGACTTTGGTGGTTGGTTGGACTAGGTTGGAGAGGTTGCTCCTGAGGGGGTCTGGCAAAGGGTTTTTGTTGGGTTTTCTTGTGTGGGTGTGTTGTTTGATATCTCAATAGTGTGTCAGCTTTTTATGTTGTATTTTTTGCTGGCTCTTCCATTTTTTGGTTGGGTTGGTTTTTTGCTGTGACTGGCCTTTTGGTTGGTTGTGGTTTTTGTTTGCCAGTTTTCTGGTTTTGTTGAGCTTGTTTTTCTTGCTTTTCATATGGATTGGGCTGGCCCTGTTTGTTGGGGTTGGTTTTGTTTTTTGTGGAGAGTTTGATCCTGGCTCAGGACGAACGCTGGCGGCGTGCTTAACACATGCAAGTCGAACGATGAAGCCTTTGCTTTTGCTTGGGTGGATTAGTGGCGAACGGGTGAGTAATACGTGAGTAACCTGCCCTTGTCTTTGGGATAAGCCTGGGAAACTGGGTCTAATACCGGATATTCTGCTTCTGCCGCATGGTGGGGGTTGGAAAGATTTTTTGGATGGGGATGGGCTCACGGCCTATCAGCTTGTTGGTGGGGTGATGGCCTACCAAGGCGTCGACGGGTAGCCGGCCTGAGAGGGTGACCGGCCACATTGGGACTGAGATACGGCCCAGACTCCTACGGGAGGCAGCAGTGGGGAATATTGCACAATGGACGCAAGTCTGATGCAGCGACGCCGCGTGGGGGATGAAGGCTTTCGGGTTGTAAACTCCTTTCAGTACAGAAGAAGCGATGAGTGACGGTATGTGCAGAAGAAGCGCCGGCTAACTACGTGCCAGCAGCCGCGGTAATACGTAGGGCGCGAGCGTTGTCCGGAATTATTGGGCGTAAAGAGCTCGTAGGCGGTTTGTTGCGCCTGCTGTGAAAGTCCGGGGCTTAACTTCGGGGTTGCAGTGGGTACGGGCAGACTAGAGTGTGGTAGGGGTAATTGGAATTCCTGGTGTAGCGGTGGAATGCGCAGATATCAGGAGGAACACCGATGGCGAAGGCAGGTTACTGGGCCACCACTGACGCTGAGGAGCGAAAGCGTGGGTAGCGAACAGGATTAGATACCCTGGTAGTCCACGCCGTAAACGTTGGGCACTAGGTGTGGGGCCTTTTCCACGGGTTCTGCGCCGTAGCTAACGCATTAAGTGCCCCGCCTGGGGAGTACGGCCGCAAGGCTAAAACTCAAAGGAATTGACGGGGGCCCGCACAAGCGGCGGAGCATGCGGATTAATTCGATGCAACGCGAAGAACCTTACCAAGGCTTGACATACACTGCGATGTGCCAGAGATGGTGCAGCCTTCGGGGTGGTGTACAGGTGGTGCATGGTTGTCGTCAGCTCGTGTCGTGAGATGTTGGGTTAAGTCCCGCAACGAGCGCAACCCTTGTCCTGTGTTGCCAGCACTTTGGGTGGGGACTCACGGGAGACTGCCGGGGTTAACTCGGAGGAAGGTGGGGATGACGTCAAATCATCATGCCCCTTATGTCTTGGGCTTCACGCATGCTACAATGGCCGGTACAGAGGGTTGCGAGCCTGCAAGGGTGAGCTAATCCCTTAAAGCTGGTCTCAGTTCGGATTGGGGTCTGCAACTCGACCCCATGAAGTCGGAGTCGCTAGTAATCGCAGATCAGCAACGCTGCGGTGAATACGTTCTCGGGCCTTGTACACACCGCCCGTCACGTCACGAAAGTTGGTAACACCCGAAGCCCGTGGCCTAACCTTTTTGGGGGGAGCGGTCGAAGGTGGGACTGGCGATTGGGACGAAGTCGTAACAAGGTAGCCGTACCGGAAGGTGCGGCTGGATCACCTCCTTTCTAGGGAGCCCTGGTGTGATGGTCACTGTTTGTTGGTGGTTGTCGTTTTTTGTTGGGGTTTTTAGTGGTGTGCAATGTGGGGAGCTGGCATGCTGTTGGGGTGTGGGGTAACACCTGTGCTGCCTGTGCGTGGGCCTGCTTGTGTGGGTTTGTGTGTGGTGTTGGTGTGGTGGTTGAGAATTGTATAGTGGATGCGAGCATCTTTTGGTTTTTGTAAGTGTTTTAGGGCGTTCGGTGGATGCCTTGGTACACGGAGCCGATGAAGGACGTTGTAGCCTGCGATAAGCCTCGGGGAGTTGGCATACGAGCTGTGATCCGAGGGTGTCCGAATGGGGGAACCTGCCTGGAGTTGTTTCTGGGTACCGTCATCTGAATGTATAGGGTGATTGGGGGTAACGCGGGGAAGTGAAACATCTTAGTACCCGTAGGAAGAGATATTCTGTGAGTAGTGGCGAGCGAAAGCGGATGAGGTTAAACCGGGTGTGTGTGATAGCCGTCGGGCGTTGCATATTCGGGGTTGTGGGGCCTGCAGTGATTCCCTCCGACGGGGGGTCGAGGAGTGATAAAGGTGGCAGATAGGTGAATCAGTTGGGAAGCTGGACCGTAGACCGTGATAGTCGGGTAGTTGAAATCTGTTGCTCTTCTTTGTGGTGTTCCCGAGTAGCACGGGGCTCGTGAAATCTCGTGTGAATCTGCACAGACCACTGTGTAAACCTAAATACTTCGTGTGACCGATAGTGAATGAGTACCGTGAGGGAATGGTGAAAAGTACCCCGGGAGGGGAGTGAAATAGTACCTGAAACCGGACGCTTACAATCCGTCAGAGCCCTTTTTGGTGGGGGTGATGGCGTGCCTTTTGAAGAATGAGCCTGCGAGTTAGGATGTGTGGCGAGGTTAACCCGTGTGGGGTAGCCGTAGCGAAAGCGAGTCTGAATAGGGCGGTTTGAGTTGCATGTTCTAGACCCGAAGCGAAGTGATCTAGCCATGGGCAGGGTGAAGCACGTGTAAGAGCGTGTGGAGGCCCGAACCCACTTCAGTTGAAAATGGAGGGGATGACCTGTGGTTAGGGGTGAAAGGCCAATCAAACTTCGTGATAGCTGGTTCTCCCCGAAATGCATTTAGGTGCAGCGTTGCGTGTGCTTGCTGGTGGTAGAGCGACTGGATGGTCGATGGCCCTTATACCGGGTACTGAGATCAGCCAAACTCCGAATGCTGGTTTAAGTTGAGCGTGGCAGTGAGACTGCGGGGGATAAGCTCCGTAGTCGAGAGGGAAACAGCCCAGATCATCGGTTAAGGCCCCTAAGGGTGTGCTAAGTGGGAAAGGATGTGGAGTTGCTGTGACAACCAGGAGGTTGGCTTAGAAGCAGCCATCCTTGAAAGAGTGCGTAATAGCTCACTGGTCAAGTGATTCCGCGCCGACAATGTAGCGGGGCTAAGTACACCGCCGAAACCGTGGCAACAAGTTTTTGTTGGGTAGGGGAGCGTCGTGCTCGAGATGAAGCTGCCGGGTGACCGTGTGGTGGATTGGGTGCGAGTGAGAATGCAGGCATGAGTAGCGAATGACGGGTGAGAATCCCGTCCTCCGAATGACTAAGGGTTCCAGGGCCAGGTTCTTCCGCCCTGGGTTAGTCGGGTCCTAAGGCGAGGCCGACAGGCGTAGTCGATGGGCAACCAGTTGTTATTCTGGTACCGGCGAAGGACCGTCCATGCTGAAGCGGGGGATACTAACCATCCTTGCTTGCTGTTGTACCCTTTCGGGGGTTGATGGTAAGTGAGCGTGGGACCTGATCTTGTGGTAGGCAAGCGTGTTAACAGGGGTGACGCAGAGTGGTAGCTTCCGCGTGGCTAATGGCTTGCCACGTTTAACAGCGCAGCTCGTTCCTTAGGTAAATCCGGGGAACATGGTGAGTGAGGCTGGATGATGAGACCGTGTGGTCGAAGTAGAGTGATCCTGTGCTGCCGAGAAAAGCCTCGACGTGAGGTCCAAGCCGCCCGTACCCTAAACCGACACAGGTAGTCGAGTAGAGTATACTAAGGAGTTCGAGTGAATCGTGGTTAAGGAACTCGGCAAAATGCCCCCGTAACTTCGGGAGAAGGGGGGCCTGATCCTTGAAGCACCTTGCGTGCTAGGGGTGATGGCCGCAGAAACCAGGGAGAAGCGACTGTTTATCAAAAACACAGGTCCGTGCGAACACGTAAGTGGATGTATACGGACTGACGCCTGCCCGGTGCTGGAAGGTTAAGAGGATCGGTTAGCCACCTTGTGTGGCGAAGCTGAGAATTTAAGCCCCAGTAAACGGCGGTGGTAACTATAACCATCCTAAGGTAGCGAAATTCCTTGTCGGGTAAGTTCCGACCTGCACGAATGGCGTAACGACTTCTCCACTGTCTCAACCGCGAACTCGGTGAAATTGCATTACGAGTAAAGATGCTCGTTACGCGCAGCAGGACGGAAAGACCCCGGGACCTTTACTATAGCTTGGTATTGGTGTTTGGTACGGTTTGTGTAGGATAGGTGGGAGACTGTGAAGCCGTGACGCTAGTTATGGTGGAGTCATTGTTGAAATACCACTCTGATCGTGCTGGATGTCTAACCTCGGACCATGATCTGGTTCAGGGACAGTGCCTGGTGGGTAGTTTAACTGGGGCGGTTGCCTCCTAAAATGTAACGGAGGCGCTCAAAGGTTCCCTCAGCCTGGTTGGTAATCAGGTGTCGAGTGTAAGTGCACAAGGGAGCTTGACTGCGAGACTGACAAGTCGAGCAGGTACGAAAGTAGGAACTAGTGATCCGGCGGTGGCTTGTGGAAGCGCCGTCGCTCAACGGATAAAAGGTACCCCGGGGATAACAGGCTGATCCTGCCCAAGAGTTCATATCGACGGCATGGTTTGGCACCTCGATGTCGGCTCGTCGCATCCTGGGGCTGGAGTAGGTCCCAAGGGTTGGGCTGTTCGCCCATTAAAGCGGTACGCGAGCTGGGTTCAGAACGTCGTGAGACAGTTCGGTCCCTATCCGCTGCGCGCGTTGGAAACGTGAGAAGGGCTGTCCCTAGTACGAGAGGACCGGGACGGACGAACCTCTGGTGTGCCAGTTGTACCGCCAGGTGCATGGCTGGTTGGCTACGTTCGGAAAGGATAACCGCTGAAAGCATCTAAGCGGGAAGCCTGCTTCAAGATAACGTTTCCCGAACACCCTTGGGTGTTGAGAGGTCCCCTATAGACCATGGGGTTGATAGGCCAGACGTGGAAGCACTGTAAAGTGTGGAGCTGACTGGTACTAATGGGCCGACCACTTAAAAAACCAGACAACAAAAATTTTCGTATCCACTATACAATTCTGGACCACCACCCCATCCCTTGGTGGCAGAGACAAATTGAATAAAAATTGGTCCCCAAATGTTTTGACGGTGGCCATAGCGGTGGGGAAACGCCCGGTCCCATTCCGAACCCGGAAGCTAAGCCCACCAGCGCCGATGGTACTGCACTCGCGAGGGTGTGGGAGAGTAGGACACCGCCGTCAACCAAACCCTTTTTGAGCCCTGACCCAACAGTCAGGGCTCAAAACATTTCAGGCACCACCACGCGCACACTCGGCCCTTCTAACGTCGAGGCGACAGGACGAACCCGGCCTGGTGTGAGCTCTTGCCTCAGTAGCAGTCACCTTAGTGGTCGGGCTTAATGCCGCTGTAGGGTCGTTCGAGTAGCGCTCGTGGCTTTGAGCGCGGTTCGTGTCAGGATGAGGACGGTCTGCTCTGATGCATGTATCGAGCCGGTTCTGACCAGCTTGCGGAACGCAGCGTGTGCGACCGCGCTCATGGGCTCAGCGTAGAGCCCGTGGCCAATAAGGTAGCGAGTCGACTGCGCGATGTCGTCGTTGATGCTGACGCCAGTGCCACCCGTCCTCACGACGGCGTCTGCGACCTCCAAGCGATGCACAGGCTGGGCGATGGAGGCGCCCTTGGCAAGCATAGAGCGTAGGGACTGCGTGTACCCCAACCCGGTGATGGTGGCGACGATGGGATCCCATCCTCGGGGCTGGCCGATAAAAATGCGTGGCGGTGCCGCTATCTCCCTGCAGTCCGTCAGCTCGGTGAATGCTAAGTCGAGGCCAAGTGCGATCGTGCCGGAGCCAGCAACCGCGACGATGTTGTCCGGTATCGTGTTGCCTAGATTCTCCCAGATCTCGTATCCCAGCGTCTTTATCCCGTGAAGAAAATAGGGACTCTAATTGTGGCTTGCATAGGGGATATCTTGCGCCATGCGTCTGGACTCGTCTGCCACGTGGTCGCGGGTGCCGGCTACGCGGCATACCTTCGCGCCAAAGTCCTCCATTTGTTCGACCTTCTGGCTCGACGTCGAAGATGGTACCACGATGGTCGCTTCGATGCCGGCCGCTCGCGCATAGGCAGCTACCGACGATCCGGCATCGCCAGAACTGTCCTCGAGGATCCGTCGTGCCTCAAGCGCTTTAGGGCCGTCACCATCGCGGATACGCCGCGATCCTTAAACGAACACGTGGGATTCATCCACTCTGCCTTGGTGAGAAAGGGCAACTCGTCATCCACAGCAATGGGCGCGGTACACCCCTCGCCGAGGCTCAGGCGTGAATCTGCAAAGGGAAGAGCCTTTCTGTGCCGCCAAATGGAGAAGTCATTTGTCACGACGTCGGAGCGGGTAAGTCCAGGCAAAGGTCGCAGGTGTAGTGGCTCACCGTCATCGCCGCGCCAGCGGTGTGCATCGGGTGTGTAATGACGACCGTCCGATCGACGAGTGTGATGTCCATAGCACAATGGTAGTTTCATGCCTGCGTTGGCGCTGGCTCGCGCGCGATGGTGCGCGTCGTCGCTTGGCAAGACGGCCCTATTTTGGCCGTCGCTCGTGGCAAAAATGCATTACGTTGGACGACGCCGAAAGTCCAGTTGTGTGGTTGTGGGTTGTGTTACGGGTGGGTTTTTTGTTGGTGTGGTGGGGTTTGTGGGGTGTGTGAGGGGTGGCATGGTGTGGTGGTTTGACGGTGTGGGTGGTGGGTGTGTAAGTTTTTTCTTGTCGCCGGGGCGTGTGAGGCACGGTTGTGGTGATGGTTTTCTGGTTTGGTTGTTCTGATTGCTGGAGTTTGACTTTGGTGGTTGGTTGGACTAGGTTGGAGAGGTTGCTCCTGAGGGGGTCTGGCAAAGGTTTTTTGTTGGGTTTTCTTGTGTGGGTGTGTTGTTTGATATCTCAATAGTGTGTCAGCTTTTTATGTTGTATTTTTTTGCTGGCTCTTCCATTTTTTGTGGTGGGGTTGGTTTTTTGCTGTGACTGGCCTTTTGGTTGGTTGTGGTTTTTGTTTGCCAGTTTTCTGGTTTTGTTGAGCTTGTTTTTCTTGCTTTTCATATGGATTGGGCTGGCCCTGTTTGTTGGGGTTGGTTTTGTTTTTTGTGGAGAGTTTGATCCTGGCTCAGGACGAACGCTGGCGGCGTGCTTAACACATGCAAGTCGAACGATGAAGCCTTTGCTTTTGCTTGGGTGGATTAGTGGCGAACGGGTGAGTAATACGTGAGTAACCTGCCCTTGTCTTTGGGATAAGCCTGGGAAACTGGGTCTAATACCGGATATTCTGCTTCTGCCGCATGGTGGGGGTTGGAAAGATTTTTTGGATGGGGATGGGCTCACGGCCTATCAGCTTGTTGGTGGGGTGATGGCCTACCAAGGCGTCGACGGGTAGCCGGCCTGAGAGGGTGACCGGCCACATTGGGACTGAGATACGGCCCAGACTCCTACGGGAGGCAGCAGTGGGGAATATTGCACAATGGACGCAAGTCTGATGCAGCGACGCCGCGTGGGGGATGAAGGCTTTCGGGTTGTAAACTCCTTTCAGTACAGAAGAAGCGATGAGTGACGGTATGTGCAGAAGAAGCGCCGGCTAACTACGTGCCAGCAGCCGCGGTAATACGTAGGGCGCGAGCGTTGTCCGGAATTATTGGGCGTAAAGAGCTCGTAGGCGGTTTGTTGCGCCTGCTGTGAAAGTCCGGGGCTTAACTTCGGGGTTGCAGTGGGTACGGGCAGACTAGAGTGTGGTAGGGGTAATTGGAATTCCTGGTGTAGCGGTGGAATGCGCAGATATCAGGAGGAACACCGATGGCGAAGGCAGGTTACTGGGCCACCACTGACGCTGAGGAGCGAAAGCGTGGGTAGCGAACAGGATTAGATACCCTGGTAGTCCACGCCGTAAACGTTGGGCACTAGGTGTGGGGCCTTTTCCACGGGTTCTGCGCCGTAGCTAACGCATTAAGTGCCCCGCCTGGGGAGTACGGCCGCAAGGCTAAAACTCAAAGGAATTGACGGGGGCCCGCACAAGCGGCGGAGCATGCGGATTAATTCGATGCAACGCGAAGAACCTTACCAAGGCTTGACATACACTGCGATGTGCCAGAGATGGTGCAGCCTTCGGGGTGGTGTACAGGTGGTGCATGGTTGTCGTCAGCTCGTGTCGTGAGATGTTGGGTTAAGTCCCGCAACGAGCGCAACCCTTGTCCTGTGTTGCCAGCACTTTGGGTGGGGACTCACGGGAGACTGCCGGGGTTAACTCGGAGGAAGGTGGGGATGACGTCAAATCATCATGCCCCTTATGTCTTGGGCTTCACGCATGCTACAATGGCCGGTACAGAGGGTTGCGAGCCTGCAAGGGTGAGCTAATCCCTTAAAGCTGGTCTCAGTTCGGATTGGGGTCTGCAACTCGACCCCATGAAGTCGGAGTCGCTAGTAATCGCAGATCAGCAACGCTGCGGTGAATACGTTCTCGGGCCTTGTACACACCGCCCGTCACGTCACGAAAGTTGGTAACACCCGAAGCCCGTGGCCTAACCTTTTTGGGGGGAGCGGTCGAAGGTGGGACTGGCGATTGGGACGAAGTCGTAACAAGGTAGCCGTACCGGAAGGTGCGGCTGGATCACCTCCTTTCTAGGGAGCCCTGGTGTGATGGTCACTGTTTGTTGGTGGTTGTCGTTTTTTGTTGGGGTTTTTAGTGGTGTGCAATGTGGGGAGCTGGCATGCTGTTGGGGTGTGGGGTAACACCTGTGCTGCCTGTGCGTGGGCCTGCTTGTGTGGGTTTGTGTGTGGTGTTGGTGTGGTGGTTGAGAATTGTATAGTGGATGCGAGCATCTTTTGGTTTTTGTAAGTGTTTTAGGGCGTTCGGTGGATGCCTTGGTACACGGAGCCGATGAAGGACGTTGTAGCCTGCGATAAGCCTCGGGGAGTTGGCATACGAGCTGTGATCCGAGGGTGTCCGAATGGGGGAACCTGCCTGGAGTTGTTTCTGGGTACCGTCATCTGAATGTATAGGGTGATTGGGGGTAACGCGGGGAAGTGAAACATCTTAGTACCCGTAGGAAGAGATATTCTGTGAGTAGTGGCGAGCGAAAGCGGATGAGGTTAAACCGGGTGTGTGTGATAGCCGTCGGGCGTTGCATATTCGGGGTTGTGGGGCCTGCAGTGATTCCCTCCGACGGGGGGTCGAGGAGTGATAAAGGTGGCAGATAGGTGAATCAGTTGGGAAGCTGGACCGTAGACCGTGATAGTCGGGTAGTTGAAATCTGTTGCTCTTCTTTGTGGTGTTCCCGAGTAGCACGGGGCTCGTGAAATCTCGTGTGAATCTGCACAGACCACTGTGTAAACCTAAATACTTCGTGTGACCGATAGTGAATGAGTACCGTGAGGGAATGGTGAAAAGTACCCCGGGAGGGGAGTGAAATAGTACCTGAAACCGGACGCTTACAATCCGTCAGAGCCCTTTTTGGTGGGGGTGATGGCGTGCCTTTTGAAGAATGAGCCTGCGAGTTAGGATGTGTGGCGAGGTTAACCCGTGTGGGGTAGCCGTAGCGAAAGCGAGTCTGAATAGGGCGGTTTGAGTTGCATGTTCTAGACCCGAAGCGAAGTGATCTAGCCATGGGCAGGGTGAAGCACGTGTAAGAGCGTGTGGAGGCCCGAACCCACTTCAGTTGAAAATGGAGGGGATGACCTGTGGTTAGGGGTGAAAGGCCAATCAAACTTCGTGATAGCTGGTTCTCCCCGAAATGCATTTAGGTGCAGCGTTGCGTGTGCTTGCTGGTGGTAGAGCGACTGGATGGTCGATGGCCCTTATACCGGGTACTGAGATCAGCCAAACTCCGAATGCTGGTTTAAGTTGAGCGTGGCAGTGAGACTGCGGGGGATAAGCTCCGTAGTCGAGAGGGAAACAGCCCAGATCATCGGTTAAGGCCCCTAAGGGTGTGCTAAGTGGGAAAGGATGTGGAGTTGCTGTGACAACCAGGAGGTTGGCTTAGAAGCAGCCATCCTTGAAAGAGTGCGTAATAGCTCACTGGTCAAGTGATTCCGCGCCGACAATGTAGCGGGGCTAAGTACACCGCCGAAACCGTGGCAACAAGTTTTTGTTGGGTAGGGGAGCGTCGTGCTCGAGATGAAGCTGCCGGGTGACCGTGTGGTGGATTGGGTGCGAGTGAGAATGCAGGCATGAGTAGCGAATGACGGGTGAGAATCCCGTCCTCCGAATGACTAAGGGTTCCAGGGCCAGGTTCTTCCGCCCTGGGTTAGTCGGGTCCTAAGGCGAGGCCGACAGGCGTAGTCGATGGGCAACCAGTTGTTATTCTGGTACCGGCGAAGGACCGTCCATGCTGAAGCGGGGGATACTAACCATCCTTGCTTGCTGTTGTACCCTTTCGGGGGTTGATGGTAAGTGAGCGTGGGACCTGATCTTGTGGTAGGCAAGCGTGTTAACAGGGGTGACGCAGAGTGGTAGCTTCCGCGTGGCTAATGGCTTGCCACGTTTAACAGCGCAGCTCGTTCCTTAGGTAAATCCGGGGAACATGGTGAGTGAGGCTGGATGATGAGACCGTGTGGTCGAAGTAGAGTGATCCTGTGCTGCCGAGAAAAGCCTCGACGTGAGGTCCAAGCCGCCCGTACCCTAAACCGACACAGGTAGTCGAGTAGAGTATACTAAGGAGTTCGAGTGAATCGTGGTTAAGGAACTCGGCAAAATGCCCCCGTAACTTCGGGAGAAGGGGGGCCTGATCCTTGAAGCACCTTGCGTGCTAGGGGTGATGGCCGCAGAAACCAGGGAGAAGCGACTGTTTATCAAAAACACAGGTCCGTGCGAACACGTAAGTGGATGTATACGGACTGACGCCTGCCCGGTGCTGGAAGGTTAAGAGGATCGGTTAGCCACCTTGTGTGGCGAAGCTGAGAATTTAAGCCCCAGTAAACGGCGGTGGTAACTATAACCATCCTAAGGTAGCGAAATTCCTTGTCGGGTAAGTTCCGACCTGCACGAATGGCGTAACGACTTCTCCACTGTCTCAACCGCGAACTCGGTGAAATTGCATTACGAGTAAAGATGCTCGTTACGCGCAGCAGGACGGAAAGACCCCGGGACCTTTACTATAGCTTGGTATTGGTGTTTGGTACGGTTTGTGTAGGATAGGTGGGAGACTGTGAAGCCGTGACGCTAGTTATGGTGGAGTCATTGTTGAAATACCACTCTGATCGTGCTGGATGTCTAACCTCGGACCATGATCTGGTTCAGGGACAGTGCCTGGTGGGTAGTTTAACTGGGGCGGTTGCCTCCTAAAATGTAACGGAGGCGCTCAAAGGTTCCCTCAGCCTGGTTGGTAATCAGGTGTCGAGTGTAAGTGCACAAGGGAGCTTGACTGCGAGACTGACAAGTCGAGCAGGTACGAAAGTAGGAACTAGTGATCCGGCGGTGGCTTGTGGAAGCGCCGTCGCTCAACGGATAAAAGGTACCCCGGGGATAACAGGCTGATCCTGCCCAAGAGTTCATATCGACGGCATGGTTTGGCACCTCGATGTCGGCTCGTCGCATCCTGGGGCTGGAGTAGGTCCCAAGGGTTGGGCTGTTCGCCCATTAAAGCGGTACGCGAGCTGGGTTCAGAACGTCGTGAGACAGTTCGGTCCCTATCCGCTGCGCGCGTTGGAAACGTGAGAAGGGCTGTCCCTAGTACGAGAGGACCGGGACGGACGAACCTCTGGTGTGCCAGTTGTACCGCCAGGTGCATGGCTGGTTGGCTACGTTCGGAAAGGATAACCGCTGAAAGCATCTAAGCGGGAAGCCTGCTTCAAGATAACGTTTCCCGAACACCCTTGGGTGTTGAGAGGTCCCCTATAGACCATGGGGTTGATAGGCCAGACGTGGAAGCACTGTAAAGTGTGGAGCTGACTGGTACTAATGGGCCGACCACTTAAAAAACCAGACAACAAAAATTTTCGTATCCACTATACAATTCTGGACCACCACCCCATCCCTTGGTGGCAGAGACAAATTGAATAAAAATTGGTCCCCAAATGTTTTGACGGTGGCCATAGCGGTGGGGAAACGCCCGGTCCCATTCCGAACCCGGAAGCTAAGCCCACCAGCGCCGATGGTACTGCACTCGCGAGGGTGTGGGAGAGTAGGACACCGCCGTCAACCAAACCCTTTTTGAGCCCTGACCCAACAGTCAGGGCTCAAAACACACCCTGGTAACATTTGCTTATGCGTTCCTTAACATCCCACGAGGCCGAACTCCTTGAGGCTCTCCTCAAGCACGGCCAGGCAAGCGACGATTCGATGTTGACCGAGGCTACGCGTCAGGACCTCATTGCACAGATCCCGTCCACCCGGGTCCATAGCGAGTGCGGCTGCGGAACCTGTCCGTCGATCCAGCTCTCGGCCCAGCGTCAGGACGCCTCGTTCGCATCCATGGAGATCATCGAGGCTGGTACCGTTTCTCATGACGCTATGATCATGCTTTTTGTCAACGACTATCAGCTGTCTTACCTTGAGGTCGCGCCCATGGGTGACTCGACCGTGGAGCTCCCAGCCCTCGACCAGCTCGTCTTTTTCTGAAACTCGGCGGCACGCATTCTCATGTCTCATCCACATTCTCCTAATCCCTTCGCGAACGCTGGCGAATCGGTGCCCACCTACGTCGACCTCCGCCCTGGATACTCGGCGTCAGCCCTTTCGAGCCTCGGTATTGAGCCGCACCACGTCGTCGTCGATGTTGGGGCTGGCACCGGCAAGCTTACGGCCACGCTCGCTGCGCTGGCCGGGGAGGTCTGGGCCGTCGAGCCGTCGGCCGATATGCGTTCCGGCTTCCGCGCCGCACTGCCAGATTTCCCCGCCGAGCGTCTTCTGGACGCCTCCGCCGAGCGTCTGCCATTCGCCGACGCCTCCGTCGACGTCCTCACCTACGGTCAGTGCTGGCATTGGGTCGATGAGAGGCTAGCCGCGAGTGAGGCGGCTCGCGTGCTTAAACCCGGTGGAGTCATCGCCATTCTTTTCAATCAGCTTGACGTCCGCCAGCCCTGGGTGCACCGCCTCAGCCGCATCATGCGTTCGGGTGACGTGCATCGAGCAGATCGCGTGCCAGACTTGCGGGTACCGGGCCATCACGGCCACATGGAGCGCCCGTTTTCGCCGCCCGAGCTGTCGATATCGGTCTGGCTCGATCCGCTCCTCCCGGAACAGATTGCCCAGTTGGGAACAACGCGATCGTCATGGATCGGCTCGGATGCCTCCGGCCGGGCTCGCATGCGGAAGAATCTCGATTGGTACATGTATGAGTATCTGGGGTGGCGGGACGACGCCGTCGTCGGGCTTCCGTACCAGCTACACGTGTGGAGTGCGCGGCTGAGTTGAGCCCCTGGTGTGAAGTGCGGGTGCCGTTGGGTGCGTCGTTGCTTGGGTGAGACTTGTGGAGGTGGTCAGCGTACGGGCTGACACGGCGTCGTGGGCGGGGGCTGGCTAGAATGGCGTGAGTAAATTCTAGGAAAAGGATGATCATGCCTCAGCTTCGGTCAGCGACGTCGACTCAGGGACGCAATATGGCAGGTGCGCGTGCGCTGTGGCGCGCCACGGGAATGAGCGCGCAGGATTTCGGCAAGCCGATCATTGCGGTGGCCAATTCCTTTACCCAGTTTGTTCCCGGTCACGTGCACTTGAAGGACATGGGCCAGCTGGTGATCAAGGCGATCGAAGCAGCGGGTGGCGTCGGCAAGGAGTTCAACACGATCGCCGTCGACGACGGTATTGCGATGGGGCACGAGGGCATGCTCTACTCGCTGCCTAGCCGTGAGATCATCGCCGATTCGGTGGAATACATGGTGAACGCCCATAGGGCTGACGCGCTGGTGTGCATCTCCAATTGTGACAAGATCACCCCTGGCATGCTGATGGCGGCGCTGCGGCTCAACATCCCGGTGGTGTTTGTGTCAGGCGGGCCGATGGAGTCGGGCAAGGCTGTGGAGGGCGTGGTCGACCACAACATTGATCTGGTTGATGCGATGGCACAGTCGGCGAATGAGTCGATCACGGATGCCCAGCTCCTGGCGATCGAGGAGAACGCGTGCCCCACGTGCGGGTCGTGCTCGGGGATGTTCACGGCCAACTCGATGAACTGCTTGACGGAGGCGCTCGGGCTGTCCTTGCCTGGTAATGGCTCGACGTTGGCGACGGCGGCGCGCCGCAAGGACCTTTTTGAGCGGGCGGGCGAGCTCATCGTCGAGCTGTGCAAGCGCTACTACGACGACGGCGACGAGTCGGTTCTTCCTCGCAACATCGCCACCCCGGCGGCGTTCCGTAACGCCATGACGATGGACATCGCGATGGGCGGATCGACGAACACGGTGTTGCACATTCTCGCGGCGGCGCAGGAGGGCGAGGTCGATTTTACGATTTCGGACATCGATGCGCTCTCGCGCCGGACTCCGTGCTTGGCGAAGGTGGCGCCGAATTCGCAGAAGTTCCACATGGAGGACTTCCATCGTGCCGGCGGCATTCCGGCAATCTTGGGCGAGTTGGATCGGGCCGGTCTGCTTGAGCGGTCGGTTCACGCCATTCACGCCGATTGCCTTGATGACTGGCTCGCTGATTGGGACGTGCGCGGGGGAAGGGCCAGCGCGGCCGCCCGCGATCTTTACACGGTTGCGCCGGGCGGGGTTCGCACGACGCAGGCATTTTCGCAGGATAAGCGCTACGAATCGATCGACGACGATGCGGCGGCTGGCTGCATTCGGGACGTTGAGCACGCCTACACGGCCGACGGCGGCCTGTGCGTGCTGTATGGCAATCTGGCCGAGGACGGGGCCGTCATTAAGACGGCCGGTATCGACGAATCGCTTTTCCACTTCGAGGGGCCAGCGAGGGTGGTCGAATCGCAGGACGCCGCGATTGAGCTGATCTTGTCCAAGCAGGTGAAGGAGGGCGACGTCGTCGTAATCCGCTACGAGGGCCCCAAGGGCGGTCCGGGCATGCAGGAAATGTTGTATCCGACGTCCTTTCTCAAGGGGCTGGGCCTGGGCAAGACGTGTGCGCTGATCACCGACGGGCGGTTCTCGGGCGGAACGTCGGGCCTGTCGATTGGGCACATATCGCCGGAGGCTGCCTCGGGCGGGACGATCGGTCTGATCGAGGAATACGACCGCATTATCATCGACGTCCCCAGTCGGCTACTCAAGCTCGACGTTCCGGACGAGGAGATCGCACGGCGACGCGCGGCCAAGGGGGAGGCTCCGTGGACCGCGAATCGTGACCGGAAGGTATCGAAAGCGTTGCAGGCGTATGCGTCGATGGCGACCTCGGCCTCGACTGGCGCGGCGCGAAAGGTGAACTAGGGCCTGTCCTTGCCGTGCTCTCGTGAGGGGACGGCGGGAATTTTCTTCGTTGTCTTGCTCACGCTGGAGCAAATGGGGCCCTAGGGCCGTTGGTATCGCGGGGGTTTCCGGAATAATAGTGATCAGTTCAGACGTCACATGTAAGGATGGACATGACTGCTGTTTTCCAGTTTCTTTCCTCGCAGACCGTTCTCCTCGTATTCTTCCTCGTCGGCCTCGGCATGCTTTTTGGGCATGTGAAGGTCAAGGGAGTATCGCTGGGTGCGGCTGCGGTTCTTTTTGTCGCTATCGCGATTTCCGCGTGGGGCACCTCGATGGGGATCGAGGTGGTTGTTCCTCACGAGATCGGTCACATGGGCCTTGCACTCTTCGCCTTCGCGATAGGTAACAACTCCGGCCCGTCGTTCTTTGAGAATGTGAAGAAGGCCGTGGGGCCGATGGGCACGCTCATGCTTCTCTACCTGCTCGTGGCGGCAATTGCCTACGGCGTGGGCAAGTTTGTTTTCGGCATGGATATCGCCCTGATCGCCGGTACCTTCGCGGGTGCCGTGACGAACACCCCGGCGCTGTCGGCGGCCGGTGAGGCAGCTGGGGACCCGGCGGCTGCTACGGTTGGCTACTCGATCGCTTACCTCTTCGGCGTGATTGGCATGATGATTGCTGCGGCCGCAGCACTGCGCAAGGCCAGCGAGGACACTGACAAGCCCGAGCCCGTCACCCACATGAACCTGCGCGTTGACCGCGACGACAGGCCGCGCTTGGGCGAGCTGATTGGCCTGCTGAAGAAGCCGGTGGAAATTTCGCGTATGCGCCGCGGCGAGACGGGCCCGATCTGGATCCCGACGCGCAACGATATCGTCGAAAAGGACGACCTGCTCACGGTCGTGGGTAGTGTCGCCGAACTCCAGCAGCTCGAGGAGCTGGTGGGCCACCGTTCCTCGCATTCGTTGCGTGCGGATCGTCGTTACCTCGATTTCCGTCGCATCACCGTCTCGGATCCGAAGATCGCCGGCAGGACGATCGCGGCCCTCGATGAGGAGCTGTCTGCCAAGTTTGGTGCCACCGTTTCCCGCGTTCGCCGCGGAGACAACGACATGCTGGCAATCCCAGGCTTCATGCTTGAAATGGGTGACCGCGTGCGCGTGATCGCCCCGACGTCGAACATGAAGGCTATCTCGAAGTACTTTGGCGATTCGTCGAAGGGCCTGACGGACATCAACCCCGTCACCCTCGGCCTTGGCGTCGCCCTCGGCATGGCCATTGGTGCGATCCGTATCCCACTTCCGGGCGGTTCGACCTTCGCGATCGGCGCGGCTGCTGGCGCGCTCATCGTCGGTCTCGTCCTAGGCCGCCTGGGCCGCATCGGCAAGCAAGTGACCGCTCTTCCGAATACGACGTGTGCGGTCCTTGCGGAGATCGGCCTGCTACTCTTCCTCGCGCAGGCCGGCACGAACGCCGGTCGTCAGATTCTCGTGGCGTTCTCCTCGGGTGCGTGGATCCAGATCCTCGTTCTTGGCTTCGTGATCACTTCGGCACTCGCGGCAGGCTTGTATGTCACGATGCGTTCGGTGTTCAAGATCGGCGGCACACAGCTGTCCGGCATGCTTGCCGGCGCGCAGACCCAGCCCGCCGTCCTGGCCTTCGCCAACACCCGCACGAGTTCCGATCCTCGCGTGGCCCTGGGCTACGCGCTGGTCTACCCGGCGGCCATGATCGGCAAGATCCTCGTTGCGACGATTCTCGGTTCGATGCCCTAAGGATTGACGACGCCGTGTGGGCCCGAAGCCTTGGAGGTTTCGGGCCCACACGTGCATCTGCCCTGCACCTGGCCTTGATATGTATCCGAGAGAGGGGAGTACCGACGGCGTCGTCGACGAAACTCGCCTTCCAAGACCGTAATCCACGATGTGAGATGCCGGCTTTTTGATTTTGTGGCAACTTCCCATCCGGTTATTCTTGAGGCATGTCGATTATTCTCGTAGTAAGTCAGCGCACCAGCAGGTAGAAGCTGACCTGCGGTGCGCCCCTCGAAACCCGAGGGGTTTTTTAATGCCTGAATGATCGTCGGCAGATTCTCAAGGAGGAACTATGGCTATGGCGCCCACCCCGCACCAGGTCAACGATCGGGCGGACACTATCCGCGAGACAACCACGGGAGCCCGTGCTGTCATTCGCTCTCTCGAAGAGCTCGGCGTGAAGAACATTTTCGGCCTGCCCGGAGGCGCAGCGCTTCCGCTCTACGATGCGATTTTCGAGTCGTCGATTCGCCACATTCTGGTGCGTCACGAGCAGGGCGCTGGCCACGCTGCGGAAGGGCTTGCGGTATCGACGGGCGAGGTCGGCGTATGCATGGCCACCTCCGGGCCGGGCGCATCGAACCTCGTGACAGCGCTGCTTGACGCGAATCTTGACTCCGTCCCACTGGTGGCGATCACCGGGCAGGTCGGCGCGTCCCTCATCGGCACGGACGCCTTCCAGGAAGCTGACATCATCGGCGCCACCATGCCACTGGTCAAGCACTCCTTCCTGATCACGGATGCCAATGACATCCCGGCGCGTATGGCGGAGGCCTTCTACCTCGCCTCCTCGGGGCGGCCAGGCCCGGTGCTGATCGACGTGACCAAGTCTGCCCAGATCGAAGAGTGCGAATTCGTCTGGCCCCCACAGATGGACATGCCCGGCTATAGCCCGCAAACCAAGCCCAACCTGCGTCAGGTGCGCGAAGCCGCGCGGCTCATCGCGGGCGCAAAGAAGCCCGTCTTCTATGTGGGCGGCGGCCTCATCCGTTCGCGCGCCCATCAGGAGCTTAAGGAACTCGTGGAGCTGACCGGTATCCCGGTGGTGACCACGCTCAATGCCCGCGGCTCCTTCCCCGACGCCGACCCGCACCATCTCGGTATGCCCGGCATGCACGGCACGGTTCCGGCGGTGGCCGGCCTGCAAAAGTCCGATCTCCTCATCACGCTGGGGGCACGTTTTGATGATCGGGTGACAGGCAAGCTTGACGAGTTCGCACCGAACGCGAAGGTCATCCAGGCCGATATCGATCCGGCGGAGATCGGCAAGAACCGTGCGGTCGACGTCGCCATCCTGGGCGACCTGCGGGAGACCATCATCGCGCTCGCGGAGGAGATGGAAGATACCTACGACCAGTACGGGGCCGCGGACTTGACGCAGTGGTGGACCTATCTGAACAAACTGCGCCAAACCTACCCCGTCGGTTACGAGGACACTGACGATGGGCTGATGAGCCCCCAATACGTCATCTCTCGCCTCGGCGCACTTGCCCCCGATTCGATCTTCACCACGGGTGTGGGCCAGCACCAGATGTGGTCCCAGCAGTTCATCCAATGGAAATTCCCCGGGCAGCTGGTCACCTCGTGTGGCGCCGGCACGATGGGATTCGGAGTTCCTTCGGCGATGGGCGCCCAGGTGGGTAACCCGGACAAGACCGTGTGGTGCATCGACGGCGACGGCTCATTCCAGATGACGAATCAGGAGCTGGCCACCTGCCGCCTGAACGACATCCCGATCAAGGTCGCGCTCATCAACAACTCCTCGCTGGGAATGGTGCGGCAGTGGCAGAACCTCTTCTACAACGGGCGTTTCTCCCACACCGACCTCAACACCGGCCACGGTACCCGGCGCATCCCGGATTTCGTCAAACTGGCCGACGCCTACGACTGCCACGGCATCCGCGTCGAGCGCCCGGAGGATGTGGACAAGGCGATCGAGGAGGCGATGTCGATTAATGACCGCCCGGTCGTCGTTGAGTTCGTCGTCTCACCGGATTCGATGGTGTGGCCCATGGTGCCGTCCGGGGTTTCCAACGATGACATTTTGTATGCGCGCGATTTGCGCCCGAAGCACGAAGAGGAACAAGCATGATCAGCCACCGTCGCACTTTGTCGGTTCTCGTTGAGAACAAGCCGGGCGTCTTGGCCCGCGTCTCGGGTCTCTTCGCACGCCGCGCGTTTAATATTCATTCGCTGGCGGTTGGCCCGACGGACGACCCGGAGCTTTCGCGCATCACGTTGGTGATCGACACCGCCGAGTCCTCCTTCGAGCAGCTGACCCGCCAGCTCAACAAGCTGGTCAATGTCATTAAGATCAGTGAGCTCGAGCCGGAGAACGTGGTTCAGCGTGAGCTGATCCTGGTCAAGGTCAAGGCCGACGATGCCTCGCGCACGAGCGTCATCCAGGTTGTCGAGCTGTTCCGGGCCCATATTGTCGACGTCGTCCCGGATGCCGTCACCATCGAGGCCACCGGCTCGGATGCCAAGATCAAGGCGCTGTTGTCCGCGCTCGAGCCGTATGGTGTCAAGGAGATCGTCCAATCCGGTGCCGTGGCTATCTCGCGCGGATCGCGGTCGATGACCGAAGCTGTCCAGGCCGAGCGCAAGCAGTTGCGCGGAGCATAAATGCCAAGCAGTCCATCTCAATTTTAAGGAGAAAAAGTGGCAGAGATTTTCTACGATTCCGATGCGGATCTGTCCATCATCCAGTCCAAGAAGGTGGCCGTCATTGGCTATGGCTCCCAGGGCCATGCGCACGCGCTTAACCTTCGCGATTCCGGGGTCGACGTCGTCGTCGGCCTGCGCCCGGGCTCGTCCTCGATCGCCAAGGCTCAGGAGCAGGGACTGACGACGGCGACCATCGAGGACGCGGTCAAGGACGCCGACGTCGTCATGATTCTCACCCCCGACCAGCACCAGCGCAAGGCCTACGCCGAGCAGATCGCCCCCAACCTCAAGGACGACGCCGCACTCTTCTTCGCCCACGGTTTCAACATTCGCTTCGGCTACATCAAGCCCGATGAGGGCCACGACATCTGCATGGTCGCCCCGAAGGGCCCCGGCCACACGGTTCGCCGCCAGTTCGAGGACGGGCGTGGCGTGCCGGACATCGTGGCTGTCGAGCAGGACGCCTCCGGCCAGGCATGGCAGCTCGCTCTGTCCTACGCCAAGGCCATCGGCGGCACCCGGGCCGGCGTCATCAAGACGACGTTTACGGAGGAGACTGAGACTGACCTCTTTGGCGAGCAGGCCGTCTTGTGCGGTGGCCTGTCCCAGCTCATCCAGTATGGCTTCGAGGTGCTGACCGAGGCGGGTTACCAGCCCGAGATCGCCTACTTCGAGGTCCTTCATGAGATGAAGCTGATCGTTGACCTGATCAACGAGGGCGGATTGACCAAGCAGCGCTGGTCGATCTCGGACACCGCCGAATACGGCGACTACGTCTCGGGACCGCGCGTGATCACGCCTGCGGTGAAGGAAAACATGCAGGCTGTCCTGGCTGACATCCAGAACGGCGCCTTTGCCTCGCGATTCATCGCAGACCAGGACAACGGAGCCAAGGAATTCGCCGAGCTGCGTGCCAAGGGCGAGGGACACCCGATTGAGAAGGTCGGCGTTCAGTTGCGCAAGATGTTCGCGTGGGGGAGCGTCGACGCCGACTACACGGACGGTTCAGCGGCCCGCTAAATTGCACATGTGGGCGGGAGGGTGGCCTTCGGGCCAGCCTCCCGCCCATTCTTGTTCTTTCGCCACCGCTGGGGCTCCACCTGCGGTTAGGATAGTGACACAGGCAATACCGGTTCAGAGACGAGCCGTAGGTGAAGGAGTTTACGTGTCACAGTTCCGCGTAGAAGAAGACCTTCTGGGCACCCGCGAGATTCCATCCGACGTTTATTACGGGGTCCATACACAACGTGCGATTGAGAACTTCCCGATCTCTGGGCGCACAATCAACGACACCCCCGAGTTTATTCGTGGCATGGTCATGGTGAAGAAGGCTGAGGCGCTGGCTAATCGCGACAAGCATGTTCTTCCAGCCAAGGTTGCCAACGCCATTGTCAAGGCCTGCGATCTCATCATTGATGAGGGTCGTTGCATGGACCAGTTCCCGGTCGATGCTTTCCAAGGCGGCGCCGGCACGTCGGTCAACATGAACACCAACGAGGTCGTCGCCAATCTCGCGCTCGAAACGCTGGGTCGCGAGAAGGGGGATTACGGCGTCGTGCATCCGAACGACGACGTCAACAAGTCCCAGTCAACCAACGATGCTTACCCGACCGGCTTCCGCATCGCGTTGTACCGCATGTGTGCGGACTTTATCCACGAGCTGGAGGCGCTACGCGAATCGTTTGACCGTATCGCGCAGAAGAACATGCACGTGCTGAAGATGGGGCGCACGCAGCTCCAAGATGCGGTGCCGATGACGGTGGGGCAGGAGTTTGCTGCGTACCGTGTTCTGATGGATGAGGAGGTGCGTAACGTTTCGCGGCAGATGGAGTTGTTGCTTGAGGTCAATCTTGGGGCGACGGCGATCGGAACGAAGCTCAATACTCCCGACGGGTTCCAGGAGGCCGTGGTCGCGCGCCTGGCTGAGGTGTCTGGCCTGCCTGTTATTCCGGCTCCCAATCTCATTGAGGCGACGTCGGACACTGGTGTCTACGTGGCCATGTCGAGCGCCTTTAAACGTATCGCGACCAAGGTGTCGATGATTTGTAACGATCTGCGCCTGCTGTCTTCCGGTCCGCGCGCGGGCCTGAACGAGATTAATCTCCCGGAGATGCAGGCCGGTTCTTCGATCATGCCGGCCAAGGTCAATCCGGTCATCCCTGAGGTCGTCAACCAGGTGTGTTTTAAGGTTATCGGCAATGATATGACGGTGACGATGGCCGCGGAGGCGGGGCAGCTTCAGCTGAATGTGATGGAGCCGGTGATCGCTGAGTGTCTTTTTGAAGATATTGAGCTTTTGACGAATGCGTTGGCGGTGTTGCGGGAGCGGTGTATTGATGGGATTACGGTGAATGAGGAGATATGCCAAGCTTATGTGGTTAACTCTATCGGGATTATCACGTACCTGAATGAGTTGATTGGGCATTCTCAGGGGGATGCTGTTGGTAAGGAGGCTGCCCGTACGGGTAGGAGTGTGCGGGATCTTATTCTTGAGCGTGGTTTGTTGACGGAGGAACAATTGGATGAGGCGTTGTCTTTGGAGAATCTGATGAATCCGGTTTATTTGGGGAAAACTTACGAGTAGGTGTAGTGAGTTTGCCCATCTGTTGAGATGTGGTTTGTTGTATGTGCATGTCGTCTTAGTGGCTAAAATCGCGCCATTCTACCTGTTTGCGGGGTTTGTGTAAGTGGGACACGCGAGTCACGAAGATGTGTGGCTCGTGTGAATATTGTGACTTCTCTGAGAGTTGGCTGGGAGCTGTGATAAATTGACTCCTGCTCGTAGGGCTGCGCCCAAGTGTAGCCTGTGAAATGAAACTCGTTTGCATAAACGTAGAGGACTCTTGGAGGACATCATGTCAACCCGCACATTTGCAGGTATCGCGGCTGCAGCGCTTGTTGTTTCCGCTAGTGGTACGGCTGTGGCTAATGCTGCGCCTGCAACTGAAGGTGATCAGCCTAAGTGTATTTCGATCAAGGATAAGGAAACCCAGGTTGCTGCCGCGAAGGCTGCCCTGGAGGCGGCGAAGACTCGTCTGGCCGCGACTGAGGCGAAGCTTCCTGAACTGCAGAAGGCGCTGGCAGATGCGCAGGCCAAGCTGGCGGACGCGATCAAGGCTGACCTCGGTGCTGGCAACAAGGTTGCTGCAGCGGAGAAGGCGGTTGCCAGTGCGAAGGAAGCCCTTACTCAGGCGAAGGCGGCGTATGACAAGGCTGTTGCCGCTGAGAAGGCCGCCCAGGAAGCCTATGACAAGTACAAGAGGGCACTTGACTTAGAACGGGCTGCACAGGTTGCGTATGAAGCTTCGCAGGCGGCTGAGAAGGCTGAGGCGGAAGCTGATGTGAAGGCTGAGCAGGCTCTTGCTGCTTCGCAGGCGGCTGAGGAGGCTGAGGCGGAAGCTGACGTAGATGCTAAGGGTGCGCTTGAGTTGTTGCGTGCGGCTGAGGAGGCTGAGGCGGAAGCTGATGTGAAGGCTGAGGAGGCTCTTGCTGCTTCGCAGGCGGCTGAGGAGGCTGAGGCGGAAGCTGACGTAGATGCTAAGGGTGCGCTTGAGTTGTTGCGTGCGGCTGAGGAGGCTGAGGCGGAAGCTGACGCTGAACTCGATGCTGCTGAGAAAAGGGCTCTCGATGCTGTTGCCTTCGTGGCTAAGTCCAAAGCCGATGTAGCTGTGGCAGAAAGGAAGCTTGTCGAAGCTCAAGCAGTTAAGGTCGATGCCGACAATAAAGTTGAAGAAGCTGAACTCCGGGTAGAGAGCCTTAAAAATGAGATTGAGCTTTTTACTTCTCATCTTGAAGAGACGGATGAGCCCACCGAGAGAGCTGGGCTTGAAAAGAATATTGAGCTTACGCGCAAAGTATTAGCAGAGGCTGAGCAAAAACTTGACGCAGCTAACGCTGTTGCTCGAGAGGCCAATCTTGAAAAGCAGGCTGCTGAGCAAATATTAAAGAAAGCTCAGAAGTCTGCTGAGGAAGCGCCGGCACTGGTTGCAGTTGCTGAAGCGGAGAGCTCGAAGGCCAATAAGGTAGCTGTTGAGGCCGCTGAGGAGACGACGGATTCTCGTGAGGCGTTAGATGCTTTCAAGCGGTTGGCTGCTGATGCTGGTGAGAAGGCTAAGGCTGCTCGTGAGGCGTTGGAGGTTGCTAATAAGGCGGCTGTTGAGGCCGCTGAGGAGACGACGGATTCTCGTGAGGCGTTAGATGCTTTCAAGCGGTTGGCTGCTGATGCTGGTGAGAAGGCTAAGGCTGCTCGTGAGGCGTTGGAGGTTGCTAATAAGGCGGCTGTTGAGGCCGCTGAGGAGACGACGGATTCTCGTGAGGCGTTAGATGCTTTCAAGCGGTTGGCTGCTGATGCTGGTGAGAAGGCTAAGGCTGCTCGTGAGGCGTTGGAGGTTGCTAATAAGGCGGCTGTTGATGCTGGTGAGAAGGCTAAGGCTGCTCGTGAGGCGTTGGAAGCTGCTAAGAAGGCCTCAATTGAGGCGGGCGACTCCTCCAAGCTCTATGATGATGTGATTGCGACCAAGAAGGCCTCCCTTGAAGCCGGCGACGCAAATGTTCTTGCGGACAGCGTTGAAAAAGCAAAGAAAGCACTCGCTAAAGCTGAAGAGGATCTCAGTCCGACTAAGGCTGAGCGTGCAGAGGTTGCTCTTAAGCTCGAAGCTGCCCGCAACGCCGCAGATGATGCGGCACGCGAACTGACCGACCTTGAGAAGGCTATCGCCGGCGCAAAGAGCGATTTTGAGGCCAAGCGCGTTGCATACGAGGTTGCATCTGGGCTGAAGGAATGTGCACCTATTGTGCCGCCGGCCCCTGTGGAGCCCACCCCTGCTCCGCAGCCTGAGCCTGCTCCTGCTCCGCAGCCTGAGCCTGCTCCTGCTCCGCAGCCTGAGCCTGCTCCGTCGGATAAGGTCATCGCTCAGAAGCCTGCCGAAGGTAAGAAGCTTGCTAACACCGGTGCAACCACGGATTCTTCGATCGCCGTCGCTATGGCGTCGATCCTCGGCGGTTTGGGCCTTGTGGCGGCTGCTCGCCACACCCCGCGTCACCGCCGCGGTCTGTAACCATTAAGCATTAAAACCTGGTGCCGGCGGCGAGAATACTCGCCGCCGGCACTTTATGTTGGGGCCCTGTTTCGCGAGGTTGAAACTGGGCCCCAACGTTCCATCAACACGCCCATCATCTCCTACCACGGGATCACCAAGAAAAGCTCAGGGGCGGGAAAGGACGGGGCTTGGTTAAAGGTCACATTCCGAAAAGCGTCCGCCATGATAGCTGAACAAATCATCACCTCCCGTCCGTGGACTACGCCTGTGGGCGGATGCTCATGACGATTTTCGATCCGCCAGCATAGTAGCGTTGTTCGAGCTCAATTAACCGATGGGAAGCTTGTGGAGGACGTTATGTCAACACGTAAAATTATGGGAGTAGCGGCGGCAGCGCTCATGGTGTCAGTCAGTAGCCTGCCCGCTGCTCATGCTGCACCAATAGCTCAGGCCGAATCACATAGTATCTCTATCGACGGCAAAGACGCGCGATTTGAAACTGCGAAAGTGGTACGTGCTGCTACTGACGTGGCTCAGTTGCAGAAGGCTTTGGCAGATGCCCAAGCGAAGCTGGCGAATGCTGGCAAGAGTGTCACCCAAGTCGAGAAGTCCGTCGCTGAGTTGAAAGCCAAACTAGCTGCAGCCCAAGGAGAATACGACAAGGCTGTTGCCGCGCACAAGGCTGCCAAGGATGCAGCTGACAAGCTTCGGAAAGCCCTTGACCTAAAAGGACGGGGCCAAGCTCTTCAGATAAGATTTCAGAAGGCTGAGCGTGCCAAAAAAGCGGCCGACGAAGCTTTTATCAAGTACCAAGATGCGGTTAAAGCGAAGGCGACTACGCCAGACGCGGGAAACCCAGAAGTTCTCCTCAAACAATTCGAGGTACTTAAGAAAGCTGCTGAGGCTGCAGGCGACCCAGACAAGCTCTTTGGAGAGCTAAAGACCATTAACGAAGAGCTACGTCAACTGGGCGGGTTAAGCTCGCAGGAGCTTAAAGCTAAGGCAGATGAATTGGAAAAAGCCGCGCGCCTAGCTGGCGATGTCAAGATTCTTGGCGGCAAAGTCGATGCGCTCAACAAGCCTCTTTCAGATGCCCAGAAGCAACTCACCCAAGCGAAAGCTGATGAGGCATCGGCACGAAAGGCAGTGCAGGAAGCCACTGCCCGATTAGAAGCGGTGAAGACGGCGCCGGGTAAGGCTCAGCCGGGACCGAAACCTGCTCCGGCCCCGAAGGCAGAAAAGCCTGCACCCTCGAAGCCCATGCCTGCACCCGCCCAGCCCGCGCCTGGGCCAACACCCAAGCTAAAGGCTCCTAAGTCTGTGCCCTCGATGAAGGCCCCGGCCGCGCCTCATTATGGCACGGATGCCACCCCGGCTACGAAGAATGTGCTAGCTAATACCGGTGCGTCGGCAGATTCTTCGATCGCGCTTGCCCTCGCATCGGCATTCGCCGGTTTGGGATTAGTTGCCGCAGCGCGCCACAACCCGCGCCACCGCCGCGGAATGTAACGCTAAATCCCCTCCATTGCCGGCGGCGAGACAACTCGCCGCCGGCAACGCTATACCCATGGCCCCTTTTTTCGATATATGAACATCGGATTCCAGAAAGCGGACAGTGCATACACTGATGGCATGACTATCGAACTTGCAGTGATTCCTGGAGATGGCATCGGCCCCGAAGTTGTGGCAGAGGGCCTCAAAGTGCTCAACGCCGTCACCGCAGACCTAGACATCCGCCATACCACGTATGACCTTGGCTCGGGGCGATACCGCCGCACCGGCGACATCCTCCCGGATGCTGAACTAGAGGATATCAAGAAGAAGGACGCCATCCTCCTCGGCGCAGTCGGCGATCCGTCCACGCCCTCCGGCGCCCTCGAACGCGGCCTCCTCCTCAAACTACGATTCGAACTCGACCACTACATCAACCTGCGCCCCTCAAAGTATTACGAGGGTGTCCCGACGCCCCTGGCCAACCCCGGCGCGATCGACTTCGTCGTCGTCCGTGAAGGAACCGAAGGCCTCTACGCCGGCAACGGTGGGGCGGTCCGTGTAGGCACTAGCCAAGAAATCGCCACCGAAGTCTCCGTCAACACGCGCTTCGGAGTTGAACGCGTCGTCCGCTTTGCCTTCCAACAAGCACGTACTCGTCGCAAGAAACTCACACTGGTCCATAAACACAACGTCCTCGTCAACGCCGGGCACCTGTGGCGCCGCACAGTCGAGGAAGTCGCCTACGAATACCCGGACGTATGCGTCGAGTACCTCCATATCGATGCGGCAACCATCTTCCTCATCACAGATCCCGGCCGGTTCGACGTCATCGTCACCGACAACCTCTTCGGCGACATCCTCACCGACGAGGCCGGCGTCATTACAGGCGGAATCGGCCTAGCGGCGTCGGGAAACATCAACCCGGACCGCACGTTCCCGTCAATGTTCGAACCCGTTCACGGCTCAGCCCCCGATATTGCCGGGAAAGGAATCGCCGACCCCACGGCAACCATCTCATCAATCGCTATGATGCTCGACTTCCTCGGCCTCCCTGATCGCGCAACGAAAGTCCGAAACGCCGTCGACGCCGACATGGCAACCCGCGCACAAGCCTCAACATCGGCGGTTGCTCGGCAACGAAGAACCGCCGAGATCGGCGATGCGATCCTGGGCCTGCTAGAGAAGTAGAATAGGCAAATAAAGGAAGGTAGTAAGATGCGTCAGCCCACAGAACTCGAATTATTATCCACACAGCCCGTACCCAGCGCCGATGAGCTGGCCGGCACCTTTGCCCGCCAACCCCATGAGAACCTTACGTCAGACCAAGAGCACGCTCGCGTATTTTCCCGCCTAGGCTTTGGCACGGACTTTACCGATTACATGGCACACGCAACCTGGAGTGCCGAAGAAGGCTGGCACAAAAAGATCATCGAGCCCTACGGTCCACTCAGCCTCGATCCGGCAGGATCCGTGCTGCACTACGGACAAGAAGTATTCGAAGGGATGAAAGCCTACCGACACGACGACGGCTCGATCTGGACCTTCCGGCCAACATACAATGCCGCCCGAATTAACATGTCATGCCGCCGCCTGGCCATCCCGGAGATCCCGGTCAAGGATTTCATGGCCTCAATCGTGGACCTCGTGCGCGCCGATGCTCGCTGGGTGCCTTCAACACCCGGTAGTTCGCTCTATCTTCGCCCCTTTATCTTTGCTTCGGAATCATTCCTCGGGGTGCGTGCGGCCTCACGCTATGAATACCTCGTTATCGCCTCACCGTCAGGTGCCTATTTCTCGAACGGCCTCAAGCCCATCAACGTGTGGGTTGACCGTGACTATCACCGCGCTGGCCCAGGCGGCATGGGTGAGGTGAAGACGGGTGGGAATTATGCCGCCTCACTGCTGCCCAAGGTTCAGGCTCACGAGGCTGGTTACGATGAGGTCCTCTTCCTAGATGCCGCGACCAACACCAATATTGATGAGCTCGGTGGCATGAATGTTTTCGTCGTCATGGCCGATGGGTCGGTCAAGACCCCGAAGCTGAACGGCAACATCCTTCCCGGAGGCACGCGCTCGTCTATCCTGCAGTTCCTCGAATCTGAGGGGGTGAAGGTTTCCGAAGAAACGCTATCGCTGCGCGGCGTCGTTGCGGGGATTGCCTCCGGTGAGGTCGCTGAAATGTTCGCCTGTGGTACGGCTGCTGTTGTTACGCCTATCGGGCGCCTGGCGTCGGAGGATTTCGATGTTGAGGTACCCCTGGGGGAGCGTACTTCCGCGATCTATGAGGAACTCACGGCGATCCAGCTCGGTCACCGCGAGGATCGCTTCGGGTGGCTTTATAAGATCATGGATGCGTAATGGTTAGCTTCCTGTTTTAGGTGGACCATTTCATATGACGTGGACCATCGGCACAAGCGGGGTGATGCAGTTTTAGCGGGAGAGAGCGCGTGTCATGGGTCTTCCGTCCCAAGGTGAAAACGAGTGCTTTTTGTTGAGAGCTAGGGCGCCGGATATGAGTGAAATGCACTGTGTGAGTTAGCTCCCCATTGCCGCGGAGAATGGATGAATTCCATAGACTGGGTGGTACAGGTACGACCTAAGGAGAAACAGGCGTGACAAACGAAGCTGGTTCGGTCAACGACACGACGCAGTGGCAAGGTTTCAAGGAAGGCGTGTGGCAGTCGACGATCGACGTGCGCGACTTCATCCAGCAGAACTACACCCCATACGAAGGGGACAAAGAGTTCCTATCCGGCCCGACCGAGAAAACCCTCGGCCTGTGGGATGAACTCGACAAGAAGTTCCTCTCCGTTGAACGTGAGAAGCGAGTCTACGACGTCGACACCGACACCCCCGCAGACATCGACGCTTTTGGTCCGGGCTACATCTCTGACAACGACGACGTCATCGTCGGCCTTCAGACTGACACCCCGTGCAAGCGTGCCATGATGCCTTTCGGCGGCTGGCGCATGGTTGAGACCGCCATTCACGAGGCTGGGATGGAAGCCAACCCTGACGTGAAGGAGATCTTCACCCGTTACCGCAAGACGCACAACCAGGGCGTTTTCGACGTGTATACCCCGCGCATCCGCGCCGCACGTTCGTCCCACATCATCACCGGCCTGCCCGACGCTTACGGCCGAGGCCGCATCATCGGCGACTACCGCCGTGTGGCCCTCTACGGCGTCGACCGCCTGATTGCAGAGAAGAAGGCTGACAAGCTTGCTCGTGCAGATCAGCCATTCTCTCCGGATTGGGCTCGTGATCAGGAAGAGATCGCCGAGCAAATTCACGCCCTTGAGAAGCTCAAGAAGATGGCGGCCTCCTACGGCTTCGATATCTCCCGCCCCGCGGACACTGCGCAGGAAGCCGTACAGTGGACCTACTTTGGCTACCTTGGTGCGATCAAGTCCCAGGACGGTGCGGCCATGTCCTTCGGCCGAGTCTCCGGGTTCTTCGACATCTACTTCGAGCGTGACTTCGCCCGCGGCATCCTCGACGAGCGCGGCGCCCAGGAGATCATCGATTCCCTCGTGATCAAGCTTCGTATCGTCCGCTTCCTGCGCACCGAAGCCTACGACCAGATCTTCTCCGGCGATCCGTACTGGGCAACATGGTCGGATGCTGGCTTCGGCGACGACGGCCGCACGCTAGTGACCAAGACGTCCTTCCGTCTGCTGCAGACGCTCGTCAACCTCGGCCCGGCTCCGGAACCAAACATCACGATCTTCTGGTCCGAGCGCTTGCCCGAAGGCTACAAGCGTTTCTGTGCGGAGATCTCCATCGAGACCTCCTCTATCCAGTATGAGGCCGATCGCCAGATTTGTGGCCACTGGGGTGACGACGCCGCCATCGCCTGCTGTGTGTCCCCGATGCGCGTGGGCAAGCAGATGCAGTTCTTCGGTGCTCGCGTGAACGCCGCCAAGTCCCTCCTCTACGCCCTCAACGGCGGCCGCGACGAAATGACTGGTAAGCAGGTCGTTGAAGGCTACGAAGGTATTCAGGGCGACGGCCCGCTTGACTTCGATGAGGTCTGGGAAAAGTACGAGGACATGCTCACCTGGGTTGTCGAGACCTACGTTGAGGCCCTCAACATTATCCACTGGAGCCACGACAAGTACGCCTACGAGGCACTCGAGATGGCATTGCACGACACGGACATCATCCGCACCATGGGTTGCGGCATTGCTGGCCTGTCAATCGTTGCTGACTCGCTGTCCGCCATCAAGTACGCTAAGGTCTACCCGGTCCGCGACGAAACCGGCCTGATCATTGACTACAAGACCGAGGGTGACTTCCCGCGTTACGGTAACGACGACGACCGCGCCGACGAGATCGCCGCAACGATCGTCCACACCGTGATGAGCAAGATCAAGGCCATCCCGATGTACCGCGGAGCTATTCCTACCCAGTCGGTGCTCACGATTACCTCCAACGTGGTCTATGGCAAGAACACTGGTAGCTTCCCCTCGGGGCACCGCGCGGGTACGCCGTTCTCCCCGGGTGCCAACCCTGAAAACGGCGCAGACACGCACGGGATGCTCGCGTCGATGCTTTCGGTTGGTAAACTTGACTACAACGATGCACTCGATGGCATTTCTTTGACGAACACCATCGTTCCGAGTTCGCTTGGTCGCAACCGTGACGAGCAGATCACAAACCTTGTGGGCATCATGGATGCCGGCATGGTGCACAAGGGCTAAGCCCAATCCCGATAAGAGATAATATGTGGGCCTAACCGGCCAGAAGGAGATAGTCATGGCTAAGACTTACGAAGAGCGTCTTGAGTCGATGAAGGCACAGCGCGAAGAAAACGGTGGCGTCCAGGGTTTGTACCACGCCAACGTCAACGTTCTCAACCGCGAGACCCTCGAGGATGCTATGGAGCACCCCGAGAAGTACCCGCAGCTGACCGTCCGCGTCTCGGGCTACGCGGTCAACTTTGTGCGCTTGACCCGCGAGCAGCAACTTGACGTGCTCTCGCGTACCTTCCACGACCAGATGTAAGGTCGCTGAGCATATGCCGGGCGCGTGGGTTCTCCGCGCGCCCGGCTTGCACTATGTCAGTGCACGCTATGGGAAGAGTGTTACTTCCCGTATTTGATGATTTGAGGAGTCCTATGGCCGACCATCAGCTTGATGCACGAAAGTACCTCGTTCACGAAGTTAAAGTAGGTGAGGGCTCAACGGGCGAGTACGCGCCCGAGCCGCTCGAAGACGAAATTCCTCGTGCCGCAGGCAAGGGACTCGACGGGATCGCCAAGGCGCCGCAGATGACGCGCCACGAACACATCGAGGCCGTTCGGAGAGGCGAGGTGGGCTCGCTGCACTCTTGGGAGCTCGTGACGGCCATGGACGGGCCAGGCACTCGCATGACGGTATTCTTTGCCGGTTGCCCGCTTCGTTGCCTGTACTGCCACAATCCTGACACGCTCCACGCCCGTGAAGGTACCACAGTGACAGCCGAGGCGATCCTCGACCGCATGAGCCGCTACAAGGCCGTCTTTAACGTGTCTAATGGTGGCGTGACGTTCTCTGGAGGCGAGCCGCTCATGCAACCAAAATTCCTCGCCAACCTTCTTCGCGGGGCCACAGAGATGGGTATCCACACGGCGATCGACACCTCGGGTTTCCTCGGGCGTAACCTTACCGATCAAATGATGGCCGACGCCGATCTGTTCCTCCTCGATGTCAAGTCCGGCCTGCCAGACTACTACGAACGAACCACAGGCCGCCCGCTGCAGCCCACGATTGACTTCGGACGCAGGCTCTCTGCAGCTAACAAAGAAATATGGGCCCGTTTCGTTCTCGTGCCCGGCCTAACCGACGACGTCGCTAACGTCGAAGCCGCGGCAGCAATCATGAAGGAATGGACCTCCCTGAGCCGGGTCGAGGTGCTGCCTTTCCACCAGATGGCACGTGACAAATGGGCATCACTCGGGATGGACTACCAGCTCAAAGACGTCGAGCCACCCAGCAAGGAGCACACTGAGCTCATCCGGGAAATCTTCCGCTCCCACGGGCTGAACACGTTCTAAGCCTGCCTGGCCGCCCGTGTGCCGGTGTGTCACCGCCGCGGGTTACGTACGCGGGTTGCCGGCGTGGGCTACGGACGCGGGCGAGCCCCGAAGACGGCTGTGCCCACCCGCACCAAGGTCGAGCCTTCGGCGACGGCGATCTCCATGTCGCCCGTCATTCCCATCGAAAGCTCCTCGGCGCCCTCGAGCCCGGGGAGCTTTCGCATCTCCTCGCTCAGGCTCCTCGTCAGACCGAACGAGGCGCGAACCAGCCCCTTGTCGTCCGTGTTGGCTCCGATGGTCATGAGGCCGTCGACGCGGACGAGATCGAGCTCGGCGATTGCCGCCGCAATGTCGATGAGCTCCTCGGGTGCGCACCCGCTCTGCGTGGCGGCCCGCGCGGAATTGACCTGAATGAGGATCGGATAGGGGCCGTCCGCGAGTCCCTCCTCGATGCGAGTCTCCTGGCGGCGTGCGATGCGTATCGCCTCCTTGACCGAATCCACGGTGTCGATCCGTTCGGCATGATCCATGGCCGCACGTAGCTTATTGGACTGGACCGGGCCGATCACGGTGTGCGTGAGCGCGCCTGTTCCGGCCAGACCCTGCGTTGATTTCACCAGTTGCGCAACGATGTTGTGGCCGAAACAGGTACAGCCAGTGGCCACCGCCTCGTGGAGGCGATCGAGCGGCTGGTACTTCGCCGCAAGCTGGAGCGTCACCGATCCTGGTTCTCGCCCGGCGGCGGCCTCCGCCCGAGCGATGCGGGCGCGAACCATAGCTATATTGGTAGTGATGGACACGGGATGACTTCCTATATCTGGGGCGGGTCTTAGCGTTCGCCCATGTTAACCATGTGTAAGACGAGTTCGCCGGCCTCGTCGGAGGCGTCGAGGTCCGCCACGGCCCACATCGCCCACGTCATGTCGGGGCCATCTCCCTCGGGGTCGGTCGAGCCCTCGTCATCAAGTATCTGAATGACGAGCCACAGTCTGCCAGGTTTGTGGCTCTCCAGCCACGCCGACGCCGTCTCGTCGTCAACCCCTGCCTGCAGCAGGTCGGCGAAGGACGGGTCCTCGAGGACGGAGAAGAAACGATCCGAACGCGAATTGGTTGACGTGCCCAGGCGTGCGTAGACGTTCCAGTAGGGATCCATCGCATCGGCCCACCGATCCGCGTCCCAACCGGCGGCGCCGTCGAGCCTCTCGAGCAGGTCGTAGTCGTCACGATCGAGCGCCTCGATACGGCGGAACATCGCGTTGCGGATCGAAGTGCGCAGCGCGTGCTTGTTGCGGCTGACGGCCACGTTGCCTTCGGCGTCGGCGCCGAAGGCGGCCTCCTCACCGGTGGTGGCGTCCTCGTCGGACAGCATCGTGAGTTCGTCAAGCGTGAGGCGACCGTCCGCGAGAGCCTCCCACTCATCGAGGAGGGAGGAATCGATCGAGCGGACGAGCCGCCCGAGCCAGCCGATAATCTCTTCGACCTCGTCGGTGCGATAATCGTGAGGAACGGTTTGACGCAACGCACGGTAGGTGTCGGTCAGGTATCGCAGGACGACACCCTCGGAACGTGCCAGGTCGTAGCGCGAAATGAGCTCGGAGAAGGTCATCGCCTCTTCAATCATGTGCCGCACAATCGACTTCGGCTCGAGCTCATGTCCGGCCACCCACGGGTTGGCCTTGGCATACATCTCCAGGGCGGGTTCAAGCAGGTCGGCAAGCGGCCGTGGCCAGGTCACCTCGTCGGCCAGCGCCATCCGCTCGTTGTAGTCCACGCCCTCGGCCTTGAGCTTGCCGATCAGCGCCCCGCGAGCCGCCTTGCGCTGCGCGATGAGCACCTGGGTGGGATTTTCTTGTACCGCCTCAACGACCGAGACGACGTCGAGCGCGTAGTCGGCGTCGTCAGGATCGAGCAGATCCAGCGCCGCTAACGCGAAGGGCGCCAACGGGGAATTCAGCGCAAAGTCGTCCGGGACGTCCTTGGCAAAGTGGATCGGGGAGTGGCCTGGGTGATCGCTGCGCCACTGACGATTCTCATGCGTGATGACCTCGGCCGTGCGCAGGGAAGAATAGATGTCCAGTGCGCGGCGAACGAACCGATTGCGTCCGCTGTGGGGCTCATGATTGTCCGTGAGAATCTTGACGATCGCAGGGACTGGATCGCGGCGCTGAAGCAAATTAAGAATCAACGAGTGGTCAACACGGAACCGACTGGTGAGCTTTTCAGGCTCGGCACTCTTGAGCCTGTCGAAGGTCTTCTCCGACCATGAAATTTCGCCCTCAGGCGGCTTGACCTTCTGCACGCGCTTGATGCGTAGCGGATCGTCACCAGCCTTGCGCAGCCGGCGAGCATTCTCAATCTCATACTCCGGGGCCTGTACGACGACGTAACCCACCGTGTCGTAGCCCGCTCGCCCCGCCCGCCCGGCGATTTGGTGGAACTCACGCGCACCCAAAACGCGCATGCGGGCGCCGTCGAACTTGGTCAGCGAGGTGATGAGCACGGTTCGAATCGGAACGTTGATTCCCACGCCGAGGGTATCCGTGCCACAGACAACCGCCAGGAGGCCCGCCTGAGTCAAACGCTCGACCAGGCGCCGATAGCGGGGGAGGAGGCCTGCGTGATGGACGCCGATGCCTGCCCGAAGGAGCTTCGACAGGGTTTGGCCGAATCCCGGGCTGAATGAAAAACTGCCGAGAGCTGCCCTGATCCGTTCGCGCTGGTCATTACTGATCAACGACATCGACAACAGACCCGTAGCCTGCGCCACCGCCTCACGCTGAGAAAAATGGACCACATAGACCGGCGCCATATGCGTCGCCACCAGCTCCTGGATGACTTCACCGACCGGCTCGGTCGAATAGGTGAAGTGCAGAGGAACCGGGCGGACGGCGTCGTCGACGACCGAAACCGTGCGACCCGTGCGGCGCTGCAGGTCCTCAACAAAGAAAGACGTATCGCCTAGCGTCGCGGACAGGAGAATGTGCTGGGCCTGAGGCAGCTCGAGGAGCGGAACCTGCCACGCCCAGCCACGTTGCGGATCGCCATAGAAATGAAACTCATCCATGACGACGACGCCGACGTCCGCCTCCTCACCCTCGCGCAGCGCAAGATTGGCCAAGATCTCGGCGGTCGCACAAATGATCGGAGCTCCGGGGTTAATCGACGAATCCCCCGTGATCATGCCGACGTTATGCGCGCCGAATTCGGATATGAGGTCAAAGAACTTCTCCGACACCAGCGCCTTGAGCGGGGCTGTGTAATACGACGTGCGGCCGGTCGCCAAGCCCGTAAAGAGCGCCTGCGCAGCGATGAGGGACTTTCCTGAGCCGGTCGGGGTGGCGACGATCACGTGGTCGCCAGCGACGATGTTGATCAGCGCCTCGGCCTGATGGGGGTACATCGTCTTGCCCGAGGCCTCGAAGGCCGCGGTGAAGGCATCATGAATAGCCTCGGGGGAGGGGGTAAGGCCGTGCTCGTCCTCGAGGGCGTCGAGCGCGCGGTTCAAAGTCATGACTGCTCCTGGAAAGGCTCGGCGTCGTCGGAAGAAGCCGAATGCGCCTCAGGCGGTACAAGCCTGGACGCCCGCCGCCGGATCACGCCACGCCACGCGTCAACCACAACCAGCGCAACCGCAAGAACGATCAGGATCATTCGTTCGGTCGAATTAGCCCTCAACGCGAAAAACGCCAACACGATCGCAACAAAAACGAGCAGTGGGTTAAACGTGGAGCGCCAAAACAATCTCTGCAACAAACTCATCAATCCTCACATCCGCACAGACCAGTCCATCATATCTGACAATCTATGACCCCTCGCGGTGTCCTTTTATCGTGAGGAAGTTTGAGCGATAGAATCTATCGACACGAGTGAGGATAATATGCGTATCGCCCTGATTGTTAACAACTACCCTCCGATGGTTGGGGGAATCGAATACCACGAAGAAAACCTTGCCCATGGCATCGCTGCTCTCGGTCATGACGTATGGGTTATCAACCTAGCCGGGCCGGTCGGCCAACGTCTAGACGGGCAGGTTCGCGTACTTTCCGGAAAAGGATACCTCTCCGTTTCGGACATCATTCGCGTGCCGGCTCTCGGAACGACACGACGGCTAGCTGCCTGGCTCCGCAACAACCGTATCGACGTCGTCTCCACGCACACGCGCTTCTTTCCCATGAGCTTCGTGGGTGTCCGGGCGGCGCACCAAGCCGGTATACCGGTCATCCACACCGAACATGGAAGTGGCTATGTAACGACGAAAAACCCCGTTATCTGGCTCGGATCGCGGTTCGTTGATCTCACCTTTGGTCGATCTGTCCTCCGCTCGGCAGACAAGGTGCTGGGTGTGTCGGAGAACGTGGTGGACTTCGTGCGCAAGTTATCGGGACGTCGCGCCGACGTCTTCTACAACGCGATCACGCCGCCCAGCCCTGAAGCCGTTCGCGAAGATCGCCCCAGCCATCTCGTCTTTATCGGCCGGATGGTACCCGGAAAAGGGGGGGATACTTTTATCGACGCCGTAAAAATTTTGAAAAGCGAGGGGTACGACGTTGAGGCCGAACTAATCGGTGCAGGTACGCAACTCGAATTAGCCCGCGCAAAAGTCACCGAGATGGAACTGTCCGACACGATCGACGTCGTCGGCCAGGTCAGCCCAGCCGAAGCACGACGCCGACTCGCCGGAGCAACCCTAGTCAACCCAACGATACTGTCCGAAGGATTCCAAACAACGCTCGTTGAATCTATCGCAGAGGCCGGCCGAGTAGTGACCTATCCCGTGCCCGGCGCACAGATGCTCGCGGAGCGCGGCGCGCCAGTGGCCATTACTCAGCAGCGCAGCGTTGAAGAGCTCGTAAAAGAGTTACGCCAACTCTTGGCCGCGCCTCCCACGCCGGGCGAGGCCGAAACGGTGAAGGACCTCATGTGGCCACAACAGTCGGCGACATACTGCCACATTTGCTCTACCCTAAAAACGACACTGCAACGATAACCGCGAACATGTGAGGAGAAGCCAGTGAGCCTGACGATTGAAGAATTCACGCTCCTGCGTGAACTACATTCCGCCGAAAAGGGTAAGGTGCCTGCGCAGCTTTCTCACGGAACCGACATAAGACCACATCTTGTGGAGGCCACGAAGGTCAAACTGCACAACCGTGGCTTAGTTGATTCGCATGGAATCACCGAAAAAGGAATCGAAGAACTCGAGCCGTATAAGGTAACCAACGCTGTTATTCTCGCTGCGGGACTATCATCCCGATTTGCTCCAATCTCCTACGAACGCCCAAAAGGCACGCTCCGCGTGCGAGGCGAAGTCCTTATCGAACGCCAGATTCGCCAGCTACACGAGGTCGGGATCGACGACATCACCGTCGTCGTCGGGTACAAAAAAGAACACTACTTCGACTTAAGCGAAAAGTTCGGTGTCAATATCGTCGTCAACGAAGAATATGCCAGCAGGAACAACAACGGTTCGATCTGGCGTGTTCGGCACAAACTAACCAATACGTACATATGTTCCTCGGACAATTATTTCGTCGAAAATCCATTCGAGTCGCACGTATATCGAGCCTATTATTCGGCAGTATATGCTGCGGGGCCAACAAAGGAATGGTGCCTCGAACTTGATCAGGTAGACAGGATTGTTGGGTGCTCAATCGGAGGCCATGATGCCTGGACGATGCTCGGTCACGTCTATGTTGACAAGGAATTCTCGCAGGAGTTTTCTCAGATCCTAGATGAGGTCTACGACCAACCTGCCACCCGCACAAAGCTGTGGGAATCGATCTTCCTTGACCACCTAGGCAGGCTAAAGATGTATGCGCGCAAGTATCCTGATGGCTTCATTTTTGAATTCGACTCCCTTGACGAGCTTCAAGATTTTGACCCAGAGTTTATCGAGAATGTAGATTCACGGATCCTCACCAATATCAGCGAAGCCTTGCAATGCCCCAAAACTGACATCCAAGAATTTCGGCCAGTCAAGACCGGGCTGACAAACCTATCGTGCATCTTTAAAGTCGCCGATAAGTGCTACATTTACCGCCACCCTGGGGCTGGAACACAGAAAATCGTGGACCGTCACGCAGAACACTCCGCCTCGCTGGCAGCTAAAGAGCTGGGACTTGATTCCACTTTCATTACGGGCAATCCAGAAGAGGGATGGAAGATCTCGCATTACGTGCCACACGCGCGCAGTCTTGACCTGACCAACGAAGACGAGCTTGCCACGGCAATGGCACTTATTCGGAAGCTTCACGAATCCGACATCGTTTTCGAAAGAGAGTTCGATTATGTCCAAACTGGCCTTGAATACGACGCGCTCTTGAGGGAACACGGCCAGATTCATCTGCCCAGTTATGAGGCTCTGAAAGGCCGGATCGTCGAGCTGAAGGCACTCGTCGATGCAGAGGGTTTCCCGCGTGTCCCAAGCCATAACGACTTTCACGCTCCCAACCTGCTTGTCCACGAAGATGGGCAGATGGACCTTATCGACTGGGAATACGCAGGTATGTCCGACATAGCCTCCGATTTTGGGACGTTAATTGTATGCTCCCCAACACTCGAACTGGAGGCTTTCGATGCGGTTCTGGCCGTCTATCTTGGCCACGAACCGTCGCCACAGGAATGCCGGCATTTCCGGGCCTATGTCGCTTTCGCGGGCTGGTGTTGGTATGTGTGGGCCCTGCTTAAACAGGCAGAGGGAGACAATGTGGATCAGTGGTCCTTAACGTATTATCGGCATGCTGTTCGTGACCTCGATTCGCTCTTAGACGAATACTCGCAGACGCCGGGTAACAACTGTCACTGAAGGGGAATCTTATGGAAAATAGCGTGATCGACGCCCGCACGCTGAAGCAAATCCAAAAATGCGGACGCTATGTCATGGCAGAATTCGATAGGGTCTGCACCGAGCTAGGACTGCGCTACGTGGTATACGGAGGCTCTGCAATTGGCGCAATTCGCCACCAAGGCTTTATCCCGTGGGACGACGACGTCGATGTGTGCATGCCCCGGGAAGATTACGACGTGCTACTGGAAAAAGCACCACAAGTGCTGGGGGATCACTTCATCCTGTTGGACTACAAGAACAACCCGGATTATCCCAAAACCTTCGGGCTTCTGGGCCTTCGTGGCAGCGAGTTTATTCCGGAAGTGGCGGCCAAGCGGAAATTCAAAGTTCCAATTGGCGTCGATATCTTCCCGCTCGACCGCCTTGCTACGGATGACCGCGAACTGGCCTCCCAGGCTCGACAAACGTGGATCTGGGGCCGTCTCCTATACATCTATGGAACTCCGACGGCAAATCTTGCCGGACCTGTTGTCATTCAAGCACCGGTAAAAGCTACACTCCGTGTCATCCATGCCGCTCTCCATCTCCTGCGGATCAAACCGAACTTTCTGGCAAAAAAGTGGGAACAGGCCGCGCGTCGTTGCGAAAACTCGAATGGCGCTTACGGAGATTTTTCCACGCGTGATCCCCGGCGATGGTCTGCAACAGAAGAAGAGCTATTTCCCGCAAAGCGCATGCCGTTCGACGACATATCTGTGATGGCTGCGCGCCAATACGATGTCGTTCTCACCCGCCATTTTGGCGACTACATGGCAATGCCAGCCCAGGAAGACCGGGTCAATCATGAAGCCGCTTCGGTGAAATTCGGCCCCTATTTCTCCATAGAACCATAAGTTTGCTCATAAATTGAGCCGCCGGTAGGGAACAGGATCTATGTGAAGAACTAAACGGCGTGGTTCGGATGCTTTCTCTGGAAAACGCGTCCCAGGAGCCAGGCAGTTGTGCGAATACCTAAGATTTTTGACGTCAACCTGGCAAGCTTGACTTCAGTGCGCTTAACCCGTGCCAAGAGGGGAGTGAGCCGAATGAGCGTGTCAATGCGTTGCGTTGAATCAAAAAGCCCAAGAGCAGAGGCCTGCCCCATCCACACCACAAACGGATAAGCGAGAAATGCGCGTAGCGTGTCGCCAGATTGTGGGGAAAGCGAGGCAGCTAGGTCATAGTTATCGATGAGGATACGTTCGAGGTCATCAACCGAATCTGCAGATAGCTTATGTGAAGTCTGTGCATAAGAATGGCCCTGACGGTAGGCGTAGAAACGCTCATCGATCCAGCCCACGTTCTTGCTCGCTGCTAGTAATTTCGCACTCCATTCGGTATCCTCATTGCGCATGCCAGAGGGAAAGAAAATCTGGTGATCTGCAATAAGATCCCGGCGTACGATCTTCGCCCACACCGCACTTGCGAGCAGGCTGTGGTCGATCAAAAAGCGGAAAGCCTCCTGTGGCGACATCGCGGCGACGGCATCAGCATAATCAGTGGCCTCATCATTGTTGATGGCGCCATCAAAGTTGGCGTCACAGTTCATGTGACAGAGTAAATCGACTGGCCGAGAGGCGAGCGAAGCATGAACGATATCTAGGCAATCTGATCGGGTCCACCAATCGTCGTTGTCCATGAAGGTCACGTAGGTGCCGCTGGCAGCGTCTAACCCCGTGTTCCTCGCCGCGCTTGTACCTGCGTTAGGCTGATGAATCACCGTGATACGGCTGTCCGATAACGTGAGTTGATCGCACAGTTCAGGAGAGGAATCTGTGGAACCATCATCCACGAGGATAATTTCCCAATCCTGAAAAGTCTGCTCTTTAACGCTGTCAACGCACTGAGAAAGATACTCTTGGGCGTTATAGACAGGAATTACAATACTGATGAACGTCATACGAGCCCCTATTAGATACTGCCCAGCACAAGTGCTGTTCCATGTTACTTGTATTTCAGGCATCAGTAGTACTTGCTGGGTTCGGGTAAACTCAACATAGCCTCAGATCGCGGGGCCGAAAACATTATTCTAGGAGCGCGCTCTTGTCCCCTTCCACTGTCGTTGTGAATTGGCGTACCAAGTTCATCCAATGGTTTTCAAGGACTGGGCAGTATTGGATCTTGGCCGTTTTCACCCTCGTGACGATGCTGTCGTATCGAGGGCGTTGGATGGCACAAATGTCTCCCATCGACGAGGCGACTTATCTCGATATCATTTTCAAGTTTCCAGACGACCTTGTGGCACAGCGTGGTGAGTTCTTTAGCCCGGAAATCCGAGAAAAATTCGCGTGCGACGGTAATCATCTCTTTGGAAAAGCAGGCCCGCCGTGTGGGGCCGATTATTCAAATCCAAAAGATTTCCCACAAGGAGGCAAGACATCGGCCGATGCCTATAGCCCGGTGTTCTTTTGGATCGCGGGCACTTTTGCCAGAGTCGCTCAGCTTGTCGGCATCGACCTGACCTACGGTGCGCGCCTTGCCATGATCATATTCGGCATCGCCACGGTGCTACTGACATACAAGGCCATGCGTATGATTCGTGTTCCCATCGGTGTCGCTTATACGGTCCTCACCATCGCTACGATGTCACCTCTGTTCTGGTGGACCTATGGATTCCTCTCCACCGACGCTCCAGTGCCCATGTTCGGCGCACTGACGATCATCATCATGATCGGCTTCCTGCAAGGAAAACATAGCTTGTGGCGTCTAGCTCCTGTGGCCATCCTCGGCATGCTCTTCAAAATCACAACGATCCTGGCCATCGGATGGGCTGGGCTTGTAGCTATGCTCTACGCCGTGGCAGTCAAGTTACCACAAGGAGCAATCCCCGGGATGGAAACCTCCAGGCAAGTGACGACGAAGCAATGGTTGCGCCCACTAATTGGTGCGACTGCGGGAGGCGTGGCTACTTTCGTCGCATGGGAAATTATCCGCCGGCTCATTGCCGTTGGAAACGCCGGTGAACAGGGCCTACACCTAGGGCGAACCAGCATAAGCGAAGCAATATTCCAAGTGCAAAACGTTCTACGAAGCCTCATCGACGCCGACCACGGTGAGAGTTCAGCGACTCCGCTGGCGTTCCTTATCTCGAGGCTGATCAGTTTCCTCGTGATCGCGGGAGTGATAGGGATGATGCTTTATCAACCAAAATCTCGAATGGAATTCTCCTTAACGTGGGCAACGGGCATTGCCAGCGTGTTGTTCCTGCCGATTCTCTTCGTTATCTTGCGCTTCGGCGTCGTCGGATTCTCCTTACCGCCACGCTACGCAATCGCGGTCCTTCCCGCCATGTTACTATCCGTAGCATTGTCGATTAGGTGGGTAGGCGCCCGCTGGCTTATCGGAGTGATCACCGCACTAGCCTGGGTCTATTTTGTGACCAGCGGCATGACCTATATACCGCAATAAGCTATCGACGCAGCGCGTCGACGTCGTGGCGCAGGTAGGCAATCTCTTCCGCCAGGCGGCGTCGCTCTTCTTCCAAACGGGAAACGGTAATCGCCTGGTGAATCTCAACGACCACAAGCACGGCTATCACGGTAAAAAACACCAAATTTGATGGGACATCAAAGCCCAGTACCCGCGACATGGCGTAGAGAGCCTGCGGCCACAATACGAAGATAAGAGCCAGGAAGTCTAAGAAGAGCCAAAGCCAGACGTACTTTTCCTTCAACACCCTGCCGCGTACGAAGCCGATGAGTGCGGCGGCGATCGCAAGGACCACCACGAGGGAGATAATCTGGATCGTCGTCATGAACCCACCTTCTTTTTCCGAGACATGAGTGCTATGGCAAGAGCCAACATTGCGCGCAACAAGTAGACAGCCGACTTAATAGGGGAGTGAGACGGTGTGCCCGCGACTCGCTTATTCATCTCGACGCCGACCTGCCTCACGCGCAGACCAGCCTTGATCGCTATGACGAGCGATTCAACGGTGTCGCCAAGGTACTCTGCCGGGTAGTTCTCCGAAAACAAGTAAATAGCCCGACGAGAGTGAAGCTTGAAACCGGAAGTGACGTCCGTCAATCTGGTCTTCGCTAATCTGCTCAACACTTTTGACAACACCACCATCGCCCAGCGGCGCGGGCCGCGCGCACTGTACGTACCAACCCCAGAAAAGCGCGCCCCAATGACGATGTCAGCCCCGCGCTCAGCAGCATCGAGCAGTTGCCCAATATACTTCGGGTCGTGCTGACCATCAGCATCAACTTGTACAGCATAGTCATAATCGTGGTCGCGTGCATATCGAAATCCTGTACGCATAGCTCCACCAACCCCAAGATTAATCGGGAGATCAAGGACATCCGCTCCTGCTACGCGTGCCTGGGCAGACGTCTGATCTTGCGAGCCATCATTGACCACGATGCAATCTGCCTCAGGAATGGCATCCTTAATTGCGGAAATTACCAACGCGATCGAATCTTGCTCATTCCACGCGGGAATGATGATAAGAAGCTTAGACACCCAGACACCTTTCTAGCTGTGGGAAATTCTACAACACCCAAGCCTTGGGCGGCTCACATGAGACTGGATGCGCGGAAATGATGCTAGTTTGAGTTCATCCGTGCGCACTACACGATTGCGAAAGTAGACAAGAATGAACACGACACGCAAAGAGAATGCGACTTCATCGCCACGAAAGCAACAACTAGTTGCCATCTTATTCTTTATTTCCCTCATCGGAACTGGCTTTTCGTGGATCATGGCTTCGCCAATTGGGGGATCACCGGATGACGATTTCCACATGGGATCGATTTGGTGCCCACGACCGGCCGAAGAATCCTGTCAGACCGCCGTGATCAATGGTGTACTCAATATCAAAGTTCCCGAACCGGTCGCATTGGCTACAGAATGCCACGCACACAAGCCTGATCATGCAGCAGTGTGCCCCCGCCCTCTTTCGGATGACAAAGAGGCTTTTTCGGCCCGCTTCGACATAGCAAGCTACCCAACCGCTTACTACCGGTTCCATCATCTCTTGATCCAAGAGACAGTAGCTGGATCCATCCTGCTGATGCGGGCGGTGAACTTCTTCATCACCGTGACGCTGTTCGCAGGTATCGGAGCTCTACTTGAAAAGAACCTCCGCTACCCATACCTCTTGGCAATGGCTGCGTCGTGGGCACCGATGGGAATCTACTTCCTTACCTCCATCAATCCAAGCTCCTGGGCAATAGCTGGCACCTTCGCTTACGCTACCGCCATGTGGGGCGCATTAAGCGCACGAGATGACAAACGCCGGTGGGCGTTGACAGCGCTCGCACTAGTTGGGGCCCTGTTGAGCTTCGGATCGCGAGGAGACGCTGCTTTCTACATCTTCGTCGTGACTGCTGCGCTTTTCTTCGCGTTTGCAAAGAAACGTTGCCACCGTCCCCAGTGGATCCTCGCTAGCGTCTTGAGCCTCGTGGGAATTTACCTCATGATGAGCGGCGGCCAAGCGAGCAACGTGGTGCAAGCATCATCGGTATCAAGCAATCCGATCGCAATCGCTCTACGAACCATCGTCGATCTTCCGCGTTTCTTCGGCGGACTTGTTGGGTATGAATTCGGGCCGGGATGGTTCGATATCCCGCTCAGTGGCACGATCGTCGTTCTCGCCATTTTCGTGACAGGTTCCTTCCTCTTCGTGGGAATTCGCCAAGGATCATGGCGAAAGTGGATGTCTGCACTGATGGTATTTGGAGCAATGGCAGGTATACCGGTGCTCATAATCGTTGCAGGAGCCTATCCTCATTTGGGACCTTACCAGCCCCGTTACATTTTGCCTTTGCTTGCAGTCCTGATGTTCGTCCTGTTTGCCTCCGATGGAGGAATACGCTTGCGACCATCCTTGCCACAGAGAATCGTCCTCATGACCAGCCTGTGGCTGATTCTTTCCTTTACACTACATACCATTTTGTGGCGTTACGTCAAAGGCCTCGGTGGTGTCCCGCCCTTTAACCTCGACGCCCTTGTGAGCTGGTGGTGGAACGTACCAATTTCGCCGATGACCACGTGGCTAATCGGTGCAGCCTCCATGGCCGTTACTCTTCTAACGGGCTCCTACCTTGCCCGAGAGACCCTGCAATTAGCGCAAGATGGCACGCAAATGAGTAACGATACCTCCTATCGGGGCGAGGCTGAGAGTCCAGAGCGTCCGCTCAACGAGCGATAATGGCAGAAAAGTCATCATTGCCAAGGCAAGTGCAACGGTCAGATACCATCCGATCAAGCAATCCCGATATTTGTTCATGGCAATCGTGATTGTCCCGCCCAAGACAAGCAGAGCAAGTAACACGGCATCGGCTACCAGCACTCCCAAGATCAGTGGGGTACTCCTGTAAGCCGGACCAAAGACAACGCCCATCATGAACGGCCCGACTAACGCCGCAACGGGCACGAGAACTGCTGCTAACACGCCGAGGGAACCAATCAGCCGACGTGTGGTAGTCTCACGCTGATCTGGATGCCGTACATAGTGGGCGACGACGACCGCTTGGAACGCAAACACGGGCACGAGGATCGGAGCCCGTGTCACTGACACCGCGATCGCCAAATCCGCCGATGCTTGATACTCGGCGGCCGGCGTCGTTATTGCCATGACAAACGGGAACCCATTAACCAAAAAAGCAGTAGCGCCGGCCGCGGCCATCGCCCACACGATATTCTGCGCAAAAACTCGGCGCGGAAAAGAGACCCGAATCCGGTCGAGGACGTGCCGCGACGGCGTCGCTAACAGTAACAACCAAAAGAAAAACGCAACCACACTTGCAAATTGGAAACCCACAGTGCGTTGGCCAATGAACGCGGCAACACTCACAGCAAAAAGCCTTACAAGCGCCTCACCGCCGGTGACAACACCGAACGCCCTCCACAGGCCTACCCCTGCCAGCGAGCCTGTCACGGTCATTTGGCCTGCATACAAGAACGCCGCAACAGCAATCAACAACACAGGGAAGAAATATGCATCATCTCCGCTGATGGAAGGACCCAAAAAAGGACCAGCAAACATGACGACAATCGCCATCCCGAATCCTGCCAGTAGAGTGATGCGGAAAGGAGAATAACCGCGCTCATCAGCGAGCGTTGTAGCACGCGTCACCTCCTGCTGAATTCCAGAAAGGACTCCAGTCACCAAAAAAAGAGCGGACCAAAACGACAGGAACACTGCATTGTTCGAAGCGGAAAGGACGTGGGCAGCAATCAGGAGAATAGCAAAGCCGCTTACAGCTGCGAGGACAGCACCCACAGAAACCGCAAAGCCAGATTTGTGTGTTCCAGGATGCGTCATCTTCCTACCTCCGTTGTTAAACTGGGACTAGTTTAACGTTCTGAAAGTCGACGTGATGAGAATTGACATTATGGTCCCCTACTGGGGAAGCGTGGCCTGGGTACGCGAGCTTATCGACTCAGTCCTCGCCCAAGATGATGACCAATGGCGTCTTGTCATCGTGGACGACTGCTACCCGGGTGATGAAGCGCGCAAGCTGGTCGAAGGCATCAAGGACCCGCGCGTTGAGTACGTTCGTAATGAGGAAAATCTCGGATTAAATGCCAATTTTCGGCGATGCCTTGATCTTTCCACGGCGGAATACCTCGTCATCCCCGGATGCGACGACCGCTTTTTGCCAAATTATGTCTCCACGATGCGTGCTGCGGTCGAGAAGTTTCATCCCGACGTCGTCCAGCCGGGCGTGCGTGTCATCAATCAGGACGGCAGGGCCATGTGTGGGCTCCCTGAGCGGATCAAGGCCGTCATCCGCTCGCGCCAGGCCAGGGCATCTCAGCCTCGTTCCGGCGAAGGTGTGGCCGTGTCGCTCATGCACGGAAACTGGATGTACTGGCCATCGTTGCTTCTTCGCCGGGAGGCAGTGGAAGCCCACAGCTTTCGGGAGTTTTCCATCATGCTCGACCTCGGGCTCGTCGTCGACGTTTTGCTTGCAGGCGGGAACCTACTTGTCCTCAACGAAGTCAGCTTCGAATATCGCCGATCAACCGAGTCTGTTTCCGGCAAAACAGCGCTCGACGGGAAGCGCTTCGTTGATGAAGCAAAGTATTTTCGTCTAGCATCTGGGCTCTTTGCCAATCACGGATGGCCCAAGGCCGCTTGGGCCGCGAAGTTGCATCTCACATCGCGTCTACACGCACTTATCCTTATCCCACAGGTGTTACGTAGCAATAAACGGCCTGTCGTGGCAGGACTACTTAAACACGTCCTCCGCTAGGGAGACTCCTGTAGCTCAACGCGAAGAAGAATCCCATCACGGCAAGAGCCACAACGCTCGCCACTATGCCGACGACGCTAGGGCCGTTGAGATGGAAAGCTCTCGTGAGTGGGGCGCTCAGGGCGAGGGTAGACGCCGCTGCGGCGACACCTCCGGCAAAGCAACCCACATAGTCGCGCAATCCGAGTAGAAGATCATTAGTGAACCACACAAATGCAGTGATGACCGAGAGGAATAACGCCGGCTGGATGAGGTATGTGTAGGGGAGAATATCCGTGCCGAAAAGGATAGACAGTAGAACGTCTCCGAACAACGCGAAGGCGATTGACGCGAGCGCCGCCACCGCGAAAAACATCATGACGATCATCGCGATCAATCGCAAACCGCGCGTCTTCGACATGTTCAGTTGGGTGACAATATGCCCAAGCAAGGGGATATACACATAGGCGGCTGTAGCCTGAATGATCAGGGCGAGAACCGCAACGGATGCGTAGATTCCGAGAGCTTCCGTTCCCTCATAATCCTGCAAGTATTGCCGCGGCACCAGTGTGACGATCGCTAAGGCGGCATTCACCATGGCAATGGGGAAGAGCTTGGCGAAAGTGGAGAAAGCTTTCTTCCAACGGATGACCGGTCGAATGGACCCAAAAAATCGAGCCCGAGGTAGGTCGTATGCGATGACGACGACAACGGTCGTTGCCGTCACCAGCGTGACAGCAATCAAGAGGGAGTTGAAGAAATAAAGGCCGCAAACGAAGCCTACGAGGTTGCCTAGGCCCTGAAGGATGTAAGAGATGCCGATGAAATCCATACGCGATTCGCGTTGTTCAATGGCATGGTATCCCTCGGCGTAGGTGCCCACGAGCTGCCCAATCGTGTAGACGATGATGACGGCAAAAGCAGATGTGTCGATCGTCGCTAACGTGTAGACGATTCCCGCAGCAAGCGCGAGGACACTCGAGACGATGCGCATCCCTAGGTATTCCTGGCTGGAATGCTCGTTGTGGATGTCGGTTACGTGCACGGTGCGCAGGCGATATTCTGCGGCTGGAATGACCAAGTTTGAGATCGACATAGCCAACGCAAGAATTCCAGCGACGTCGAAGCCCGTTGCTAGGCGAACAGCAACAATCGTGATGAGCCAATTGCACATGGTTTTGAAAATCGACCCAAAAGAGCTCCAGGCGAGATTTCTTTTCAGCGGCAATGGTTCAGGTGTGTTGCGATCCAATGTGCACCTTCAAGCGTCAAATTAACGGGATACCAGAAGCGGGAGCTGGCGAACCAGCTCCCGCTTCAATTCGTACACCGCCAGGGACTTGAACCCTGAACCCTCTGATTAAGAGTCAGATGCTCTGCCAGTTGAGCTAGCGGTGCGCAACGAGTAGTTACTTTAGTAGCGCGATGGCCTCGACGCAAATTGATTTCGCCCATTTTTGTGTGACCTGAGACACCGGGGGTGCTGGGTGGCGGAATCGCGCCGAAAGGTGTGGGCCGCGTGCCGTGACGTCGTCGTGGATCACACTGGAACGCGCCCAAAAAGGGCGAAAATCAACTAGAGTGACTCCCGTGGCTCAACCAAAAGTATTTCTTGCAACTTCCGAGTATCTGCCCGCCCTGGACCAGGATGAGCAGGACCTGCCTGATGCGCTTCGCGATCGTGGTATCGAACCCGTCGTGGCTGTGTGGAACGATCCCTCGGTCAACTGGGCGGATTCCGACCTGACGGTGGTGCGCTCCGTACGCGACTACGCCAAGGCTCCCAAGCAGTTCCTCGAGTGGGCGAATTCGATCCCTCGTATCGCAAACTCTGCTGCGACTATGGCCTGGAATATGGATAAGCACTACATGAAGGATCTTGAGGCGCTCGGGCTTCCTGTCATTCCGACCATGTGGCTCGAGCCGGAGCAGAATCTGTCCAAGCAACAGATTCACTCGCGCTTCCCGTCCTATGGAGACTTTGTGATTAAGCCGGCAGTGTCGTCGGGTGGTCGCGGTACGGGCCGCTACACGTCGACGGACGCGAAGTCGCGCGCCGAAGCCATCATGCACGCTCAGTATGAACTTGCGGCCGGCCGCTCGGTCATGGTCCAGCGTTATCTTGAGGACATTGATGTCGCAGGCGAGACCTCCCTTGTCTACCTCAATGGGCTGAGCTCCTATCAGGTTGAAAAGGAGCCGATGCTCCACCCGCGCTATCGCAACTCTCGCGACTCGGGCGTGGTTGAGGAAGTCGCGCGTTCTGCTGACGCTTCCGAAGAGTCGTGGCGTTGGGGCGAGCGCATTCGCCGCGCCCTACATGCTCACATCAAGAACAAGACCGGGCGTGACGAGCTCCTGCTTTTCAATCGAGTCGACCTCGTTCGTGGCGCCCCTGATTCGGAAGAAGAGTTCTACGTCATGGAGCTCTCGCTGATCGATGGTTCGCTGTATCTCTCCGCAAATGATGAGCACCTGACCCGTTTTGCGGACGCGATCCAGATGCGCGCCTTCTGGTGATGTGGTTCACCCCGCATCGTTTAGGTGAGGTGGGGGAAGCCTTGATATAGTTTCAATTCGTTGCCCCGGCACTCAGAAATGAGCTAAAGGGTAAAACAAATGGTGGCTGTAGCTCAGCGGTAGAGCACCTGGTTGTGGTCCAGGGGGTCGCGGGTTCAATCCCCGTCAGCCACCCCGTCAATCCCGGCTTGCTTGGCAGGTCGGGATTTTTCGTTCCCGACGCCGGCAGGCCTTCGTCGCTGTGCTGGCCCGGGCCGCGTTCGGTGTTGCCGGCGCTGTACTAAAAGGATTGCCGCTGTACTAACCTGCGGCAGGTTACTACAGCGGCAATCATATTAGTGCGGTTTCGGCGGGTGGGACCGGACGGGGCCGCGTGGGACCGCGTGGGCGCCAGGTTGCGGCAAGCCGGGCGGCGGACCGTGTGCCGGCACCCTACCCGCCGCCCGCCCTACTCGCTCGCGGCCTCGGCGCGGGTGCGGGTGAGATCGTCGAGGATTGATTGGGCCACCTCACGCGATTCCTCGGTGGAGGGCCCTTCGCCGTCGGGCATGAGGACGGCCCGGTAGTAGCGAAGCTCGTCGATGGAATCGTAGATGTCGCCGAGCGCGGTGTGATTGCCAGTCTTCTCGGGGGCCGCGAAATAGGTGCGCGGATACCAGCGCTTGGCGAGCTCCTTGATAGAAGAAACGTCGACCACGCGGTAGTGGAGGTGCGCAACGAGTTCGGGCATGTCGCGCGCGAGGAATGTGCGGTCGGTACCGACGGAGTTGCCTCCCAAGGGCGCCTTGCGTGCCTCGGGCACGAAGCGGCGGACGTAGTCGAGAACCTGCGCTTCGGCGTCGTGCATCTCGAGGCCGTCGTCCCACTCGTCGATGAGTCCGGTGACGGTGTGCATGTTGACCACGAAAGGATCCATGTTCTCGACGGATTCCTTCGTGGGCTTCATGACGAGGCGGAGGCCACGGTCGAGCGGGTTGAGCTCGGAGTCGGTGACGACGACGGCGATTTCGACGAGCGAATCGGTCTCGAGGTCGAGGCCGGTCATTTCGCAGTCGATCCAAACGATGGGTGTTGATTGGGCGTTAAAATTACTCACCATCGAAGCTTATCAGTGCGCCCCCAGCAGGACTCGAACCTGCGACACATGGCTTAGAAGGCCACTGCTCTATCCGCTGAGCTATGGAGGCAATGCCCACATAATAGCGCCGCACCTAGGTAGCCAGCCAATTTTGGGGGAGCCCTCATCGAAATCCGGGCATTTTTGCGACACAATAGATGTGTGAGTACTCCAGCTTTTTCCCGCGCCGCATTGGCAGGCCTCGTTTCGCGCACCATCGATGCTTTGAAGAACGCGAAGCTGCCTCTTGAGATGCCTGGAACGCGCGAGTTGGTCGAGTCGCGTTCTCAGCTGCTAACTCAGTTGGAGAGCCGCATCCTGCCGCATCTGCATTCCGATGATTTGCCGGCGGTTATCGTATTTGGCGGTTCGTCGGGTGCCGGTAAGTCGACGTTGGTCAATTCGCTGGTGCGCGAGGAGGTCTCGCCGGCCTCGGTGCTTCGTCCCACGACCCGCACGCCCGTCATGCTCATTCACCCGCGAGACTATTACAAGATGGGTCGCCATGCCCTGTCGCGTATGGGCAAGTATGAGGTGGTGACGAGCGCGATTGAAGGCATCGTGATTGTCGATGCGCCAGACTTGGATTCGGTTGATGATTCAAATCGCGCGCTGTCGTCCCGTTTGATTGACGCGGCGGATTTGTGGGTCTTTGTGACGACGGCGTCGCGCTACGGTGACGCCGTGGCGTGGGACACGCTGCAAATGGCGAACATGCGGGGAGTGACCTGTGCGGTTGTGCTCGACCGCGTGCCTGCCGCGGCGATGCCGGTTGTGCGCCGCGATTTGGCCCACCGGATGGAGCAGATGGGGCTGGCGGAGAGCCCGCTGTTCATTGTTCCCGACGCCGGGGCGCACTCTGGCTTGCTGCCGGAGGAGCTCGTCAAGGATTTGCGCGAGTGGCTTGAGGTTGTGGCACGGACGAAGGCGGGCGATTCTCTCGTGGATCGCACGACGGCGGCCACGTTACCCCAGCTCCGCCAGGATCTGCTTTTCCTGGCTGAGGCCGTGGAGGCACAGGATAACGCGTTGACGGACTTGAAGGACAAGGCGTTCGAGGGTGCGCAGGAGCCGATGGAAAAGCTTGCGACGAACATTTCTCATGGCCGCTTCGGCCAGGGTGCGCCGACGACGTCGTGGCTCTCGCTGGCCTCGACGGGTGGCCCACTGGCGGGCATGGTGGCTGGCCGTCGGCCTAACATCCTCGATCGTCGTAGCGGCGCTCGTGACAGGGCGATGACCACCATTTTCGACGCTGTGCTCACGTCGGTGCGGGTCGCGCTCACGCAGGGGCTGACGGCCGCGCGGGTGAATGTGAATCAGGCGTGGGAGTTCGACGTCGTGAATACGGCCGAGCTTCGTGCGCAGGCGAACGCCAACGTGGACATTGACGCGATCGTGGATCGTGCGCTTGATGGCTGGAAGTCGGACCTGTTGAAGCTGCGAATGGGGGACAACCCATGGCTCGGTGCCGCCGGGGTGGCTTCCCTCTTGGGCGTGGGCGCCGGGGGAATTGCCGGCGCGCAGAAGGTGGCTGAGGCGCTCGGAGGTAAGGAAGCCGTCGGCCAGGCGCGCGAGGACCTGACCGAGCGTGTGCGGCAGGCGCTGAGGGAGCTTGTGGCGGCATATACGAGCGTTGTTAACGCGATTGACGTGGGCGACGCGTCCACGTTGCGGCTGCGTGCCAGTGAGTTTTTGAATCGATAGGGGAGTTATGAATCCGCAGGTGGATCACGAGGTCATTGGTCGGCTAACGGCTCTTCAGCGTGCGGTCGGTGCGGGCGGTCGGTTCTTCGATCCGTATATTGCCAATCGCGCCCAAGATGACCTGAGGCGCACCCAGGAGCGCATGCGCCTGGGCACGGAGGCGACTGTGGCGGCGCTGGTCGGGGGCACGGGCTCGGGCAAGTCGACGATGTTTAACGCCATCACGCAGCTCGACTTTGCCGATTCGGGTGACATTCGCCCGACGACGGAGCGCGCGGCGGCCTGCACCTTCGACGTGGATGCGCGCGAGCTTCTCGATTACCTGCAGGTTGATGAGGATCGGCGGATCGAGCATTCCTCCATTTTGACAGCGGGCAATGACAAGCTCGACGGGCTTGTGCTGTTGGACCTGCCCGATCACGATTCGGTGGCGCTGACGCACTCGGCGCAGGTCGATCGGCTCCTGCCGATGGTGGACCTGCTGATCTGGGTGCTCGATCCGCAAAAGTACGCCGACCAGGTGTTGCACAAGGGCTTCCTGGAGAGCCTGGGCGGGCGCCAGGAGGCGATGGTCGTGGTTATGAATCAGATTGACCGCGTTCCTGCGGACCAACGCGAGGTTCTTCTTGGCGACTTGCGTGCGCTTCTGGACCGCGACGGGCTCGAGCGCGTGCCAATCTTGGCGGCCTCGGCACTGACGGGCGAAGGTGTGGACGCGATTCGCAACAGGCTCGCCCAGGCCGTGGCTGGGGAGTCGGTCAATGCGCGCACGGCCGCCGCCGAGCTTGACGCGATCGCCGGGCGCCTGCGGGCCAACGTTGGGCTCAGCGAGGCCGAGACGAGTGGCGTCGCCGTCGACGAGATTAACGATCGGATCGTTCGTTCCTCGGGTATCCCCTCCGTCGTCGAATCGATTCGCGTTTCTGGCGAGTCCTACCAGGCTCCGGCCCTCGTGGTCCCGGAGCAGCCGGCGAACACAATGGTTCACGCAATCCGTGACGCCTGGGTTGCCCACCTGCGCACCGGGCTTCCCTCGATTTGGCAGGAGGCGGTCACTGCTGAGGTGTCGTCCGCCGATCGTTTCCGGCGCGCTTTGGGCGGCGCTATTCGTACGACGCCGCTGCCCAGCATCTCGCGCACTCCGGCCATCGCCGGCTTGGCTGCCGGCGTGGTGGTGGCACTGGTGTGCCTGGCGCTCGCGGTTTTCGCGCCGCTGGGTGGGCTGGCCGTGAGGTTGGGCGTTGTAGCCGGTGGACTGATCGCCGGGGGCGTGCTCGCGTGGCTGGGGAAGCGCGTGATGAGGGGCAACGCTCGCAAGGCGGCGCTGGCCTATGACTGCGAGGTTCGTGCGGCCGTCGCGGCAACGACGGAGGAGCACCTGCTTGCTGGCCCGCGCGCGATTCTCGACCAGCATCGCGTCACCCGCGAGGAACTGCACTCGGGGGTTTTCCGCAGGTAGAAGCGGTTTTCTCGGGTTAATGGGATGCGGAAAAGTTCTCCACAATAGCCTCGGGTCGCGCACAATCCACATTTGGCGGGTAGCGCGACGCACGAATCGCGCGAGATTGGCAAAGTCGTTCATACCACTTTCCAACAAAGGAGAACTAATGAACGACACGATCATGACAATCCGTGGCTGGGTGGGCGGAGCTCCCCGCCACTACCCGAAGGATCCCAAGGTTACGGGCTCGAGGATGGCCACCACGTTCCGCGTGGGAGTGACCCCGCGCTATTACAGCCGCGCCGAAGGGGAATATCAGGACGGGATAACCACCTGGTTTTCGGTGCGTTCCTACGGGAATCTCGCCTACAACGCCGCCAGCTCGTTGGGCAAGGGCACGCCGGTGATCGTGCGCGGCAAGCTCAGCACTCGCCAATGGTCGGACAAGGACGGGGTGGTTCACAACGAACTCGTCATCGTTGCCGATTCCATCGGCGTCGAAATCAGCGCGGGCATGGCGAACTACGTGCGCGTCATGCGGATCGCCAACCCGGACGAGACCGACCAGTGGCGTACCTCCCCAGACGGGCAGGGGCTAGCGACGCAGGCTGAGCGATCCGGGAACGACGCCGAAGATGGCACGTCGGTCGGCGTCGGCGAGGCTGATGCGGATGTTGCGCGTGGTTTCGGCGAAGCGGGTGCGGACGGCGTCGAGGCTGGGGCTGAGGCCGATGCTCCGGGCGGATTCGGCGAAGAGCGCGCGGACGGGGTCGAGATTGAGGCCGATCTCGAACGGGAGGTGAGCGAGGCGGTGGCATAGCGAAAACCCGCGCCGGGTGATCAAACGCCCAGGCGCGGGCCTTTGCCGTTTGTTCCCAATAAATTAGGCTTGGTGGTGGAATTGAGAACCAGCAAGCGAACAATGGGAGAATTGTGGCTGAGTTTATTTATCAGATGATCAAGGCCCGCAAGAAGGTGGGCGACAAGGTCATTCTCGACGACGTGACGATGGCGTTCTACCCGGGCGCGAAGATCGGCATGGTTGGCCCCAACGGCGCAGGAAAATCAACGATCTTGAAGATCATGGCTGGCCTTGACCAGCCGTCGAATGGTGAGGCGCGCCTGTCGCCGGGCTATTCGGTGGGCATCTTGATGCAGGAGCCGCCGCTGAGCGAGGACAAGACCGTCCTCGAAAACGTCCAGGAAGGCGTGGCCGATATCCTCGCCAAGGTCGAGCGCTATAACGCGATCGGCATGGAGATGTCCGATCCGGACGCCGACTTCGACGCGTTGATGGATGAGATGGGAAAGCTCCAGCAGGAGATCGACGCCGCAGACGCATGGGACCTTGACGCCCAGCTGAGCCAGTCGATGGACGCGCTTCGCTGCCCGCCGCCGGACACCCCGGTCAGCGTGCTTTCGGGTGGCGAGCGTCGCCGCGTGGCACTGTGCAAGCTCCTCCTCGAGGCTCCCGATTTGCTCTTGCTCGACGAGCCCACCAACCACCTCGACGCTGAATCGGTCCTCTGGCTCGAACAGCACCTCGTGAAGTACCAGGGCGCCGTCATCGCCATCACCCACGATCGCTACTTCCTCGATAATATGGCGCAGTGGATTGCCGAAGTGGACCGCGGCAAGCTTTACCCCTATGAGGGCAACTACTCGACCTACCTCGAGACGAAGGCCCAGCGCATCAAGATTCAGGGTCAGAAGGATGCCAAGCTTCAAAAGCGCCTCAAGGATGAACTCGAGTGGGTTCGATCCTCGGCGAAGGGGCGCCAGGCGAAGTCGAAGGCACGTCTTGCTCGGTACGAGGAGATGGCTGCCGAGGCGGAGCGCACGCGCAAGCTCGACTTCGAAGAGATCCAGATTCCGCCGGGGCCGCGCCTGGGCAATCTTGTGATCGACGCGAAGAATCTCAAGAAGGGCTTCGGCGACCGCGTGCTGATCAAGGATCTGTCGTTCAACCTGCCCCGCAATGGCATCGTGGGCATCATCGGCCCCAACGGCGTCGGTAAGACCACGCTGTTTAAGACGATTGTTGGTCTCGAGGAACTCGACGAGGGCGAGTTGCGCATCGGCGAAACCGTCAAACTCTCCTATGTTGACCAGTCGCGTGCGGGCATTGACGCAGAGAAGACGCTGTGGGAGGTCGTTTCCGACGGGCTCGACTACATCAAGGTCGGCAACGTCGAAATGCCTTCGCGCGCGTACGTCTCCGCCTTCGGGTTCAAGGGCGCTGACCAGCAGAAGAAGGCCGGCATCCTTTCCGGTGGCGAGCGCAACCGCCTCAACCTTGCCTTGACGCTCAAGCAGGGCGGAAACGTGATCCTCCTCGACGAGCCCACCAACGACTTGGATGTGGAGACTCTCGGGTCGCTCGAAAATGCGCTTCTCGATTTCCCCGGTTGTGCCGTGGTCATCACCCACGATCGCTGGTTCCTCGACCGCGTCGCCACCCACATTCTCGCGTGGGAAGGCACCGAAGAAGAGCCCTACAACTGGTACTGGTTCGAGGGTAACTTCGAGTCGTATGAGAAGAACAAGATCGATCGCCTGGGCCCGGATGCGGCTCGCGCAAACGCGTCGACCTACCGCAAGTTCAAGCGCGACTAGTCGGCCGGGCCGCGCTCGGCGTTGAGTAGTTGGCGCTCGGTTGCCACGACACACCTTACGCTTAACGGCGCACCTCACGCTTAACGGCGCACCTTAAACCCGGGTTTAAGGTGCGCCGCGAGTGGAGAAGTGCGCCGCGAGTGGAGAAGTGCGCCGCCGGCGTGCCGACCATCTGAGTCGGCAGGTATTACGCCGCCGGCGTCGTGCTTCGACGTGTGCGGACCATGCCCTCCTGCGACATGGTCGCCACGTGACGCCCCTGCTGGAAAAAGCGAGCGAGCGAGAGCCCGCGCCCGCCTTGTGCGCTGGGCGAGGTCAGCTCGGCAAGGATCCAGTCCGACATGTCGACGTCGCGATGCCACCAAATGGCGTGGTCAAGAGTGGCGAGGGAAATATCTGGGCTCATCCAGTACATGCCGTGACGCCGCATGACCGGTTCGAGCATGAACTGATCCGTCGCATAGGCCAGCAACGCTCGATGCATCAGTTGAGAACTTCCCGCAGGCATGGGATTGCGCAGCCGGAACCAAATCAGGGTGGCGTCCTCGGTCGGGGGAACGGGCTTGACCCAGATGGGCCCGCCCACGTGTCGCATGTCGGTGGCGTTGGTGGTGTTCATCGCCGTCCCGAGCGGGTGATCCATGTTGGCGAAGTAGCAGACAGAGGAGGGTAAGGACTCTGGGTCGGGTGCCTGCGGCATAGCGGTTTCGTGCTCCACGCCGGGCTGGACTTCTTGGAACGACGCACGGGCGGAGAGTATCGTCTTTCCCTCCTGTGAGGCGTGCACGCGGCGCGTCGAGAAGGACCGGCCGTCGAGGACCTCTTCGACGTCAAACTGCGTGGGTACATCGAGTCGGCCGGGGCGAAGGAAGGCGGCGGTGATAGAGTGAATCTCCCGGTTGCGGTATTCATTTCCGACCGTGGCGTGAGCAGCAACGACTGCTTGGGCGAAAACCTGGCCACCGTAGACTCTGCCGGAGAGCTGGTCAAGGTTACTTCCCACGTAGGAGCCTGGTTCGCGCTCTTTCATAGTCAGGGTCCGTAGCACGGACGACAGGGGCTCGTCAGAGGTCTCGGGCACTGGTAAATACGGCATATTCTTTGGCTTTCATGTCTGTTGTCTGTCCCACACAATTATGTTACGTCCGGGTAAGTTTGCAAAGTCCTCAGGGAGTTTCCGCAAACAGTTTGTGTTCTGGCAAAATTGGATTAGCTACGTGATAGAGGAGATGCAATGACGCACGAGGTAAACCGCGATCTGCTCGAGGCTCTTGCTGACAGCTATGGTGTCGCGCTGGATTTTTGGGATTTCGACGGTACTTTCTGCGAAGTCTCCACCTCAACTTTGATTTCGGTCCTGCGGGCGATGGGCGTGGATGCCTCGACGGATGAGACGATCCAGGCCGAGTTGCGTGCCCGTGTTGACCGCCCGTGGCGCCGCGTGCTCCCGCCGTGCACGGTTGCGCGTAATGACCGTGAGACTCCTTTCCAGGTCCACGTGCCCCACGGTTGCGCCGTGCGCGTGGACATCGTGACTGAGGATGGCAGCACGATGGGGGCGCGCCAGATTGACGACTATTCCCAGCCGCGCGAGATTGACGGCGTTTTGATCGGGCAGGCTTCCTTCGTCATTCCGACCGGCACGCCGTTGGGCTATCACATCCTGCGTGCCCGCGTGGACTACGGCAACGAGATCCGCGAGGAGGAAGCAACCCTCATCGTGACTCCGACCCGTCTTGACGTCGAAGCCAGGCTACGCGGACGCGCCTGGGGCATGATGGCCCAGCTCTATTCGACTCGTTCTCGCGAGTCGTGGGGGATCGGCGACACCGCCGACCTTGCCGAGATGGGTTCGCTGTTTGGCGATCTCGGCGCAGACTTCCTCCTGGTCAATCCCTTGCACGCGGCCGAGCCGATCGAACCGATGTCACCCTCTCCCTACCTGCCGGTGACTCGCCGCTTCTTTAATCCGATGTATATCCGGCCGGAGGATATTCGCGAGGTCGCCTACATGTCGGGCCCGCAGCGTTCGCTCGTCACCTGGGCGAGCGAGAACGTCAAGAAGTTCTCCCTTGAGAACAACCTCATCGATCGCGACGCCGCATGGAAGGCCAAGCGCGAGGCGCTTGACGTGATTTTCGCAGCGGGCCGTTCGCAGGCGCGCCAGCGCGACTTCGAACGTTTCCGTGCGATGGAGGGCCAGGGACTGGAAGACTTCGCGCTGTGGTGTGCCTTGGTGGAGAAGTATGGCAACGAATTCCCGCCTCAGTTGCGCGACATTAACTCGCCCTACGTGGCACGCGAGCGCCGCGAGCTTGCTAATCGCGTGGACTTCTGGGCGTGGTTGCAGTGGGTGATGGACGAACAGCTGAGCAAGGCTCAGGAAGAGTCTCACATGGCTGGCATGCGCATCGGAATCTCCCACGATCTCGCCGTCGGCGTCCATCCCACTGGCGCAGATGTGTGGATGCTGCCGAATGCCTTTGCGAAGGGCATTGGCGTGGGCGCGCCGCCGGACATGTACAACCAGCAGGGCCAGAACTGGTCCCAGCCGCCGTGGCGCCCGGATACCCTCGAGGAGATGGACTACGCGCCGCTGCGTGACATGGCACGCACGGTCATGCGCCACGCCGGCCTCCTGCGCGTTGACCACATCATGGGCTTGTTCCGCCTGTGGTGGATTCCGGAGGGGTCTGCCCCGACCGAGGGAACTTATGTTCGCTTCAACCATGAGGCGATGGTCGGCGTCCTCCTCCTTGAGGCGCATCGGGCGGGCGTCATCGTCGTCGGCGAAGATCTTGGCACGGTTGAGCCGTGGGTGCGCGAGTACCTGCGCGAGCGTGGCATCTTCGGCACGTCTGTGTTCTGGTTCGAGAAGGACGAATCGGGATGGCCGATCCACCCGGAGGAATTCCGCTCGGATGCCATGGTCTCGGTTGACACTCACGATCTTCCACCAGCCGCGGGATATCTTGCGGGCGAACACGTCGACCTTCGCGAGAGCCTGGGGCTGTTGGTCAAGCCCGTGGAGGAAGTGCGTGCCGAAGCCGACGAGGAGCGCGAGCGCGTCATGCACCGCCTGCGCGAGCACGGTCTGATTGGCGATTCGCCCTCGGAGCGAGAGATCGTTGAGGCACTGCACAACTATGTTGCGCAGACCCCGGCGCCGATCATTCAGATTTCGCTCGTCAACGCCGTCGGTGAGCGCCGAGCGCAAAACCAGCCGGGCACCGATCAGGAATACCCGAACTGGCGGGTGCCGATGGCGGACGGGACTGAAAAGGTCGTCCTGGTGGAGGATCTAGCGAAGAATCCGCGCTTGCAGTCGCTCGTTGCCGCGTTTACTCACGAACTGCGCGACGCTCGTATCTAGCTGCAGGTGCCGACGCCGTGGCTCGTCGGCGCCTGCAGAATCTTGCCGGTTAGCGCTCGTCGCTGGTCGAAGAGCCCCGCCAGAGATTGGCAGGGAAACGAAAGGTTGACATGAATATCGAGGAGCTCCTGGCCGCCCTAGGCGGGGAGGAGAATATCCGCAAGATCGAAAACGCGCTGACACGTGTGCGCGTAGGGGTAGTCAACAAGGATCTCGTTGACAAGCCCTCCCTTGCGCGCATGGGAGCCGTTGGGATCGTCGTTCAGAGGCGCGCCGTCCAACTCATCCTCGGTCCCGACGCCGAGCAGACCGGTTGTGACCTCAGCGAGCGCGTCTTTGGGGAGCCCAAGGATCCAGACCTGCTCTAGGCACCCCGATACTCGCTGGCGGTACTCGGTTAGCCCGGCCGTGGATGCGGCCATCGCCGCTTCTAGCAGCCCCGCTACAGCCGGTGTGCGTAGATGCCGATTGCCTGCATGAGCGCAAACATCGTCACGGGTCCGACGAAGGTAAAGCCTCGCCTCTTGAGCTCTTTTGCCAGGGCAAGCGACTCCGGCGACCGGCTCGCCTGCGGGCCCTCGCCATAGCTATCATCCGGCGCGAACGACCACACCAGTTCCGCCAACGATTCTCCAGCATCCTCCATTCGGACGACCGCTTGAGCGTTGGTCATGGCCGCCCGTATCTTCTTTTCGTTGCGAATGAGGCGCGGATCGGCGAGGAGCCGGGCGACGTCGTCGTCGGTAAAGGCGGCCACCGTGCGGGGCTCAAAATGGGCGAACGCTTCGCGTAGCGCCTCCCTTTTGCGAAGCACGGTCTCCCATGACAGCCCCGCCTGGAAGCCCTCAAGAACGATGCGTTCGTAGACGGCGGCGCTGTCCCTGACGGGAAATCCCCACTCGTCGTCGTAGTAGGCGCGCAGCAGGTCCGAAGATGCCCACTGGGGGCGGTGGATGTTGTTCATGGACTCATCGTAGAAGATGAGCCTGGAGGGAAGAACGCGAGATCCACGGGGTGTGGAAGCAACTGGACTTCGACACCCCGTGGATAAAATTGCCCGACGTCGATAACTGCGTTCGATTACTCCGCGTCGCGGGCCTGTGCCGCCGCTGCGCGCTGAGCGTTCGACAGGCGCTCGGAGACCAGACGGCGCAGGGCAGGTGCCGCGTCGGAATGATCGGCGAGCCACTGCTCGGTGCGCGCCACCAGGTCCACGCCCAGGCCCAGTCCGTTAAGCGGCGCGGGATAGACGAGGTTCACGAAGTTCTGCGAGAACTCCAGCGTGCGCTCCTCCCACTGATGGACGATCTCGTCAAAGAAGCGCTCGACGTAGGGGAGCAGTAGCTCCGGGTCGCCCTCAGTGAAGCCCCACGCCAGCGAGCGCTGCACAGAGTTGGAGACCTTGCCGCCGATGATGTCCTCCCACGCGCGCTCCTTAGCACCCGCATCGGAGATAGCGGCGCGAGCACGAGCAGCCCCAGCGGCACCAGAGGCGGTGTTATCACGCTCGGCAAGCTCGGTTTCGATGACCTCCTCGCCTACGCGACCGGCCGCCGCGAGTCGGCGAAGGACCACCCAACGGAAGTTGGCATCTACGGACAGGCCGGCGGGAACGGCCTCGTCTGACAGCCAACCGGCGATCGTTGCGAGCTGTTCCTCAGACTGGGCCATATTCACGGCCGTCATCGCCACCTGCAGCTGGCGATCCGATTCGGGCTCGGTGCCCTCAAGGATGGCGAACAGGCGGGCCGCGACCTTGTCCTTGAGCTCCTGGCGGTGGGCGGGAGCCGAATAGAGGTTTGTGGCGGTCTCGAGCTGGGAGAGCAGGTAGCGCAGCACCGTGCCGTGATCTTCGGTTTCGAGCGCCGAGAGCGCGAGCTCGATGTAGTCCGAGGCGGGAAGCTCGGCGTCGCGGCACATGTCCCACATGGAGGCCAGGACGAGCGTGCGCGGCAGGCGGTCCGTGAACGCATTGATGTGGTCGCGCGCCGTGGCGGCCGATCGCTCGTCAAGGCGAACCTTGGCGTAGGCGAGGTCGCCGTCGTTGATGAGGATGAGATCCGGGCGAACGACGCCGGACAGCTCGGGAACGTCCGTCAGCTCGCCATCGATGTCCAGTTCGTGGTGGAAGACCTGAACGAGTGCATCTCCATCGAGCAAATAGCCGCCGACGCCGATGCGGTGTGGACGGAGCGAGGCGTGCTGATCGCAGGTCTGCTTGATGGCGAAGGAAGAAATCGCATCGCCGTCCATGTCGATGACGGGCCAGAGCGTGTTGATGCCGGCCTCCTCGAGCCACAGCTTCGACCACTGCTTAAGATCGCGGCCGGAGGCGGCCTCGAGCTCGACCAAGAGGTCGTCGAGCGTGGCATTGCCCCACGACTTCTTCTTCAGATAGGTGGATACGCCCGCCATGAACTCGGCGTAGCCCACGTAGGCTACGAGCTGCTGGAAGACCGAGGCGCCCTTTCCATAGGTGATGCCGTCGAAGTTGACCATGACGTCTTCAAGGTCGCGAATCTCCGCGGCGATCGGGTGGGTGGAAGGCAACTGATCCTGAGCCTGCGCCCACACCTTTTCCGAAGCGTTGAACGTCACCCACGCGTCCGTCCAGGCAGTGTTCTTCGCCGTCGCGACGTGACTCATGAACTCCGCGAAGGACTCGTTGAGCCACAGGTCGTTCCACCACTTCATGGTCACCAGGTCGCCGAACCACATGTGTGCCAGCTCGTGGATGATCGTGATGGCACGACGCTCGATCAGCGCGCCCGTGGCGCGGGAACGGAAGACGTAGTCGTCAAGGATCGTCACGCAGCCCGGGTGTTCCATAGCGCCGGCGTTGAATTCGGGCACGAAGATCTGATCATACTTGCGGAACGGATAGGGGACGTCGAATTCGTCTTCGAACACTTCCATGCCCTGGATCGTGATGTCGATGCACTCCTGGGCGTCTAGGTACTCGCCGAGCGAGGCGCGGGCGTAAACGCCCATCGGAATCTCCCGACCATCGGTGGAGGTGTACGTGCTGGTCTCGCCGACGTACGGGCCGGCGACGATCGCGGTAAGGTAGGTGGAGATGCGCTCGGTGGGGGTGAACTCCCAGCGGGCGATGCCGTTTCCGCGAGGGGTGGGTTCCGGCGTCGGGGAAACGGAGAAGACCTTCCAATCTTCCGGGGCGTCGACGACGAACGTAAACTCGGCCTTCAGATCCGGCTGCTCAAAGTTGGCATACATGCGCCGGGCATCGGGCACCTCGAATTGCGAGTAGAGATAGACCTTGCCGTCGGCCGGATCGACGGCGCGATGCAGGCCCTCACCCGTGTGCGAGAAGGGGCAGATCGCCTCGACATAAAGCTCGTTGTCCTGGGCGAGGTTGGGCAGCCGGATGCGGGAATCTTCGTATGACTCCAGCGGAAGGTCGATGCCGTTGAGGGTAATCTTCCGGACGGAATCAGCGATGAGGTCAATGAAGGTAGACGCGCCCGGCTTTGCTGAGAAGCGGACGGTGGTTGCCGAACGGAAGTTTTCCTCGCCGGTCAGGTCGAGTTCTACTCGGTAGTCCTTGGTGGCGATAAGTTCTGCGCGCTCAGCTGCCTCGGCGCGAGTGAGGTTTGTCCCGGGCATGATGTCCTTTCCATCGGGGTAAAACAGGCTGATATCAAGGATACTCACTGGGTCCGACACCTCCCAAAGCCGAAGGGCGGAAGGCCGCTTGCTACCGGCCGCCCGCCGGGAACCCTGCTCCCACGCCGCCGCTACGCCGTCGGCCGATCCGTGGCAACAGCGCATGCTATCGGCAAGAATGAAGGCATGAGCGAAAAAGTAGATTTTTGCTTTGACCCTTCCTGCCCGTGGACGTGGATCACCTCGCGCTGGCTGGTCGAGGTCTCGGAATTGCGCGACCTCGAGGGCGCCTGACACCCGTTCTCTCTACGAACTCAACAAGGGCCGTGAGCTGGATGAGGGCTACCGCGCCCACATGGATGAAATCCGCAACTTTGGTCGCATCGCGATGGGCGTCGCCCTGAGCGCCCCCGACAAGCTTGCGGACTTCTACACGGCGCTCGGCACCCGCGTGCACAAGCATGGCGAGCCGAAAGACGACGACGTGCTCGCCGATGCACTCCAAGCCGTGGGACTGGACGTGGCGCTCCTTGAGCGTACGGTCGGGGAAGAATTCGACCACGAGCTGGCGGCCTCGACCCGTCAGGCGCTGGAGCTGGTAGGCGACGACGTCGGCGTCCCGATCATCTCCGTCGCGGGTACGGCGTTCTTCGGGCCCGCCGCGTCCTAGCAGACCCGCTTACTCCAAACCGGGCCCGCCGCGTTCTCATCGACTGGCCGGGGGACTACTTGGAGTCTTTGCGCGATTCGCGTAGGTGAAGATGCCCGTCCTCGCCGGGGACGACCTCGACTTCGTCGTGACCGTGGCCGAAGGGTGCCATGATGCCGACGATGATCGCACCCCATACGATTCCGACGAGCATGGAATAAACCGTGTCAACGAGCCACGGAAGGAAACCACCGGTGCCGGCGGATGCGGAGAGATGATGGCCGAGCTCGTAGGGTGCAGCCCACAGGGTGTCGGCAAGGCCGGCGAGTACGATGTGCCCGCCCACCCAGAGCATGGCGAAGGTTCCCACCACGGTGATGACCGACATGATCTTGGGCATGGCCGCGAACAACCCGCGCCCGATCTTCTGCACGGCGGGGGACTTCTTGCGGGCTAGCGCCACACCGGCGTCGTCCATCTTGACCAAGATCGCCACGATTCCGTAGACCAACGCCGTGATGAGGAAGGCGACGAAGACGAGGATGACGGTGCGCACCCACAGCTGGCGGTCGGTCACCTCGCCGAGAGCGATGACCATGATCTCGGCCGAGAGGATGAAATCGGTGCGCGTTGCTTGGGAGACGATCTGGTCCTCGGCCTGCGCACCCCGAGCCGCCGCGGGCGCGTCCTTCTTCGTTTTCTTACCCCGCTTGAGCTTGTCCCCGATCTTATGCGCACCCTCGTAGCACAGGTAGGTGCCGCCGAGCATGAGGAGCGGCGTCAGCGCCCAGGGCGCGAACTGGGAGAGCAACAAGGCGATGGGCACGATGATGACGAGCTTGTTGCGGATCGAGCCCCAGAAGATCCGGCGAATGATGGGCAGCTCGCGCGCCGGGTTTAGGCCATCGATGTATTGCGGAGTCACCGCCGTGTCATCGATGACAACCCCGACCGCCTTCGTACTAGCCTTGGCCGTTCCGGCCGCGATGTCATCAATTGATGCGGCTGCGATGCGGGCTAGCGCCGCGATGTCATCGAGTAGGGCAAGAAAGCCAGTAGCCACGATATCCTCCCGAAAGTGATGCGGCTGCGGCCGCAGTATGAACGGTACTGCGGCCGCAGCGTGGGACTACTTACCAGATGCGCACGCGCTCTTCCGGCGCGAGATAGAGCTCATCGCCGGGGACGACGCCGAACTCTTCAGCAAACGCATCAATATTCTTCACAACGCCGTTGCAACGGAACTCGGAAGGGGAATGGGGGTCAACGGCGAGATACTGAATCGCGATCTCGTCTCGGAGCAGGTTCTTCCAGATGCGTCCCCAATTGAGGAACACGCGCTGACGTCCGGTATAGCCTTCGATGACGGGGGCATCCATAGAAGAGCCGTATCCCTCACGCTTCATCGCGATGTCGTAGGCCTTGAGCGCGATCGATAGGCCACCGAGATCGCCGATGTTCTCACCCAGCGTAAAAGCGCCGTTGACGCAGAAGCCGGAATCTTCACCAAGCTGGGCAGGAGTGTAAGCATCATACTGGCTGATCAGAGCTTTGGTGCGCTCTTCAAATTCCGTGCGGTCCTCGTCCGTCCACCAGTTGTTCAAGCGCCCCTCGCCGTCATACTTCGATCCTTGATCATCAAAGGCATGACCGATCTCGTGGCCAATGACAGCGCCGATGCCGCCGTAATTGTAGGCAGGGTCAGCGTCGGCGTCGAAGAAAGGAGGCTGAAGGATGGCAGCAGGGAACACAATCTCGTTCGCAACCGGGTTGTAGTAGGCGTTGACCGTTTGCGGGGTCATGAGCCACTCGTCACGGTCCACCGGTTTACCAAGTTTGGCGACTTTGCGATCGGACTCGAATTTTGCGGAGGCTCGAACGTTGTCCATGAGCGAGTCAGTAATCGTCAGTGCTGAGTAATCGCGCCATTTATCCGGATAACCAATCTTGGTGACGGTAGTGGAAAGCTTAGCTAGCGCCTTTTCCCGCGTTATGTCAGTCATCCAATCAAGACTGGAGATCGAGTCATGGTAGGCGGCGAGTAGGTCATCAACGAGCTGCTCCATGAGCGCCTTGTGATGGGGTGGAAAGTGGCGTTCCACGTAGAGCTTGCCTACGGTTTCGCCCAGGACGTCATCTACCAAAGACACGGCACGCTTCCAGCGGTCGCGCATCTCTGTAGCGCCGGATAGGACCTTGCCGTAGAAGTTAAAATCGGCCTGAACGATGTCTTCGCTGAGGAAAGGAGCGCGGGCTCGGATGACGTTCCATTTGAGGTAGGTCTTCAGCTGACCCAGATCGGCGTTCGCCCATTCACGGGCAAAGCCGGTCAGAGCCTCGGGGTTGCGCACGAGGATCTCAGGAGCATTTTCTTTCGAAATGCCCAGTACCGCAAACGCCGCGGTCCAACTAAATCCAGGCGCGCTACCGATAAAGTCGTCCCAAGCCATGACGTTATTGGTCTTATCCGCATCGCGAGAGTCAACCACATCCATGTGGTGGGAAGCCAACTTGGTTTCAAAATCGACGATAGCGCTCGTAGCTTCTTGTGCGACGGCGTCGTTCTCACCCGTAGCAAGGCAGAAGAGGGTCGGAATAAAGGAAACGTATTGGTCGCGGAAAACTGCGTACTGTTCATCGCGGTAGTATGCCTCGTCTGGCAAACCAAGACCATCCTGGTAAAGCCAAGTAATGTTGGCGCTCGGGTTGTTTTGATCTGCGTCGATTTCCACGCCGAAAGGAGCGGGTACTCCCGTCTGCAGTAGGCGCCCGACGGCGACTTCCAGATCTTCCTTCGTCTGTGCACTATCGATCACATTGAAATCTTGTGCAAGTGGGGCACTTCCCAGGCCGTTGATTCGGTCCTCATCCATGAAAGCTGAATACAGGGCGGCGACTTTCTTTGCGTCTTCATCGACGCAGTCCCCACACGCAACGCGATTGGCGCTCACCTTGACGATATCGTGCACGTTGGCTTCTGCTGCGAGGTGAAGATCCATGAATCCGCCGGTCTGTGACTGATCGGCGGGAATTTCGGCGGTGGCAAGCCACTTACCGTTGACGTGTCGGAAGAGGTCGTCCTGCGGGCGAACCGTGCGATCCAGGCCTTCAATGATGTTTTGAGTTGTTGTATCAGTCATTGTGCCAGTTTACGACTGGGACGGAGGCGAGGAAAAGTTGCGCGTTTGCACTTAGCGCTAACAACCGGGTTGTTCTTATACTGGAAATATGCGTATACATATTGCTGCAGACCATGCGGGTTTTGAACTGAGGGAGCGCCTCATTGCTCACCTGACCGAGGCCGGACACGACGTCGTCGACCACGGCTACAAAGAATACGATAAGCTCGATGCTTATCCACCAGTGTGCTTTGCCGCTGCGGAGGCAACCGTCGCGGAACCGGGCTCGCTGGGTATCGTCATCGGCGGCTCCGGTAACGGTGAACAAATGGCGGCCAACAAGGTTCGGGGGATTCGCGCCGCATTGGTGTGGAATGAATCCACTGCAGAGCTTGCCCGGCAACATAACAACGCCAACGTCATCTCTATCGGTGCTCGCCAACATACCATCGAGGAAGCCACTAGATTCGTTGATATTTTCGTAGCAACCGGCTACGACGAGAGCTCGCGCCACCAGTCACGAATTGAAATGATGGCCGCATACGAAGACGGCCAACGTACCTTTTAGCGGGTTGACTGTCAGCAACGGAAGCGCGACGACGATTTAAATGTAGATCGCCGGGTCATGCAATGGCTCGGCGGTCACCTTTTTCGCTCGGTTGACCGCCGGGATTCCTACGGCCACGCACTTGGCCGGAACGTCTTTGACGACGACGGCGTTCGCCCCAATCGCCACATCGTCACCAATCTGTATGGGGCCGAGCACCTTGGCCCCAGATCCGATGGTGACCCGATTGCCTACCGTCGGATGACGTTTGCCAGCATTGAGTGATGTACCGCCGAGCGTGGTGCCATGATAGATCACCACGTCTTCGCCGACCTCGGCTGTTTCTCCAATCACGACCCCCATTCCGTGATCAATGAAAAGTCGGCGTCCAAGTTTGGCGCCGGGGTGGATCTCCACTCCGGTCAGGGCGCGCATAGTTTGGGTGAGTAGCCGGGCGGGCAACCTTAGGCGTTTGTTCTTAACCCACATGGCATGTGCAACACGGTAGGCCCACACAGCATGAACACCCGGGTAGGTGAGGAAAACCTCAACTTGCGACCTCGCTGCGGGATCATTGTTCACGGCTGCTTGGAGATCTTCGCGCATTTTCTTCAAGAGACCGATGTCTGTCATGAAAAGTCCTTAGCTGCGTGTGCTCGCGGCCAGGGGCTCTCGCACCTGGCCGCGAGCAAAAAATCAGTCGATCAAGCCCTCGAAGAGTGGCGTTGACAGGTAACGCTCGCCAAAGTCAGGGACGATGACCACGACGTTCTTTCCGGTGTTCTCCGCACGCCGCGCAACCTGGGCTGCTGCGAGGAGCGCCGCACCGGATGAAATACCCACCAGGAGACCTTCTTCGTGGGCGGCACGGCGTGCCATGGCAAGGGCATCGGCAGTGGCGACGGGCAAGACTTCGTCGTAAAGCTCAGTGTCGAGTACCTCGGGGACGAAATTTGCCCCGATTCCCTGGATGCCGTGGGGCCCGGCCTTTCCTTCAGAAAGCAGGGGTGATTCAGCTGGCTCAACAGCAACGATCTTCAGATGTGGGTTCTTTTCGCGCAGGTAGGATCCGGTACCGGTTAGTGTCCCGCCCGTGCCGATACCAGCCACGAGGATGTCAACCTGACCGTCGGTGTCTTCCCAAATCTCCGGGCCTGTGGTGGCGCGGTGCTTGGCCGGGTTGGCAGAGTTGGCGAACTGGGAGGCGAGGATTGAGCCGGGGCGTTCCGCCGCGATTTCCTTGGCCCGATCCACGGCGCCTTGCATGCCCCTAGCGGGTTCGGTCAGTTCCAGCTCAGCCCCAAAGCCGCGCAACAGGGCCCGGCGTTCTTTCGACATTGAGGCAGGCATTGTCAGCACCACCTTGTATCCGCGGGCGGCGCCCACCCAGGCAAGGGCAATACCTGTGTTTCCTGAGGTAGCCTCGACGATCGTTCCGCCCGGCTGCAGCTGGCCGGAAGCTTCTGCCGCGTCAACAATGGCGACGCCGATGCGGTCTTTCACCGAGTTAGCAGGATTGTAAAACTCAAGCTTGGCAAGGACCTGGGCTTGTGCGTCGCCCGTGAGACGATTGATGCGAACGAGGGGAGTGCGGCCGACGAGTTCAGTTGCATTGTTGTAAATCATTGATCAATTCCTTGGCATCAGGGCGCTTTAAAGCCCATGTTTACTTTTTACACATGCTCATTAGTTGGGAGAGCGGCCCAAGGTGGCACACATGCCCGAAGGGGCACCAAAACTAAGGTCTGCCACCTCATCGACACGTACGGCAACACGTCGGTGCGGTCATCATCATCTCGACCGTCCTTTCCGAGGTTGCCATGCACGTATCGTGTTTATTTGAAAGATCAACAGTGTTAGTTTACGGCTTCGTCTGTCCACGTCAAAGTGTTTGTCACCACGCCGGGAAAGATCCGGCCGATTTTTCCACGACGACGACGCCGACGTCCTCCGCCTTTACCGCGCCAGCACTGAGCTGGGCGATCTCTGCCGCAAAAGATGATACGTCCGCCACAGCGACGTCAATGTGCGTGCGGGTGGCGCCGTAGTCCACGCTCACGACGTGGTAGCCACGGCCGCGAAGGTCGGCCTCAAGCTTGCCGGCCGTGGCGTGCAGCGTGCTCACGCGCATGCGGGCAAGCTTGAGCTGGCTCGCCAGGGGAGTGCCGGAGAGTGCGGCGCGGACGGCGTCGGAATACGCACGCACTAGCCCTCCTGTGCCCAGCAGGGTGCCCCCAAAGTAGCGCACGACCACCACGGCAATATCGGTCAGTCCGTGGCCGGTGAGGACATCGAGCATGGGGCGCCCGGCGGTACCGGACGGTTCGCCGTCGTCGGAAGAATTGAGGACGGGCTGGGCGTCAGCCTGTGAAACCACGTAGGCTGAGCAGTGATGGCGTGCGTCGGGAAATTCGGCGCGTGCATCGGCGAGAACCTGCCGAGCCTCCTCGACCTCCCCAACGCGCCGGGCGATCGTGATGAAGCGTGAACGCTTGATCTCAATCTCGGAGCGCAGGTCGGTGTGGAGGGCGAGGCGGAGTTCGGTCATGTTGCTATTATTGCAGGGCGCGTGTTTCGTAGCACAGTTGGCCTTTCCAGTGTGGCTTTCGCGGCTCTCGCTAGGTAAACTCGAACATTGTCTGCTCGGAGGCGTGCCTCCGAATTAAAGGGGTGGCCACGCGGCCACATGAGAATCGAAAGGAGCGGAAGGACATGGCAGTTCCGAAGAGGAAGATGTCCCGTAGCAATACCCGCTCTCGCCGCTCCCAGTGGAAGGCGGAGCTCACGGAGCTCCAGCCAGTTCGCATTGGTGGCGTTGAGAAGCGCATCCCGCGTCGTCTGGCAAAGGCGGCTAGCAAGGGTCTTGTTGGCTAGGACGTAGCTTTGCAAGGTGGGGCTCTCCGTAGGGAGGGCCCCATTTTGTATCATGAATGAGTTCGCGGTTTGCGCGTCCGCTCGCTGGCGGGCAGTACGGGGAGGTTCTCATGAGCGTGATGCAGGCACTCGTGAAGAGGGCCGTGCGTGGCACGATGCGGCGGGACCCCCTCGTGGCCGAAGCGGTCTTCGATGAGGCCACAGCCTGGCAGTATGCCACGTTTGTGGACGGAAGGCCCCTCGGGCACGTGCCGCCTATGGCCTTCCACAATATGTGCTTTCCGGCGACTCTTCGCATCCTTTCCGAGCCTGCCGTCCCCACGCGCGTGCTGGGGCTGGTTCACCAGTCGCTGGCGTGGGAGCTCTTGTGCCCGTTGGAGGTTGGGCAGGCGGCCCAGGTTCGATCGCTGATCACAGCGGTGGGCAGCAACGGGGGATCCCTCATCATCGACGTCACTTCCGTGGTGGCCACTCGTGGCGTTCTCCATTACGCCGAGCGCGCACGGTATGTCTCGAAGCGGCCCCTCCGCGACCTCGCCGTCACGATCCCTCACCCCGACCTTCCGCCCGGCTGGCTGCCTCCCCAGGTGCCGGATCTTCGCGCCGAGCACGGCCTTAATCGCGTCGGCGCTCTCGATGTGGGCCAACGACGTGCGACTGGTTCCCTCACGCTCGATTCCGCGGCTGGGCGGCGCTGGGCTCGCATCAGCGGCGATGCCAATCCCATTCACTTGACGCGACTGACGGCCGCACCCTTTGGCTACTCGGCCCCGATCGCTCACGGGTCCGCACTCGAGGCGTGGGCGCACGCGTGCGTGGGAGTGAATGGAAGCTCGGCGGCGTCGGGTGCCTCGCGTTTCCGGGCTCCGACGAAGCTGCCGAACGCGGTGGAGCTCGTCGGCCTCGGGCCCTCGACGTTCGCGTTGCTCGAGCAACGAAGCGGCCGGGATCTCGTCCATCTGGCGATCGACGGCGGTGAGGCAACGGTTGGCGGTGAGGTAGCCGCTGTCAGTGGGGCAAAGGTCAGCGGTGAGGTAAAGGCTGCCGGGGCGGCCGGCGGTACCCGCATACTCCTGCCGCGCATCGACGGACGAGTGAGTTCGGCTGCGCTTGGACGGGAGGCTTTCCTGGCCGCCGCGCAGGGGCATTCCGCGACTCTTGACGCGATTAACTCCGTGACTAATTGGCGCAAGGGCTACCGGGAAGCGGTCAGGGAGGTCAGCATCATCGACGATCCTGCCCGCGGCTGGGCGGCGGCCCGGCAAGGCCTGGCCTACCTCGAACGCGCCGTGACGAACGCCGACGGCACGCCACTGGGCGACCTCGAGCCGGTCGTTCCCTCCGAGGGAACTCGCGTCAAGGGTCAGGGGCCACTGCTTCGCGGTGTGGAACTGTCAGTCGGTGGCGAAACGTATTCCGGTGAGCGCCTGAGCCGGCTCCTTGACGAGTGGTCCGCCGACGGCACCATCAGCCCCGCGGCGGCATCACGGATCCGCGACGTCGATGCCCATCCCGACTGGCTCGATCTTCGCGACCTGACCTTCGCGCTGCTCGGTGCTGGAGCAGAAATGGCCCCCACCCGCTTTCTTCTGAGCCACGGCGCCAACGTCGCGGCCGTCATCCGGCCCGGTTCGCGCCGCTACGCCCGCCTGCTCGACGACGCCTCCCGCTTAGCCGGCGAGCTCCACCTCTGCCCGCCCGAGGCTTGCGACCTCGTGCAAGATCCCAGTCGCGTGGCTGGCTGGGTCCTCGAGAGCCGCCCCGACGTCGTCGTCGAGACACTGTACGCACCGGGAAAGGACTTCCTCACGCTCGAGCTTGGTGCCGACGTCGTCATGAGACTCGCGGCCGAGCACACCGGCGCCCTCCTCGCGTGGTACGGCTCGCCGACCGACGCCTATCCCGTGGGCGTAGACAGGCAGCGAACGGGCGCAATCGCATACCGCCCGAAGAAGCGATACACGAGGCGGGCCACACCCGCGATCCGGGACGGCGTATTCAACGGAATCATCGATCTCCAAGGGCCCAACTACATCCTCGCCAAACGCATCGGGCGTTGGCGCGCCACGGACCTCGCTGCGCGCGGGCACCGCGTCTCGTACGCTGTTGCGCCGATGGCAGAAACGGAGTCAGTGCTCACCTCTGGGACGCTGAAGGCGGCCTACCGGGGCATGAGACGCATGGGAATCCGCCCGCTACCAGCCGATACGGCCGCAGCGCTCATGGCAACCCTCTTGGTCTGGCAGGTGAGGAACGGCGGCGCCGCATCGGCCGACTTCCTCACCGAAGCCGCCGTCCCCAGCGGCCTGTGGAGCCAAGACGGCGAGCCGCAGGCGCTCGCCAAAAAGGCGGTCGTGCTCGGCATCGATGCCTTTCTCCGGTAGCGCGCACCTGGCGGGTGGTTAAGCGGCGAGGGCAGGGGCGCGTGCCGTCGTGGCTTCGCAGCGGCTGACCGGGAGGCGCGTACTGAGCGGAGAGGCGAGGCGACGGCGTCGTGAACTAAGATCGCGGTGAGAAACAAACGAAGGAGAATAATGTCGAGGAAAATCATGACCACCATGGCGGCCATCGCGATGCTACTCGCGGGCTGTGCCGGTCAGGGCTCGGACACCACTTCGACGGGGAGCACCGCCGAGGCCTCGACGGCGAGCGTAAGCCCGACCGCTGACGCGACGGCCACCCCGAGTGAAACCGCCACCGCCGCCCCCGACGACAACCTCCCGGTCAAGGTCGACACCAAGGGCGACCTCAAGACCTACACGCTCAACAACGGCTGGCTCAGCCTCGACCTGCCCACCGCCTATACCCAGGTTCAAGACCCGACCGAGCAGCTTCCCATCACGATGGTCAACGAAGATGACAAGACGTACGTGGGCGTTACCACGGTTGGCCCTGCCAAGTTACTGCCGACGCCGGACGAATACGTCAGCCTGCTGACGAAGAACCTTGGCCTAGCTGAGGGCGCCGTGGTGCACGAGGGCAAAGTCGACGTGGCTGGGAAGAGCGCGGAGCTTTTCACCGTGAAGGCCCAGGACAAGAAGGCCCACGTCTATTCGCTGACCTTGCATGACATCGCCTACGAGCTCACTCTCATGGGCGCCGACGGCGACGATGCCAAGCTGAAGCAAATCCTCGCCTCCGTGGTCATCCCGCAATAGCCGGGGGCCACAGCGGCCGCTGGTACGGTGGCGATTCCTGCGGGAATGTGCGCCGCGCTACCTGGCGCGCACATGCGAAACAAATTGGGGGCCTACACTTGTCGGCCCCCAATTGTGGCGTTCACGCTACCGCTTCAGCGGAGGCGTAGCCATCGTGTTCTTATCGCCGGCGGCGGATGATGGCGATGGCACCACCCGCGAGGAGCAGGACCACTGCGGCGACCGAGAGCCCGACAACCGTGGCTCCGGTGTGTGCCAAGGGCTTCTGTGCCTTTGTGGGCGCGGCCTTTTCGGCAACGACCGTGGAGGCGTTGCCGGTGCTGGACTGAGCGTCCTTGCCGGTGTTGTACTGAAGCTCCTTCAGCGCCTGCTCAATAATCGCCTTCAGAGCATCATCGAACTTCTGAGTCTTCTTATCCACACTCGGATTGTCAGTCGGCTTCTCGCCCGGACCGGGCTTGGTCGGGTGTGCAGGCTCAAGCGGAATAGCCGGAATCGTGCACTTGAGCTCCGCACAGGTCGGAGCAGTCCACAACCATTCGGTGTGGGCGTCCTTGGCCAGCTGGTAGCCCTTGTCGGCCCTAGCCTTGACTACCACGGTCTTACCGTAGGGATATTCGAACTTCGCCGGGTTGCCCGCGACTCGCTAGGAAATCTTCTCCCACTCCGCAATTGGACCGGGTACTTCGACAAACAACGGGTGCGTCACGACGCCGCTCGCGCCCACCTGCGCCCACGCATCAGTGGTAAGCACCTCGGGTGAGCGCCGCTCTAACTTTGACCGCAACCATGCCAGCTCGTATGCCAGTTGCCCGTCTCCGACCTCGATGAGCGGAACCGTAGGTACGTCAGAGTCGAGCGAAATTCCGCCGACGGCGTCGTGCCCTCCGGGACAGTAAATCTTCGAGCCGTCAAAGTTGTAACCCCGGGCCCGCGCCTCCTCAAGCACGCCCGACAGATAAAAACCAATGGAAGCAAGCGGCGAGGGCTGGCTCTTGAACCGGTCGAGCTGAGGATGATTACGGTAGCCCTTCGTCAAGCCCTGGAGCACCTTCTGAGCCAGCAACGTCTCACGCCACAGCGCGACGAGACCGGCGGCATCAAGATAGACAGGGTTAAGAGACCACATTCGCATGGGGTAATCCTACTGTTGACAACGCCGGCGGCCAACGAGGACAACGCCTGATTAGAACCGCACGGCCGTTCCCGTGGCGACGACCATGAGCATGTTGCCCTGGCCAAGAACCTCGTAGTCAAAACGGAAGCCGACCACGCCCTGCGCCCCCAACTGCTCCGCGCGGAGCGTCATCTCCTCCATCGCAGAATCGCGGGCTGCGATCAATTCGTTCTCATAGCCGCCGGAGCGACCACCGAAGAAATTGCGGAACTCGGCGCCGATGTCACGCAGAACATTAATGCCTACGATGTTTTCGCCGTTGACGATGCCAAGATACTGGCTCACGGGGTGGCCTTCAACGCGGTCCGTGGTGGTGACGAGCATGATTTCTCCTAGGTGGTGGTTACTGAAATTATAGGTTTCGGGGTGGCCATAGGGAGGGCGTCTGCCAAATCCTGTGAGAATATGGCCCGATCGTGAACGCAAGTGCCGATTTTCGAAAAATTCTCACAACATTTGGCGGCGCACACGGGTAGTTTACAGTCAGGCCCCACGCCCCGACCCTCGACACCATGAATGACGGCTACGAGGTTTACCCCGACGACGACGGTCGTGATCGATCCCGGCGTCTTCGGCTTTCCTGAGAGCGTAGGTAGCGCCGACGCCGCGCTGGTCACCCACGATCATTTCGACTATGTTGACCTCCCAGCTCCGACCGCCGCCATGGCCGAGCGGCCCGAGTTGCGCGTGTACTCGGCAACTGCGCTCGGCCTTGGCGCGTTCAGCGACCGGCAGACGCGAGTCGATGGGGGGAGACGAGTTTACGGTCGGCGATCTGGAGGTGGTCGTCGTCGGGCATGAGCAGGCGAGGGCAAGTGTTGACGACGGCGTCATCGTCAACGTGGGATACTTTGTGGCGGGACAGGTGCTGCACCCGGGCGACGCGCGCCCGGAGGCCGACGGGGTAGACACCCTGGTCGTTGCCCTGGCAGTGCCGTGGCAGAACACGCCACAGCTCGAGCAGTATCTGCGCAAGGTCAAGCCGCGCAAGGTGCTCGCGTTGCACGATGATATGCTGAATTCCATCGGCGTTGAGTTCGGCACCAAGCAGGTTGAACGGATTGCGAAGAGCTACGGTGGCCAGGCGATCGCGTTGGCTCCGGGGGAGTCGGTGGTGATTGGCGGGCCGGAAGAATCCACGACGACGCCGTAGGGCCGGCACTCTGCTTGGCGGTAATGGCTGCACCACTGGCTACACCAGCCGACGGTTTGGCTTCGAATGCTGGCGCTTGAAACCTGCACTTTTGCTATGTAGCAGGCCGTTAACATAAAGAGAGCGAGTGACGGGAATCGAACCCGCGTCATCTGCTTGGAAGGCAGAGGCTTTACCATTAAGCTACACTCGCGCATCAGCCATGCTGACCCGATGAGTTTAGCAAGCTTCCCGAGAATCATGAAAACTAGACGTGTGAGATGACACTCATCACGTCCGGGGCGATTCGTCTAACAGTACGACCTCCCTTAAGATGGCTGAAGGTCGTACGGCCGCCGGTCAGAAACATGGCCGGACGGGGTATAGCGCAGTTTGGTAGCGCGTCCGCTTTGGGAGCGGAAGGTCGTGGGTTCAAATCCCGCTACCCCGACCATCATCAAAGCCCGGTATCCCGCCGAAACGCGGGAGCCGGGCCGTGCAGTCTGTTGCCCTTGTTCCCGCTGTAGTAAGCTGATTCCCGCTGTATTACATTGCTGCAATTTACTACAGCGCGGAACAGGTTAGTGCGGTTTCGGCAACGCCGGCCGCGCTCAGCGCGAAACGCCCACCGCGGCGCCTCCTCGCGCAACGCCACGGCGGTCCATGAGAGGAACGAAGATGGAATACCGACGCATGGGGAATTCGGGACTCGTGGTCTCGGCTCTCGGATACGGTGCAAACAACCTCGGCCGCCAAGGTACGTCGAGCGAGGACGAAAAGGGCGCGACCGCCGTCGTCAATGCGGCTCTCGACGCTGGCATCACGTACTTCGACTCGGCGAACGTCTACGGCAAGCGCCCCGGCCTCTCAGAGGAACTGCTCGGCAAGGCGCTGGGTAGCAGGCGGGACGAGGTTGTCATTGCGACCAAATTCGGTATGCCACTCAAGGGTGAATCGGCGAGCGTGGCTCGCGGCTCGCGCCGGTACATGTTGGCGCGTCTTGAGGATTCGCTCGCGCGACTCGGCACGGACTACATCGACCTGTACTATTACCACTCGCCCGATGCCCACACACCCCTCGAGGAGACGGTGGACGCCCTCGAAACCGCGGTTGACCAAGGCAAGATCCGCTACTACGCGGTGTCGAATATGGCAGGCTGGCAGACGGCCGCCACGGCGGAGCTGGCGAGTCGGGGCAAGCTTGTGGCCACGCAGAACCACTACAATCTGATCGATAGGCGAGCGGAGCAGGAAATCGTCCCTGCCTCGCGCCACTACGGCCTTGGGCTTGTGCCGTATTTCCCGCTCGCGGCGGGGCTCCTGACCGGCAAATATACTGATGGTGTTCCCGAAGGTGGCCGGCTCAAGGACGGCGACCCCAAGCTCAAGGCCGCCGACATGGTCCAACTGCGCGCCTATCGCGACTTTTGTCAGCAGCGCGGCTTCAAGCAGGCCGACGTCGCCATTGCGTGGCTCGCCCATCAGGAACCGGTGGCGTCGATTATTGCCGGGGCGACGAAGCCGGAGCAGATTCAGTCGAACGCGAAAGCGCTCGAGCTGGAACTGAATCAGGACGACCGCGCCGCGCTTGACGAGATATTTCCGCCGGCGCAGAAGGTGGCACTGTTTTAGCGCCCCTCAGCGCCTTTCGCGCCCTCCCCAGGCGTCCACAAGCCGACCGGGCTGGACGCCGAACTGGGCCCAACGGCGTCGTGCGTGAGCCTTGTGTCTCCTTTCATGACGCTGAATGTAAGGAATGGCGCGGAATTGTTCTATTATGAACGGTGTTGTGTGCCGTGGGCACGCGTGTAGCTAGAAATGGACGCCAACGTCCCCCAACCCGAGTGGAGAATAGTGAAGCAGATCGTAGAGAACCTGAGCGAGACCCGCGCCAAGTTGAGCGTCGAGGTTCCCGCCAAGGAATTTGAAGCCGATTACGACAAGGCTGCCAAGGAGCTGGCCAAGCAGGTCAACATCCCGGGCTTCCGCGCGGGCAAGGCGCCGCGTCGCGTGGTCGAGTCCAAGATTGGTCGCGGCTACATCATTGAGCAGGCCATTAACGACAACCTCGACAAGTATTACCAGGCGGCAGTCGCCGAGGCGGGCATCGTGCCGATGTCGCGTCCCGAGGTCTCGATCGACGAGGTCCCCGAGATGAAGGGCAAGGACGACGTGACCGCGCTGAAGTTCACCGTGGAGGTGGACGTCCGCCCGGAGATCTGGATGCCGAACCCGGCCGATTTCACCGTTGAGGTGCCTGCTGTCGAGGTCAACGACGACGACGTCGAGGCGGAGCTGACCGCCCTGCGTGAGCGCTTCGCGACCCTGACCACCGTCGAGCGCGAAGCCGCCGAAGGTGACTACGTCAGCATGGACATGGTGGCCAAGATTGGTGACGAGGAAGTCGACGACGTCGCGGGCGTTTCGTACCGTATTGGCGATGGCAACATGCTTGAGGGCCAGGATGAGGCGCTCAAGGGCGCCAAGGCTGACTCCACGGTCGAGTTCAAGGCCAAGCTGGCCGGAGGCGAGCACGAAGGTGAAGAGGCTGACGTGACCATCACGGTTCACTCTGTCAAGGAGTCTGTCCTTCCCGACGCCGACGACGACTTCGCGCAGATCGCTTCCGAGTTCGACACGATTGACGAGCTGAAGACCTCCCTGCGTGAGAACGCTGAGAAGTCCAAGGCGAACTCGCAGCTGTCGGGCGCATACCAGAAGCTTGTTGACCAGCTCATCGAGGCCTCGGACTTTCCGTTGCCGCAGGGCGTCATCGACGAAGAGATCGCCTCGCATCTGCAGAACGAGGGCAAGGACGCCGACGACCCGCACGCCGAAGAGATCCGCGGCGACGTCGAAGAGGCTCTGCGCACCCAGCTGCTCCTTGACACCTATGCTGAGGCGTTCAAGGTCCAGGTGTCGCAGGAAGAGCTTCTCGACTTCCTCGTGACCCAGGCCCAGATGTACGGCATGGACCCGAACCAGTTCGTCCAGGCTGCCGCGCAGGCCGGTCAGATCAACGCCTTCGCTGGTGAGCTTGCCCGCAACAAGGCTGTCATGGCGGCTCTGCGCCTCGCCCAGGTGAAGGACGAGAACGGCAAGGCAGTGGACGTCAACGCGATCCTTGGCGAGAAGCCCGAGAACGAGGAGACCCCAGAGTTCGGTGCCAAGCCCGCGAAGAAGGCTGCCGCGAAGCCGGCTAAGAAGGCTGAGCCGAAGGCCGAGGCTGTTGAAGCCGAGGTTGTTGAGGCTGAGGCGACCGCGGCTCCGGCTGGCGCGGCGGGTGACTTCGATCCTGCCGACCACAAGGTCGACGAGGTTCTCGACTACGTTGCCAAGGCCGACGACGCCGAGAAGGCGCGCGTCCTCGAGGCGGAGAAGGCAGGTAAGGGCCGCAAGACCCTCATCGCCAAGCTCGAGGCATAAAGCCTATAGCGTTATGCAGGGCGCGGGGGAGTTCGGTTGAACGCCTCCGCGCTTTGCTTTGCGGGCCGGCAGGCTTGGGTATGTCTGAGAGCCCGCATGGGGCTGCCTGGTTCGTCTGGGGCCGGGGTTCGCCTGAGTTCACCTAGGGATCGCCGCCGGTGTTTGAAGGGGCCGTGGCGTGGGCCCGGGTTTGCTCCCGCTGTATTAAGGTGGCCCGCGCTGTAGTAATTTACGCCACTTTAATAGGGTGCGGAGCAGCTTAGTACAGCGCGGGCAACGGGCACCTGCCGGACAGCGCGGGCAACGGGCACCTGCCGCCGTTACCCCGCCGCCGGCGTCAGTGTCAACCCGCCGCTAACCGTCCCACAGGCGCCGGCGTCGCCCAAGCTCGGCGATACTGTGCCAACAGCGAAAAGGTGTCGAGTTGGGAAGGATCCTGGCTGGCTCTTCGTTAATATCGGTTGAGTGAAACGGGGAGTAGACCCACTGCACATTCACACGGAAGTCGAGCGTCGGACTCGATTCGAGGTGCCGAAGGGAGGTGAGAGGCCTCCGAAGCGCCGCGAGGCGCCGTGAATGTCGAGGTGAAACCCATCAAATTCCCGCGAAGGGTGAAGGAGGGGCATGAAGATGCCACACGCAGTAGTTGGAGGCCAAGCACTTGGCCTCGGCGACTCGATTTTTAACCGTCTCCTGAAGGAGCGCATCATCTGGCTCGGCGACCAGGTCACGGATGAGTTGGCGAACATGATTTCCGCTCAGCTTCTCCTACTTGCCGCTGAGGACCCGGAGAAGGACATTTATCTTTACATCAACTCGCCGGGCGGTTCGGTCACGGCGGGTATGGCGATCTTCGACACGATGCAGTACATCAAGCCCGACGTGGCAACTGTGGGCATGGGCCTGGCGGCGTCGATGGGCCAGTTCCTGCTGACGGCGGGCGCGAAGGGTAAGCGGTACATCACTCCGCACACTCGCGTTCTCATGCACCAGCCGCTTGGTGGTGTGCAGGGCACGGCAACGGAGATCCGAATTAATGCTGACCTCATCTTGAAGATGAAGGAAGAGCTTTCGGCGCTCAATGCCAAGCACACGGGCAAGTCTGTGGAGCAGATCCTCGAGGATTCGGATCGCGACAAGTGGTTCACCGCTCAGGAGGCCCTCGAGTATGGCTTCGTCGATCACATCATTGAAAGCTCCTCGTCCGTCGTTGGCGGCGGTGGTGTGGATCGTGGCGCTTCGTCTGCGACCCTGGAAGAGAACTAAGGTAGGCACAACATGACAGGACTTTCCCTTCCCATGTCCATGGCCGGAGTAAACGGCCTCACGCTGCCGGGTGGTGCGGCGCCCCAGATGCCGTCTAATCGTTACATCCTGCCGAGTTTCGAAGAGCGTACGCCTTATGGCTACAAGCGCCAGGATCCGTATGCGAAGCTGTTTGAGGATCGTATTATCTTCCTCGGCGTTCAGGTTGATGACGCTTCTGCTGACGACGTGATGGCCCAGCTTCTCGTGTTGGAGTCGATGGACCCCGAGTCGCCGATCACGATGTACATCAATTCGCCCGGCGGTTCGTTCACGGCGTTGACCGCCATCTATGACACGATGCAGTACGTCAAGCCGGAGATTCAGACGGTTTGCTTGGGCCAGGCCGCGTCGGCTGCTGCGGTGCTGCTCGCGGGCGGTTCGCCCGGGCGCCGTCTTGCGTTGCCCAATGCGCGCGTGCTGATCCACCAGCCGGCGATGCAGGGGGCGCAGGGCCAGGCCTCGGATATTGCGATCATCGCTGAGGAGATGGATCGCATGAACCAATGGCTGATCGATACCCTGGCTGCTCACACGGGTCAAGCCCCGGAGACTGTGGAGAAGGACATTTCTCGCGATAAGATCCTCACCGCCGAGCAGGCCAAGGAGTACGGCATCGTCGACCAGGTGCTCGTTTCGCGCAAGGTTTCGCGTCAGGCGATTGAGGGTTAACGACGCCGTCGCTGGGCGAGCATAGATACCTCGCCCGGGGTGGCGAAAGCCTCGCCAAGAATAGGTGCGGGTAGCGATAGGGCGACGCGACGGCGTCGCCCTTCATCGTAGGCGCTGTGCCACAGAAGAATGACGCTTGGCGTGCCATACTGGCTCTTAGCGTCGATATGGTGTGGAATGAGATGGCGTTGATGAAAGAGGTTAGGCAATGACTCGTACCGCCGATGCGGCTGACACCCTGAAGTGTTCGTTCTGCCAAAAGAGCCAGCGTCAGGTTCGTAAGCTGATTACGGGCTCGGGCGTCTACATCTGTAATGAGTGCATCGAGCTGTGCAACGAGATCATTGAGGAAGAATTTGGGGCTGCGGATGCTGCTGCCGAATCGGAGGCGGAGCTCCCTAAGCCGCGCGAGATTTATGACTTCCTCAACGAGTACGTGATTGGTCAGGACGGCGCCAAGCGCACCCTTTCCGTGGCGGTTTATAACCACTACAAGCGTATTCGGGCGCAGGGGATTGTGTCTGACGCGAAGAAGGATGCCGATCATGTGGAGATCGGCAAGTCGAATATTTTGCTGATTGGCCCCACGGGCACGGGCAAGACGTACTTGGCTCAGACGCTGGCGAAAATTCTCGATGTTCCGTTTGCTATTGCGGACGCCACGGCTTTGACGGAGGCGGGCTACGTCGGCGAGGATGTGGAGAACATTCTCCTGAAGCTCATTCAGGCAGCGGACGGCGACGTTGCTCGTGCCGAGCGGGGCATCATCTATATTGACGAGATTGACAAAATTTCCCGCAAGAGCGAGAATCCCTCGATCACTCGCGACGTTTCTGGTGAGGGCGTCCAGCAGGCGTTGCTGAAGATTATCGAGGGCACGGTTGCGGCTGTTCCCCCGCAGGGTGGGCGCAAGCATCCACAGCAGGAGTTCATCGACATCGACACCTCGAACGTGTTGTTCATTGTCGCTGGCGCGTTTGCGGGCATGGAGGAAATCGTTTCCTCGCGCACGGGACGGCGAGGTATCGGCTTCGGTTCGTCTCTGCACGAAGCAGAGGACGCGGGCGCGCTGCTCAAGCAGACCACTCCGGAGGACCTCCACAAGTTTGGACTGATTCCCGAACTGGTGGGACGTTTGCCTGTGATCGCTACAGTCAATGACCTCACTGTTGACGATCTTGTTGAGATTCTTCAGACTCCACGCAACGCACTGGCCAAGCAGTACCAGAAGATGTTTGAGCTCGACGGCGTCACGCTCGAGTTCACCCATGGCGCGCTTGAGGCGATTGCCCGGGAGGCGATTGCCCGCGGCACGGGCGCCCGCGGTTTGCGTTCGATCATGGAGAATCTGCTTCGTGAGTTGATGTTTGATATTCCATCGCGCGACGACGTCGAGAAGGTGCTCATCGATGAGGACGCCGTCAATGGTAGCTCGGAGCCTCGGCTCGTTCTCACCAGTCGGAAAAATAAGAGCGCGTAGGCCATTGCCCTTCTCGAGGTCATAAGATGGCAGGGCTAGATGCCCGAGGAAGAGGAAGACGCGATGGCTGATATTCCCGCGGAGCTCGAGGGCTTCCGTAAGACGATCGACAACCTGGACGCTGCGCTCGTCCACATTCTTGCTGAGCGTTTTCGCTGCACGCAACAAGTTGGCATTCTTAAGGCCGAGCGCGATCTTCCGCCGGCCGACCCCGCGCGCGAAGAACGCCAGGTGGAGCGTCTGCGCCGCCTTGCCGTCGAAGCCGACCTTGACCCGGTGTTTGCTGAGAAGTTCTTAAAGTTTATTGTGGCTGAGGTGATCCACCATCACGAGCGCATCGCCGCGGAAAAGAACGGCGAGTAGGGGCGGTCGCAACCGGCCCGGCCCGCCCGCGCTGTAGTAAGCTGCTCCGCGCTGCATTAATCTGGCGTATTTTAATACAGCGCCGATCAGCTTAGTGCGGTTTCGGCGAAGGGCCCGGGTGCGATGGCCGGTTTCGGCGAAAGGCGGGGGCGCGGAACCCGGCCCGCGCCCCCGCCTTTCGGCCTCTTCGCACCACTACTTGGTGTAGATTTCCTCGATCGCCGAGGCGAAGTCGCGGATGATGGCCGTGCGCTTGACCTTCAACGACGGGGTCATGTAGCCATTTTCCACGGTGAAGTCGCCGGGAAGGATCTTGAACTTGCGGATGGACTCGGCACGCGAGACGTGCTCGTTCGTGCGCTTGACGGCGCGGTCGATGGCTGCGATCACCTGCGGATCATTGACGGCCTCGTTGACCGACATGGGCGGCAGGCCGCGGTTGGAGAGCCACTGGGGGAGGGCCTCGGCGTCGAGGGTTAAGAGGGCCGAGATGAACGGCTTCTGATCCCCGACCACGACCACCTGCGAAATCAGCGGGTGGGAACGGAGGCGATCTTCGAGCTCAGCGGGCGCGACGTTCTTGCCACCTGCCGTGACGATGAGTTCCTTCTTGCGGCCCGTCACCCACACGAACTCGTTTTCGTCCACGCGCCCGATGTCACCGGTGCGGAACCAGCCATCTTCGGTGAATGCTTCGGCGGTTGCCTCAGGGTTGTTGTGGTAGCCCTTGAAGACGTGGTCACCCTTGACGAGAAGTTCGCCGTCCTCGGCGGCCTTGACGTAGCAGCCGGGGTAGGCGGGGCCGACCGAGCCCAGGCGGAACTTGTTGACCCGGTTGACGGTGGTCGGTGCCGCCGTTTCGGACAGGCCGTATCCTTCGAGGATCTGGATTCCGGCGCCGGTAAAGAAGGCTGCGAGGCGGTTGCCCAGCGGTGCGCCGCCCGAGATGGCGTACTCGACCTTGCCGCCCATGATGTCGCGCATCTTGGAGAAGACCAGCTTGTCGAACATGCGCTGCTGCGCCGCGAGCTTGGGCGAGGGGCCCTCCTCGGTTTCGAGGGCGCGACCGTAGGCGATGGCGACCTTGGCCGCCGTGCGGAACATCTTGAGTTTGAGGCCCTTGCCGGCCTTGGCGTCGGCGGCGTTGTAGATCTTTTCGAACACGCGCGGCACGGCGAGCACGTAGGTGGGCTTGAAGGACTGCATGTCGGCAACGAGGTTTCGCGTGTCGGGACAGTAACCGATACCAGTTCCGGCATAGAGAGCCATGACGTTGATGAAGCGTGCAAAAACGTGTGCCATCGGAAGGAAGAGGATAGTGCGTGCTCCCTTGCGGGAGACGACGTCCATGAGGCCCTCGTCGGCGGGGCCGTTGATGGCGACGTGGAGCAGGTTGCGGTGCGTGAGCACAACGCCCTTGGGGCGTCCGGTGGTGCCGGAAGTGTAAATAATGGTCCACACGTCGTCAGCCACCTGGGCGTCGATGCGGCGGTCGATCTCGTCGTCGTCGTGAAGGGAACCGGCGGAAGAGATGCGGCCTTGGGCGTCGTCGGCCATGACGAAGATCTGTTCGAGAACGTCGACGCGCTCGAGCAGAGGCTGAAGCATGGTTTCCATCGCCTGGTTCTCGACGACGGCGAACTTACAGCCCGCGTCCTTGATGATCCACTCGGCTTGTTCGACCACAGAGGTTTCGTAGATTGGGACGGCGTATCCGCCGGCGAACTGAACGGCGAAGTCGAACAGGGACCACTCGTAGGAGGTGTGCGACATGATGGCCACGCGTTCGCCTGGTTGGAGGCCGTAGGCGATGAAGCCGCGGGCGAGTGCGCGAATTTCGTCGTAGAACTGGGCCCAGCCCACGGGGATCCACTGGTTGCCCATCGCGGACTTGCGGAAGATGGCCGTCTTCTTCGGCATTTCCAGCGCACGACGACGGATCAGTGCCGGCACCGTCATCTGGTCGGTCACTTCCATCTTGCCGGGCACGAACGAGACGCCCTCTTCTTCGATGTATTCGCTCACCGATGCTCCTTAATTAAATCGTAGCAATAAAGCTACGGTATCGTAAGTGGGGTGCGAAATGGCGGATTTCATGGCATTGTAGTCATGAAATCCGCCACTAAGCTAAGCAATCAGCCCGGCCGAACGACGCCGAACCCAGCCCGACGCCGAGCCTACTCTTCGGTGACGAACGCGAAGGCCGTTACCTCGGGGCCGTCAACCTCGGCCTCGACGAAGGCCAATTCGCCTTCGACGTGTGCAGCCGATTCGAGCTCGCCACGCACCAACTCCGCGGCGGCGGCGCCACCGGCGGGGAGGGTCAGGGTTACGTCGGCGTAAGCGGTTCGCTGGGAGACCTTCTGCTCAGACTTGACCTTACGCAGTGCGGCAAGTGCCTTGCCAGCGGCACCCACGAGGTCGGCGTCCCCATCGGCGGCGGCGCCGAAGACGTCGGCGGCCGGCCACTGTGCGCGGTGCACGGAGCCCGTACGGTACCAGGACCACACCTCTTCGGTGGCGTAGGGCAGCACCGGCGCGAGCAGGCGAAGGAAGGTGTCCACGGCCAGGTTCAGGGCGACGCGCGCCGAGCGAACCTTGGCCGAATCGCCGGCGGCCGCGTATTCGCCGTCGCGATCGTAGGCGCGATCTTTGACAAGCTCAAGGTAGTCGTCGCAGAACGTCCAGAAGCATGTTTCCGTCAGCTCGAGGGCGCGGGTGTGATCGTAGTTTTCCAGTGCCTTGGTCGAGCGGGCGACGACGTCGGCAAGCATCGCCAACATCGCCTTGTCGAGCGGCTCGGTGACGGCACTCGGATCGAGGTCTACCTGGGCCTCGCCGCCTGCCATGCCGAGCGCGAACTTCGAGGCGTTGAGGACCTTCATTGCCAGGCGGCGTCCGATCTTCATCTGCTGCTCGTCGAAAGCCGCGTCGGTGCCGAGGCGGGCGGAGGCTGCCCAATAGCGGACGGCGTCGGAACCGTGCTTCTCCAGCAGGCCCATCGGGGTGACGACGTTGCCCTTCGACTTGGACATCTTCTTGCGGTCCGGATCGAGGATCCAACCCGAAATTGCCGCGTGCTTCCACGGTAGTCCGCCGAACTCCAGATGGGCGCGAACTACGGTGGAGAAGAGCCAGGTTCGGATGATGTCCTGACCCTGGGGGCGAAGATCCATCGGGTAGACCTGGGCAAAGAGCTTGTCATCGGTGAGCCAGCCGCCGGCCACCTGGGGCGACATTGACGAGGTAGCCCACGTATCCATGATGTCGACTTCACCCACGAAGCCGCCGGGCTCACCGCGCTGGGACTCCTCGTATCCCGGGGGCGTGTCGGAGGAAGGATCCACCGGAAGCATGTCCTCGGTGGGCACCAACACGGCGTCGTAATCGACGTCGCCGCTTTCGGATACCTTGTACCACAGCGGGAGCGGAACGCCGAAGAAGCGCTGACGCGAGATCAGCCAATCGGTGTTGAGGCCCTCGACCCAATTGTTGTAGCGCACGCGCATGAAGTCCGGGTGGAATTCGAGCTCCTCGCCGCGGGTCAGCAGGTTCTCACGCAGGTCCTTGCCGTTGGCCTCGGTGTGGGCGCGGCCGCCGTTGCGGATGTACCACTGGCGGGAGGGGACGATCTCGAGCGGCTTGTCGCCCTTCTCGAAGAAGTTCGTCATGCGGGTGGTGGGCTTGATCTCGCCGATGATCTCACCGGTTTCCTCAAGCTTGGCCACGAGCGCCTTGCGGGCGGAGAACGTGGTGGCACCGGACATCTCGGCGAAGGTCTCGCGGCCGAGGTCGGTGGTGATCCAATCCGGCGTCTCGCGCAGGAGGCGGCCGTCCTTGCCGAGCACGGTGCGCATGGGCAGGCCGAGCTCGCGCCACCACTGGACGTCTGTCAGATCGCCGAACGTACAGCACATGACGATGCCCGAGCCCTTGTCGATCTCCGCCATCGGATGCGGAAGGATAGGTACCTCGACGCCGAAGACCGGGGTGATCGCGGTCTTGCCGAAGAGGTGCTGGTAGCGTTCGTCGTCGGGGTGGGCGATGACCGCCACACACGCCGGAAGCAACTCGGGGCGGGTGGTCTCGATGGTGACGTCGCCATCGGGAGTGTGGAACTGGAGCGAGTGGTAGGCGCCCGGGTATTCGCGGGCCTCGAGCTCGGCTTGGGCGACGGCAGTCTGGAATGTCACGTCCCACAGGCCCGGGGCCTGAGCCTGGTAGGCCTCGCCGCGTTCGACGTTGCGGATGAACGCCGCCTGGGCGACCTTCTGGGCCTTGGCACCGATCGTCTGGTAATTCTGCTTCCAATCGACCGACAGGCCGAGGTGGCGCCACAGCGCCTCAAACTGCTTCTCGTCGTCCTCGGTCAGCTTCCAGCACAGCTCGATAAAGTTGCGGCGCGAGATTGGCTTTTGGTCGGCGTACTTGATCGACTTGCCGTCGCCGCCATCGTGCGGGGGAACGAAGCCCTCCTCATACGGCAGGGAAGGGTCGCAACGAACGCCGAAGTAGTTTTGCACGCGGCGTTCGGTAGGCAGGCCGTTGTCATCCCATCCCATCGGGTAGAACACGTTCATGCCCTGCATGCGCTTGTAACGCGCCACGACGTCCGTGTGCGTGTAGGAGAATACGTGACCGACGTGGAGCGAGCCAGAGACCGTGGGCGGGGGAGTGTCGATCGAGTAGACCGCCTCGCGGGTGGTGTCAGTGTCGAAAGAGTAGGTGCCCTTCTCTTCCCATTCCTTGCCCCAGCGATCCTCGAGGCCGTCCAGGCTCGCCTTCGCGGGAACCTGTGTGGATGTACGCAGTGTTTCGTCAGTCATGGCCATATTCTCCCACGTTCGCTTGGCGCCGGTCACGTCCGTCAGTGTGAGGTTTGGCGTTATAGTACCTCCATGACTTCAGTACAGGCCGTGACTGTTCCCGGCATTCCAGCCCTCACGTCTGGCGACGACGTCGCGGCGGTTATTTCCCCGCATCTGAACGCGCTCTCGTGGCCCGATGGCTACGTCGGTATGCGTGGCGACGACGTCGTGGTCCTCGCCGGCAAGATTCTGGCCAAGGCTCAGGGTCGTTGGCACAAGGCGGGTGAGGAACCCGATGGTTTTCGCACGCGTGTCAGTATCCCCGAGGCGCTTGGCTTGAAGGCTCCCGACGACGTCGATCAGGCCGCTGGCGAGATCCGGCGTGGCCTGGCGGCACGTTTTGGTGGGCGCCCGGGAGTGATCATTTCCGGATCAGGGCGCACTGGGCAACCGGGTCGGGGTGTGGCGGACGTGGCCCTGGGGTCGGCTGGGCTGGACGTGAAGACGCCCACCGGCGAATCCGTCATTGACGCGATTGCGGCGCTCGCGGGCGTGGTGATGATGAGCTCGCACGAATGCCCGGTGGTCGTGGTGCGCGGCATCCCGGACGTGATGACCTGGGAGGACTAGGCTTTGCCAATCTCGGCGTCGCGGGCGATGGCCGCGTTGACGGCGTCGATGACGGCGGGTGTGAAGCCTGCCGACTCCATGGCGATGAGCCCGGCGATGGTGGTTCCGCCGGGGGAGGTGACTTGGTCGCGTAGCTCGCTGGGGGTGAACTCCCCGTGTTTGGCGAGGACGAGTTGTGCCGATCCGAGGACGGCTTGCGCGGCGATGCGGCGCGCTGAATCGAGCGTTATTCCGGCGGCGAGGGCGGCGCGGGCGAGGGCGTCGATGTAGGTGTACGTCCAGGCCGGCGAGCATCCAGCGATGGCGGAGAATGCGGGGAAGTCCTTCTCGGTGATGACCACGGTTTGCCCGATGGAGTCGAAGATGCGGCGGACGGCGGCCAGCTGGGAGTCCGTGACGGCGGCGTTGGGGCATAGCGCCGACATGCCGGCACCGATCTGGGAGTTGACGTTGGGCATAACGCGGACGATCGGGGATCCTGCAGGTGCGTGCTCAGCAAGGGTGTGAAGGCTAACACCAGCAGCGACCGAGACGATCACTTGCCCGCCCGTTTCTTCGCCGAGCTCGCGCAGAACCTTACCGATCACGTGGGGTTTGACACCCACGATCAGCATCTCGCCTTCTCCGAGCGACTCATACACCGCACGGTTCGTCCCTATGAACCGTGAGCCGGTGTGCTTAGCTTGGGAAGCGCCCGCCTGGGCGTTGGCGCGGGTGAAGACGACGTCGTCTGGCGCAACCAGCCCTGCGGAGAGCACTCCTGCCAGTATCGCCCCGCCCATATTGCCGGTGCCGATGAATCCGAGCATATTTCGTCCTCCCATGAGCTCGCTCTAGGTAAGCCTCTCGGTCGTCTTTCTCCCTGCGCGAAACTGAGCCTAGCAGGTACGTCGCGATGATTGCTCGCACCGAATGTAGGTCTATTGTATCTCGCATGGATCTTCTCAACGGGTGGGTCGTGCTCGCCACCATTGCCGTGACCATGATCGTTATAGTGGCTGGATTTTTCGTGGTCATGCGCCCCGGTAGCGGCAAGAGGCGTACGCTGCGGCGAATTGTCACAATACTTGTGGCGCAGGTGTGTGTGCTGGTCGCCGCCGCATCTTTGATCAACTACCAGTTTGGCTATTTCAGAAACCACACTGAATTGTGGCGCTTTCTCACCCACGAAGGGGACACCGGCAAGATCGCCACCGTGCCTTCTGTTCCGCTTAACGAGCTAGCAGAGCAAATCAATAACGGCGATAGTTCGCGCTACCGGGTCACATGGCAAGAATCTGATGATGAAGGTATGCGCCAGGCGACCATCACTGGTCCCGAATCTGCTATTAACTCGCAAATCCGCACCTGGGTTCCCCGAGGCTTTCCCGAACGAGGAGTCAAGTACAACGTTATGGTGCTTCTTCCCGGGACTCCGGGCAGTGCCGCTGCCATCGGCCCGGCTATTGGGGGGCCGCGCGCCCTTCAGGAGGCGATTGATGCCGGGAAAATCGCGCCAACAATTCTCATCACTTCGGATATGAATTTTGGTGGACAGATCGCCACCTGTGCTGACATCGATGGCGGTTTAAAAGCTGAAACTTGGTTTGCCCGTGATCTGCCTAAGATCATTCAGTCGAACTTTGACGTTTCAAATAGGCCTGAGGACTGGACTGTCGTCGGTCCATCGATGGGCGGATACTGCGCGGGGAGGTTGGGGATACTGCACCCTGATGTTTTCGGGAATGCGGTATGGTTACACGGCATTGATATGCCCATGGAGGGCTCCTTGTCGAAGGTTCCAGGCGTGCGCAAAGCACAGGCACTTTCGACACTTGCAAAAGGTGCGGATAAGACTGCCAATCTGCTGTTCGTCTCTTCCATTATTGATAAGGGGACGATAGAAGACGCTCGTACAGTGGCTTCCGCAGTGAATGATCCGAGCCGAGTCTACCTTGACGAGAGAAGCGAAGGCGGGCACGGGTGGGTCGTGTGGATTAAGGAATTTCCTGACGTATTGACGTGGCTGTCGAAGGTTCGTTGAGAGAGGATCAGATATGTTGTGGGAAGCTGGAACTCCCTTTGGGCTTACGAGCCTCAAGCTCATTGTTTTGTTAGCCACGGTGGGTCTGACATCGATATTCATCTTGTTGCGGCGCACTGGTTGCCAAGAGCAGGTCTCGGCACGCCGCTGGGTAAACCCACTCCTGTACGGTCTTGGTATCACCATGCCGGTTTTCGCTCTCCTCTTTTTCTACAACCGAAGCCTCGGGTTCTATCCGTCGTTTGCCGAGTTGGCGGAACAGATTGCGGTTTTACCTACATAAGGTGACATTGGGATTTGCTCTAATGAAGCGACAAGTGGGGCATGCGCTGATGGGCAACAGTGATGGGGGAGCCGCCTGAGGTCCGCAATTCATGTGCGGCGGGAGGAATCTCACGTCGGGCCGGTTTGGCTCGGCATAGCATCGTGCCCGGAGCACACGTTAGAATCATACTTGGCTTTGATCCGGCTATCACCGGGGAGCTTTCGGAAGAACGGCTGGCGTTTGTCGCGTCGGGCTTATTAGAACCGAACGGATGGACTCGTCATCGTCCCCAATAAGCGGCCCCGCGTCAGCGTGGCAAGCGAGGTGGTACCGCGGCGTCACGTCGCCCTCGCCTTAAAACTTCAGCAAACACTGGAGGAGTACGAGGGCCGTCTTCGTGCTCCAACACGAGGAGAGAAATGACCAGCCGAAAGTACCCGCTGCATCGCGAAGAGGACGTCGTCGCGTCCCCGAATTTCCCCACGCTTGAAGAGGACGTTCTATCCTACTGGGAGAAGGACGATACCTTCCAAGCGTCTATTGATCAGCGCACTAGCGACGAGTTCGTCTTCTACGATGGCCCGCCGTTCGCCAATGGCCTTCCGCACTATGGCCACCTACTTACCGGTTACGTCAAGGACGTCATTGCCCGCTACCAGACCCAGCAGGGCAAGAAGGTGGAGCGCGAGTTCGGTTGGGACACCCACGGTCTGCCGGCGGAGCTTGAGGCGGAGAAGATCCTCGGGATTCAGGACAAGTCCGAGATCGAGGTCATGGGCATCGAGAAGTTTAACGACGCTTGCCGTACGTCCGTGCTGACCTACACCAAAGAGTGGAAGGAATACGTCACGCGTCAGGCCCGCTGGGTCGATTTCGACAACGGCTACAAGACTCTGGACCCCACATTCATGGAGTCGGTCATCTGGTCGTTTAAGACGCTGTGGGACAAGGGCCTTGTGTACGAGGGCTACCGCGTGCTTCCGTACTGCTGGAATGACGAGACCCCGCTGTCGAACCACGAGTTGAAGATGGACGACGACGTCTACCAGGATCGCCAGGATCAGACGGTCACGGTGGGCTTGCGCCTCGAGTCGGGCGAGCTGGCCCTCATTTGGACGACGACGCCGTGGACGCTTCCTTCCAACTTCGCCATTGCTGTGGGTCCGGAGATTGACTACGTGACCGTATGCCCGGCCGAGGGTCCGCTTGCTGGAGAAAAGGTCATCGTGGCAAAGGCCCGTGTGGCCGCCTATGCCAAGGAGCTTGGCGAGGCCCCCGAGATCCTGGCTGAGTGCAAGGGCAGCGACCTGCAGGGCAAGAAGTACTACCCGATCTTTGATTACTACACGCGCGAGAGTGAGAAGCCGGGCCCGAACGCGTGGCAGATTCGCGTGGCGGACTACGTCTCGACCGAGGACGGCACTGGTCTTGTCCACATCGCTCCATACGGCGAGGAGGACATGTTCGTGCTTGCCGGGGCAGACATCAAGGTCGTGGAGACCGTGGACGCCAGCGGTAAGTTCTTCCCCACGGTTACCGATTATGCGGGCATGAACATTTTTGACGCCAACCGCCCGATCCTTAACGATTTGCGTGACGGCACCGGCTCTCAGGAGCGCATCGATCCGGCCCGCCGCGCGGTACTCGTGCGTGAACAGTCCTATGTCCATTCTTACCCGCACTGCTGGCGTTGCCGGAAGCCGCTCATTTACAAGCCGGTGACGTCCTGGTTCGTGGCCGTCACCCAGTTCCGCGACCGCATGGTTGAGCTCAACCAGCAGATCACCTGGCAGCCGGAGCACATCAAGGATGGCATCTTCGGCAACTGGCTCGCGGGCGCTCGCGATTGGTCGATTTCGCGTAACCGCTACTGGGGCACGCCGATTCCGGTGTGGAAGTCGGACGATCCCACCTACCCGCGCATCGATGTCTACGGTTCGTTCGCTGAGCTTGAGCGCGACTTTGGTCGCCTGCCGGTGGGCCCGGATGGCGAGCCGAACCTGCACCGCCCCTACATTGACGAGCTGACCCGGCCCAACCCGGACGATCCGACGGGCAAGTCGACGATGCGCCGCATTGACGACATCCTCGACGTCTGGTTCGATTCCGGTTCGATGCCCTACGCCCAGAAGCATTACCCGTTTGAGAATCAGGACTGGTTCGAGTCCCACTTCCCAGGCGATTTCATCGTGGAGTACATCGGACAGACTCGTGGCTGGTTCTACGTGATGCACGCGCTGTCGACCGCCCTGTTCGACCGTCCGGCGTTCACCTCGTGCATCTCGCACGGAATTGTGCTGGGCAATGATGGCCGCAAGGCGTCGAAGTCTTTGCGTAACTACCCCGATCCGATGGAGATGTACCACAAGTATGGTTCGGATGCGGTGCGATGGATGCTGATGAGTTCACCGGTCTTGCGCGGCGGCAACCTCGTGGTCAACGAGGAAGGCATCCGTGAGGCGATGCGTCACGTGATTTTGCCGCTGTGGAACACGTGGTACTTCTTCGCACTGTACGCGGGCACCTGCAACAACGGTGAGGGTTATGTTGCGTCTGCGATTGATGTTCACGACGCCGAAGCGCTGGCCAGCCTCGACGTCATGGATCGATACCTTCTTTCGCGTACGAAGCTGCTGGCTGACGCGGTCAAGGCGCACCTCGATGGGCTGGACATTCCGGCGGCGACGCAGGAAGTGCGCGAATTCATTGACTTGCTGACGAACTGGTATGTGCGTACCTCGCGTGAGCGCTTCTGGAACGAGGACGAGCGCGCTTTTGACACGCTGTACACCTCCCTTGAGGCCCTCATGCGGGTGGCTGCTCCGTTGCTCCCTCTGGTTGGTGAGGAGATTTGGCGCGGCCTGACGGGCGGCCGGTCTGTTCACATGACCGACTGGCCGATGTGGCCCGCCGGCGTCGTGGACGACGATTTGGTGCAGGTGATGGATGAGGTGCGCGATGTCGTCTCACATGCTCACTCGTTGCGCAAGGCCAACTCGTTGCGCGTGCGTCAACCGCTGCGCTCCTTGACTGTTGTGACGGGCCTTGATCTGGCTCCGTTCGCCTCGTTGATCGCTTCCGAGGTCAACGTCAAGGAGGTCAAGATCCAGACGGCGGAGGAGTCCGGCCTGGAGGTTCGCAAGGAACTTTCGGTTCTCCCGCGTGAGCTTGACCCGTCGGTGCGCCGTTTCACCTCGGCGCTCTTTAAGGCCGCCCGCGAGGGGGCGTGGGCGCTTGAGGGCGATAAGGCCCGCATGCTCATCGATCCGCAGATCGTGCTGGAGCCGGGCCAGTTTGAGGCCACCACGGCTGTCGAAGCAGCAGAGGGCTCGGTCGCTGAGGTTCTTGATTCTGGCGCGTTCGTCGTGCTGGACACCGTTTTGGATGAGGCTCTAGAGGCTGAGGGCTACGCTCGCGACGTCGTGCGTGCCGTTCAGGATCAGCGCAAGGCCGACGGCCTGCACGTGGCCGACCGCATCCGCCTGACCTTACGTGTCCCGGACGAGTGGGTCGCGGCCGTGGAGGCCAACCTTGCGATGATTTCTGCCGAGACGCTTGCTCTTGAGGCGAGCGTCATCGGCGGCGGTGATGGTATCGCCGTGAGCGTGGAGAAGATTGCGTGAACGAAGAAGAACTCGAAGCGGATCTCGACCTGGTCCTGCGCTCGAAGCTTGTAGTTGGCCCCGATCCCTCGGTGCTCGATGACGTGCTGAACGCTCCCGAGCCCAAGGATGACACCCAGGTACTGGCCGAGGAGAGCGAGCTCGATCGCCAGGTGGCGCAGATCTATGCGCAGATCGTGGCAAGGGCCCCTGAACACAAGGTCCAGCCATCGACTCAACGTGTGGCCGACTGTCTTGACATGATGGGTAATCCGCAGAAGTCTTTCCGCGCCGTGCACATCACGGGTACGAACGGCAAGACGTCGACCGCGCGCATGATCGAGGCGCTCCTGCGGGAGCGTGGCCTGCGCACGGGCCGTTTTACCTCCCCGCACCTGAACTCGGTGCGCGAGCGTATCTCGATCGACGGTCAGGCGATTTCGCCCGCGGCCTTCATCCAGGCTTGGGAGGACGTGGCTCCTTTTGTGGCGTGGGTGGATGAGAAGTCCGCCGCCGAGGGCGGCCCGCGGATGTCCTTCTTTGAGGTCTTCACCGTCATGGCGTTTGCTGCGTTTGCGGATGCGCCGGTGGACGTCGCCGTCGTCGAGGTGGGTATGGGCGGCCAGTGGGACGCCACCAACGTGATCGACGCCGAGGTGGCCGTGCTGATGACGGTTGCGCGCGATCACGAAAAGTGGCTCGGCCACGAGTTGACGGATATCGCCACGGAGAAGCTTGGCATTCTCAAGCCCGGCGCGACGCTCGTGAGCGCGCCCCAAACGCCCGAGGTTCTCGACCTCGTTCGCGAATCGGTGGTGAAGAATCGCGCGACGTACGTCCAGTATGGCGAGAGTCTGGAGGTTCTTGACCGCGAGGGCGCCGTGGGCGGGCAGATGTTGAGCGTCCGCACGCCGGCAGCCGTTTATGAAGACGTGCCACTTGCCATGTACGGCTCCTACCAGGCGCAGAATGCGGCCATAGCTATCGCGGCGGTCGAGGCGATGTTCGGCGGGGGAGCGTGGAGCGGAGACGTCGTTGAGCATGCGTTGATGGCCACCAACTCGCCGGGGCGTCTGGAGATCGTGAAGAATTCTCCGTTGGTGATCATTGACGCCGCGCATAATCCCGCTGGCGCCGAGGCGACGGTCGAGGCCCTCGAGGAGGTCTTCCCCGGCACGCGCGTGCTGGTGTTTGCCGCGATGGCGGACAAGGACGTGGAGGGCATCCTCTCCGTTGCTGAGCCGCACTTCCACTCGGTCGTGATCACGGGCCTCGATTCGGAGCGTGCCGTGCCGATTGACGAGTTGGCAGACCTTGCTCGCGAGGTCTTCGGTGAGGACCGCGTTGCCGTGGAGCCTTTCCTCGACGCGGCGATTGTGTACGCCTCGGACGTCGCCGAGAGCGTCGACGTCGAAGAAGTGACGACGCCGCACGTGGTGGTCATGGGCTCAATCGTTCTGGCGGCCAATGCACGTGCTGTCATGGGCCGGCCGAAGGTCGATCAAGCATAAGTTGTGCGCGGGTGGGGCGGCTCCGTCAAACGGGGCCGCCCCACCGTCATATTCACGTGAATATTCGCGCTCAGTACGTGTCTCACGGCAGGATGTTAGTCCGACACTTTTATACCGGATGAAAATATGCATTTCGTGCTCTCTACGTGGTGCCTTGGTGATGTTTGGCGTTGGGAGGCCTGTCTCACATCTTGCAAGAAAAAATTTCCGAATTTTCGTGGCGACGCTCGAGGAATTGGTCATTTCGCACGCTTGACCTGTGCTAATGAAGGTGTGAAAAAGTTTCGTGCGGCATGGGTTTTCGGTCGCTTGTTTTCAATTTTCCATATTCCTCAGGGATTCCACTTTAGTGCTTGAGAATTCTTGTGAGTCGTCCTTTGGATGAGGGTACTCACGCACACGAGCCACAGCTCACCGATCGACATGGACCGCAATGTCCGGCGCCCGTCCCAAAGGGGCGGACAGGTTGTTGATAGGTGAATGTGTTTCAACATAGGAGAAAAATGAAGACTATCACTCGCTTGACCGCAGTGGCGTTCGCTGGCGCCCTTGCGCTTGGTGCAGCTTCCGTCGCTTCCGCTGACGATGCGCCGATCCGAAGGCACCAATTGGTCCGATCTTATCAACAAGAAGTCTGATGAGGCGATCGTTTCCGATTCCACTCTTGAGGATTGGGCGAAGCTGCTCAACCCCCGGCAAGATTGACATCGAGGGCTCCAAGCCCGAGGCTGCTCAGCCCGCGGCCAAGCCGGCCGCTCAGACTGACGCCAAGAAGTCCCTGGCTAACACCGGTGCTTCCGTCACCATCCTCCTCGCGCAGGTGCAGGCCGCACCGCCGCTGGCACTGGCCTCGTTGCCCGCCGCAAGAACGACTAAGTTCTAAAGGTCTTGCGCCCAACCAGTGGCCGGGAATGCGAGCACGTAAGTGCATGAGCCAGCGTCACGGCTAAGCGTTGGTCTCAGGGGCTATCATGAACTCATGACTGAACAGACTCTCATCCTTGTTAAGCCCGACGGCGTGGAGCGCGGCCTCACCGGCGAGATCCTGCGTCGCATCGAATCCAAGGGCTACCGCATCGCTCAGATACGCATGCTTAGCGCTACAGACGAGCTCCTCGCCCAGCATTACCACGAGCATACTGAGAAGCCCTTCTACGCAGGCATGGTCGCCTACATGAAATCCGGGCCCATCGTAGCCGCCGTCATCGAAGGTAACCGCGTCATCGAAGGCGTACGCTCACTTTCGGGCGCAACCGAGCCCACCGTGGCCGCGCCCGGAACCATTCGAGGCGACCTGGGCCGGGACTGGGGAGACGGCGAGATTCGCAACCTCATCCACTCCTCGGACGGCACCGAATCCGCGGCCCACGAGATTTCGGTCTGGTTTAGCTAACGTCAGTTTTGGGTCATCGCCGAGTATCACCAATGACGATTTTCCTAATGCTGCCAAGCTAGTTGTCGATCACCAAGCGACCGCGAAGCGCTTAAAAGGTGTGACTCGTCTCGCGCCATGACAGGTGCCGCGTTCTGAGTGGGTAGTTAGTGCAGGCCCCGCGCCGATATGCGCACGGGGCCTGTCAGACGATAATCGCAGAAAATCTGCCGATTGGCGCTAAACTGGGCGCGTGCACTTAAAAACCCTGACCCTGCGTGGCTTTAAGTCGTTTGCGACAGCCACTGCCTTGAGCTTTGAGCCGGGCATCAACTGCGTCGTGGGCCCGAATGGATCGGGGAAGTCGAACGTTGTTGACGCCCTCTCGTGGGTCATGGGGGAGCAGGGGGCCAAGAACCTTCGCGGTGGCAACATGGCGGACGTCATCTTCGCGGGTACCGCCAAGCGCCCCGCGCTCGGGCGCGCCGAGGTCACGCTGACGATTGATAATGCGGACGGTGCGCTTCCCATCGAGTTCTCCGAAGTGACTATCTCTCGTACGCTGTTCCGAACCGGAGGGTCAGAATACGCCATCAATGGCACCGCCTGCCGTCTGCTTGACATCCAAGAACTCCTCTCCGACACGGGCATGGGCAAGGAGATGCACGTGATCATCGGCCAAGGAAAGCTTGACGAGGTGCTCACCGCCACCCCCGAGGATCGCCGCGGATTCATCGAAGAGGCCGCGGGGGTGCTCAAACACCGCCGCCGGAAAGAAAAGGCGCTACGTAAGCTCGAATCTATGCAGGGTAATCTGACCCGCATCGAGGATCTCGCAGGTGAGCTCCGCCGGCAGCTGGGTCCACTTGCCCGACAGGCGGCCACCGCGCGCAGGGCGCAGGTGATCCAGGCCGAGGTGTTCGATGCTCGGGCACGCATCCTCGCCGACGACATCGCGCAAGCCCAGGCCCGCGTCCAGGCCCAGGCGGTGGACGACAAGAAGATGGCTGAGCAACGCGCCGAGCTCAAAGAGAGACTCGCCAAGGCTGCTGCCAACGTCGCCTCGCTACAGGAAGAGGCCGACGCCGCCAACCCACAGATCGCCGCGCTGACGGAGAACTGGCAGCGCCTCGGCTCACTCGTCGAACGATTCCGCGGCGTGGCGAGCCTTGCCGCTGAGCGCCAGCGTTCGCTTATGCAAGCCGGCCCCTCGGTTCATCGCGGCGAATCGCCCGAGCACATTCGCGAGCGCGCCGAACTTGCCCGTCAAGAAGAGGACAACCTTCGCAAGGAGGTTCACGACGCCGAGGACGCGCTTCACGACGTGATCTCCCGCCGCGAGCGGGCCGAGGCACGCGAACGTGAGATCGACCAGGAGCTGACGGTCATTAACCGCTCCCTGGCTGATCGTCGCGAGACCGCGGCCCGACTCTCAGGGAAAATCGCCACGGCCAATAGCCGTATCGAGTCTCTGACCGCCGAACGGGGGCGAGTTGCGTCGGCGGTGGCCGAGGCCACCAAGCGTGCGGAGGTCGCGCAGAGGCAGGTCATCGAGTTGGAAGAGCAGGCCGTGGCACACAGCGGCATCGATGACACACTCTCCATCGCCCACGAGGAAGCCGCCCGCGTCCAGCAAGCTACCCGGGACACCGTCGAGGAAACCCGCCAAGCCCTCGTGGTGGCCCAGGCCTCGGTGGTCGAGTGGCGAACGAAGGCTGACACCCTCGAGCTGTCGCTCGCCCCGGAGGATGCCACCGCCTGGCTTGTCAACGAGCATCGATCGGGTGTGGTGGGCCTGGTGCGTGACGCGGTGAAGATTTCTGCCGGCTGGGAGGCCGCCGCTGAGGCCGCGCTCTCCGGGGTCGCCACCGGCGCAATCGTGAAGGACGTGGACGCCGCCGTCGACGCTCTGCGAGCCGCGCGCGAAGCCGACGCCGGACACCTCGAGCTCCTCATCGAAAAGGGCGCCCACGACTCGGCCAATGACGCCGCCCGCGCGGCACTTCGCGCCACGAAGCTTGCCGCCGACCAGGCGCGCCTCGCGGCTGACGTCATCGAGGGGATCAGCCATTCCGCGAAGGCATTGCGCGCACTCGTCGCAGGTGCCGTCCTCGCCGTCGACCTCGCCGCCGCCAAGCAGCTTCTCGACGCCGGAGCACCCGTCGTCGCCACCATGGCTGGCGACGTCATCACCGCCACCCACGCCTGGGGAGGCGAAGCCCAAGCAGCGGCCATCCTCGCGCGGCAGGCCACCTACGATGACGCCCGTGCTCAGACCCTGGCGGCCATCCAAGCGGTGGAGGAGGCCGAGGCGCAATTTGCCCAAGCGCGCCGCAAGGCCGAGGAAGCGGACGAGGACTTCGCCCAGATCGCCGCCCAACTGGGCGCGCGCGATTCCAAGCTGGCCGCCGTCACGGCACAACTCGGCGTGCTACGCCAATCAGTTTCTGCGGCCCGCCAAGAAGTCGAGCGCAACGAGGAACGCACCCGCCGCATCGATGAGGACCTCGAACGGCGTACCGACGAGCTCAACTCCCTCATGGAACAGCAACAGCAACTTGATGACGCCCCGCAGGACTACGCCGAGCGTTCTGCTGCACTGACCGGCGAACGTGACGCGGCCCATCAGGCCACCGTCGCCGCACGGTCAGCTGAAACGGAGGCGCGCCTCAAGCTACGCACGCGCGAGGAGCGCCTGCGCGCCAGCGCAGGCAGGTCCGACGCGCTCGAGGCGCAGGCCAAGGCGGTCGAGGCACGCATCGCCCAGGAAGAGCGGGCGGCCGCGCGTCGCGCACAGGCAGCACTCGTGGCTCAAGCTGTGGCTACGGACGCCACCGCTGCGCTCGTGGCCGCACAAGAAATCCTCGCCACGGTCACCTCCGAGCGCGAGGCCGCCGAAGCCCAGCGCTCCACGCGCGAAACCGAGCTGTCGGCGTCGCGAAGGCATCTCGAAAGGCTACGCGGCGAAGAGCGCGAACTTGACGACCTCGGCCACCGCCACGAACTCGCCCTCGCACAACTTCGACTCAAGTACGACCAGCTCGCGGCGAAGGCCATCGACGACTTGGGAATGTCGGCTGATACGCTCGTCAACGAATTCGGTCCGCACCTCATGGTCACCCTGCCCGTCGCCGAGGGGGAACAGCCAAAGCCTGATCGTCCCTTCATTCGCGAGGAACAGGAAAAGCGCCTCGCTAAAGCAGAACGCGACCTCGCGCGGCTGGGTAAAATTAACCCCCTCGCCCTCGAGGAACACGCCGCTCTCGAGGAGCGCCAGCGTTACCTCACCGAACAGCTCGAAGACCTCCGGCGTTCGCGCGCCGACCTCCTGGGAATCGTGCGCGACATCGACGAACGCGTCAAAGAAGTCATGTCCAGCGCGCTGGCGGACGTCGCCCGTGAGTTTGAAACCACCTTCCAGCGCCTCTTCCCCGGAGGTAAGGGAAGGATCGTCCTCACGGATCCCGATAGCGTGCTGACCACGGGCGTTGAGATCGAGGCACGCCCGCCGGGCAAGCGCATCAAGCGCCTTTCCCTCCTGTCGGGCGGGGAGCGCTCACTGACGGCGATCGCCTACCTTGTGGCGATCTTCAAGGCCCGCCCGTCCCCGTTCTACGTCATGGACGAGGTGGAAGCCGCGCTTGACGACACAAACCTCTCCCGGCTCATCAGCCTCTTCAAGGAGCTGCAAGACAATTCCCAGCTGCTGATTATCACCCACCAAAAGCGGACGATGGAGATCGCCGACGCGCTCTACGGGGTTGCCATGCGAGAAGACGGAGTGACAACCGTCATCTCCCAGCGTCTCGACGTCGACGCCTGAGCGAAAAACGCCTGAGTGACGGCGAAAGCCGAGGTGACGGCGTCGTGAGAAGAGGTGCGCGCAACGCGAGAAACGGTGTGACGAAAACGGGGAAGTCGATGCGTGATTTTTGGGCGCAACTGGGCTAGAACTAAAGGGTGATGAGCCTCGTTTTTAGTACAGCAGTTCTCGGAACCGTCGCCGGCGGAGCTTACTACTTCGTGCGCGGCAAATCCACAGCCGAAGGGCGCGAATGGGTGGGCAACTCGCTCAAAGCGTGGCGCTCCAAGGAATTGAGCGGGGGCCAGTTCAAGGTGCACGTGCAAGAAACTGACTTGGACGACATGTTCGCCACCTTTGAACACGACGGATTTGATCCCTACTACTCCCCAGAAGGCATCGAAGAAAAGCTCTCCAAAGTCGTGGGCTCGTCCGCGCCCAAGAAGGTCCTCGATGCCACGGAGCTCGCTGTGCTCAAGACGCTCGAGGTAGCCGGGGGAGTCAAGCAAGATTTCGCCGAGCGGGCATCCCATGCGTCCTCCGATCGGCCCATGAAGGTGCGCAAGGCCCTCGGCATTCTCTCCGCGGGCGCCGGCACCGCGGCCCAGGTGGCAAGGCAGGGCGTGCGTGGATCGTTCAGGCTTGCGACCTCGATCGGACGTGGGGTAGGCCGCCTGCCGCGCATCTGGCGCTCCTCGAAGTAGCACGGCGCGGGCAACCGGCACTTACCGGAATTTCTCCGAAGGTGGTCGTAAAAATTTAGGGCCTAGGTCGCGCGCTGGTGTGTGACTGGGTTCATAAAATGCATGGAAGAATTTCGTGATGGAGCGACACTTCCACCCCTTGCGGGGCGTCTCAGCAGGCTCACTACCACGGGTCCTGCAGGACCTCCATCCGAAGGGAACCTTGCACAGGCAGGATTTTTGCTGGCCCTCCTGATGACAGCCGGCGTGGCTTATTTAATCTTTAAGCGCTATAGCCCCCCAAACCGTTCTTCTCTTCGCTGGCCTGATTATGCTCGGCCTAACGATCGTCTTCCCAAATACCGGCGTCGTCCGCCCAGAAAAGTGGCCCGACACGGGCAAGGCACTGCTCGACGTGTTCGACCACGTCCGATTCCTCTTCTCCACCACCGGCGCTGAGCTGGGCCTGATCATCATGGCCGCCGGCCTGGCCATGCTCCTCATGGTCACCGTCTACCCGCTGCTAATCGGCATGGGCATATCGCGGCTCTCTGCCGCCGCCGTCATCGCCACGGTCAAGATGCCCGTCGCCACCGCGATGCTCATCTCGGCCATGGTCGGCGTGATCGCCGAGATGTTCCGTCACCGCTCGTTCCGGCAGGCCGGGGAAGTGTTCAAGGTCTTCTTTGAGGGCATGGGACGCCAGTTCACCAACATTGTTACCCTCATCATCGCAGCCCAGATGCTTGCCGCTGGCCTGACCCAGCTGGGCTTCATTGAAACCATCATCAACGCTTCCAAAGGCGCAAACTTCGGCGCGATCCCGATCACCATCGTCCTGACCCTCATCATCCTGCTGGCCGCAGTAGTGACCGGATCGGGAAAAGCTCCCTGGTTCGCCGTCTCCTCGCTGGCACCCGAGGTAGCACAGTCGGTGGGCGTCCGGCCCGTCTTTATGGCCCAGCCCATGGAACTCGCCTCCGGCATCGGCCGTTCGATGTCGCCCGTCGCCGGCGTCGTCATCGCCGTGGCAGGCCTAGCCGGTGTCAACGATGGACATCGTCAAGCGTACGGCGCCCGTCATGGTCGCCGCCTATATCACGATGATCGTCTCCTCGATGGTATGGGACTACATCGCCTCCACGATTCTCCTCTTACCGAAGAAAGGACATCATGACTACCGCTATCACCGCCGATATCGCCCGTAGAATCAACGAAGCCGACGACGACGATTACGAGCCCGCCGCCGAAGGCTTCCGATCACAGCACGACCACACCATGCACGCCTGCGGACACGACGCCCACATCACCATCGGCCTGGGCACGGCGAAGCTGCTGGCCGAGATGAAGGGCGCTTGGTCGGGCACGCTGAAGATCATCTTCCAGCCCGCTGAGGAAGGCGTGCGCGGAGGAAAGTCCATCGTCGCCAAGGGCCACTGCGACGACGTCGACTTCATGCTCGCCCAGCACGTTGACGAAAAGTCCCAAGACGGCGACATCTGCGCTGGCGCGGGCGGCGCGCTCGCGACGACGAAGATGGACGTGAACTTCTTTGGCCGCTCCGCCCATGCCTCGGGCGCACCCGAAGAGGGACGGAACGTCGTGCCCGCCGTGGCGACGGCGATCCTTAACCTCTGTGCCATCTCGCGCCACTCGTACGGACCGAGCCGCATCAACGTCGGCAAGGTCATCATCGACGGTGGCCGAAACATCATTGCCGACAAGGTTCACCTCGAGATCGAGGTCCGTGGAGAGACGACCGAGATCAACGACTACATGGAGAAGCGTGCGCGTACCGTGATCGCCGCCGCAGCCGACATGTACCAGCTCGAGCACGAGATGATCCGGATGGGCGAGTCGATCTCGCTCGATTCGGACCGCGATCTCATGGCACGCATCGACGCCGTGGCCACCGACCTCGGGCTCATCCCGCGCGATTCGAACTGGATGATGGCATCCGGGTCCGAGGACTACGCGTTCATGATGGATCGCGTGCAGAGCAACGGCGGCAAGGCCACCTTTATCCGGATGCTCACCTCTTCGCCCGCGGGGCACACAATCGCAAGTTCTGCGTCCAGGAAAAGGTACTCCCGGCCGGGGTGCGCCTCTTCACGGGCGCCGCGATTGATCTCATGCCGCGCGGCTAAGACGGAATTGGTTCGCGTGATCACTGGCTGGCGCACCCCGCCGTGGGTGAAAATTGCCCGAAAACTTTGGCAAAATCCTCGATGTACGGGACACTAGAGACGTGACTACACAACAGATCATCATTCTTATTGCCGTCATCGCTGTTCTCATCGGCGCAGGCGTTGCCGTGGGGTTGCGCCGCCGATCTTCCTCGGCCGAGATCTCGTGGGACAAGCGCGAGCAGATTGAGGCCGGCGAGCCTGAGGCTGGCGAAGCCGAAACGCCCGCGGGTGGGGTAGCCCAGCCCGGTGCTGCCCAGCCCAGCGTCCCGGAGATTCCGGACACCGAATTGCCGGGCCTCGAATCTGCGCCGGCGGATCCCGATTCTACGCTCGACACCTCGGTTGAGGTCCCCGAGGCGGTCGGCTCGCGCATGGAGCGCCTGCGCGGGCGCCTCGCGAACTCGGGCGTCCTTGGCCGTACGCTGTTGTCGATCCTCTCCCGCGGAGATCTCTCTGAGGCCGACTGGGAGGAGCTGGAAGACACGCTCCTCATGGCTGACGTCGGCCTCGACGCCACCACCGAGCTCATGGATACCCTGCGCACCCAGACCAAGGTCAGGGGGACCACGGATCCGGAAGAGGTCCGCGCGATCCTGCGCGAGGAGCTCATCAGGCTTGTCGGCCCGGACGCGGATCGCTCGCTCAACCTCGAGCCCTCGATTGACGAAGAGGGCACCCGCCACCCCGCCTCACTCCTCATGGTGGGCGTCAACGGCACGGGCAAGACGACGACGACGGGCAAGCTCGCACGCCTCCTGGTTGCCGAAGGCAAGAGCGTCGTCCTCGGCGCAGCCGACACGTTCCGCGCCGCGGCCGCCGACCAGCTCTCGACGTGGGGCGAGCGAGTCGGCGTCGACGTCGTCCGATCGGACCGCGAGGGAGCAGACCCCGCCTCGGTAGCCTTCGAAGCTGTGAAGATCGCTCGTGAGGCGGGCACCGACGTCGTCATCGTCGACACGGCCGGACGCCTCCAGAACAAGGCGGGCCTCATGGATGAGCTGGGCAAGATCAAGCGCGTCATGGAAAAGGGTGCTCCTTTGGCCGAGGTGCTCCTCGTTCTTGACGCCACCACCGGTCAGAACGGCATGAGTCAGGCGAAGGTGTTCGCCGAGGTCGCGGGAATCACAGGCATCGTGTTGACCAAACTCGACGGCACGGCCAAGGGCGGAATCGTCATCTCGGTCCAGCGCGAGTTGGGTGTGCCGGTCAAGTTCGTCGGCCTGGGCGAGGGTGCGGACGACTTCTCACCCTTCTCCCCGCAGGACTTCGTCGACTCCCTCCTGTCCTAAAACTCCACCTACCCCACGGCGCTCTGAGACGACGGGCCGCCGTGGGGTAGACTTTTGCCAGTTCAATTCCTTACCTGAGGTCGTACATGTTTAACTCGCTTTCTGATCGGATCACCGGTTCGCTTCGAAACCTGCGCAAGGCAGGCCGTCTTTCTGAAAAGGACGTCGAGGCGGTTATCAGCGATATTCGCCGCGCGCTACTCGATGCCGACGTGGCCTTGCCGGTGGTGCGTCAGTTCACCGCCGCGATACGCGAGAAGGCAGTGGGTGCGGTGGCGAGCCAGGCGCTCAACCCGGCCCAGCAGGTTGTCAAGATCGTCAACGACGAGCTCATCGAGGTCCTCGGCGGGCAGGCCCGCGAACTGAACTGGGCGCCGAAGGCCCCAACCGTCATCATGCTCGCCGGCCTCCAGGGCGCGGGCAAGACGACCCTCGCCGGCAAGCTCGGCCGGTGGCTACGTGAAAACGGCCACCGTCCGCTCCTCGTGGCCTCCGATCTCCAGCGCCCAAACGCCGTCAACCAGCTCCAGGTGGTGGGCGAGCAGGCGGGCGTGCACGTCTTCGCACCCGAGCCGGGTAACGGGGTCGGCGACCCCGTGGAGGTGGCCCGTAACTCGATCCAGTTCGCCAAGGACAACACGTTCGACGTCGTCGTCGTTGACACGGCCGGGCGCCTCGGCATCGACGAAGAGATGATGGCCCAGGCCCGCGACATCCGCGACGCCGTCAACCCCCACGAAATCCTCTTCGTGCTCGACGCGATGGTCGGCCAGGACGCGGTCAACACCTCGGTGGCCTTCCGTGACGGGGTGGGTTTCACCGGCGTCGTACTCTCCAAGCTCGACGGCGATGCCCGCGGCGGTGCCGCGCTTTCCGTCCGTGGCGTGACTGGCCAGCCCGTCCTGTTCGCTTCGACCGGCGAAAAGCTTGACGCTTTCGAGCGCTTCCACCCGGACCGCATGGCCTCCCGCATCCTCGACATGGGCGACCTCCTGACCCTCATTGAGCAGGCCGAAAAGACGTGGAACGAGGAGCAGGCTCAAGACCTGGCCTCGAAGATGGCCGAGGGCGAGTTCACCCTCGACGACTTCCTCGACCAGCTCAACCAGCTGCGCAAGATGGGTTCGATGAAGAAGATCATGGGAATGTTGCCCGGCATGGGGCAGTACCGCGACGCCCTCGAGAACTTCGACGAGCGCGAGATCGACCGGCAGGAAGCCATCGTCAAGTCGATGACGAAGGCCGAGCGCGCCGACACCCGCATCCTCAACGGCTCGCGCCGGATGCGTATCGCCAACGGTTCTGGAACCACTGTCACCGAGGTCAACCAGCTGGTGGAGCGCTTCGAGCAGGCCAAGAAGGTGATGACGCAGATGTCTCGCGGTGGCATGCCCAACATTCCGGGTATGCCTGCCATGCCTGGCATGGGCGGGGGCTACACCAAGAAGCAGCCGAAGAAAAAGAAGGCGTCGGGCTCGAAGAAGGGGCGTTCCGGCAACCCGGCCAAGCGCCGCCAGCAAGAGCTGGCCGCCCAGCGCGAGGCGCCCAAGGGCAACGCGTTCGGGGCGCAGCCGGGCAAGGGCGATGTCAACATGGATGACCTCGCGAGGTTCCTCAAGTAGGGCCCATGTCCATTCACCTGGTTGGCACCCTGCGGGGGACGGACGCGCGCGAGGCTTGGATCGTCGATGGGCGGCTCGTCCTTGCCCGCCCGCAAGCCCACGCGGGCGGTGCCGCCGGCTTGGAGCCGCGCGCGGTGACCGAGACGATATCGGGCTTTGCCTATCCGGGCCTGCTCGATGTTCACACCCACCCCGGCATGCGCCGAACGCCTGAGCCACTGGCAACCGGTGAGATTCGCCGCCGCCTCGATGTCCTAGCACGCCACGGGGTGACGGTGGTGCGCGACGCTGGCGGCCAGCACGACCCGAAGGTCGCCTGGGAGCCGGGCCTGGCACGCGTCATGCACAGTGGCCAGCACATTGGACGTTTCAAGCGCTACGAGCGTCACCTCGCCGTTGACGTCGAACCCGGGCAGTTGCCCGCCGAGGCCGTGCGCCAATACGAGCGCGCAGACGGCTGGATCAAGATCGTCGGCGATTGGATCGATCGCGAGGTGGGGGACACCACGCCGTTGTGGCCGCGCCAGGCGCTTATCGACGCCGTCGCCGCGGTTCACGACGCCGGAGGCAAGGTCACCGTCCACACCTTCGCCACCGAGACGGTCGATGACCTGCTCACGGCCGGGGTTGACGGGATCGAACACGGAACGGGCATGACGCGCGATCACCTCCTCGAGGCGTCCGCGCGCGGAATCCTCGTGACTCCGACGGTCCATCAGATTCGGCGCTTCCCAGAATTCGCGGCGAAAGGCGTCAAATTCCCCGCCTACGTGGAACGCATGTTGGGAATGGATCGCGTGCGCACAGAGCACTTGGCGCTCATGGTTGAGACGGGCACGCATTTTCTCATGGGCTCCGACACGGCGGAGAACGTCGCCGAGGTCAACCTTGTGGACGAGCTCATCGACGCGGTCGAGGACGGCATGCCGGCCGACGTCGTCATGGCCGCCGCCAGCTACGGCGGGCGGGCCAAGATCGGTTTTGACGTGTGGGCCGACGGCGAGCCCGCAGACCTCGTCGTCTATCGCCAGGATCCCGAAAAGAACATCGAAACTCTGCGCGATCCGGTTGCCATCTTCGCCGGCGGTGTGCGGGTGCTCTAGAACCCCGGGTCCTCGAGGGCCCTCGGTGCTCTCAGCGGAGTCTGCGGGGTCTAGAACCACTCCTCGTCGCCGAGCGGGATGAAGCCCTCGGGAATGTCATCGTAAGAGGCTTGGTCCTCAATTGGCTCAACGTGGATGACGATGAACGTGTCATCGAGCTTGGATTGAATCGACGACTCGACCTTCATCGCGAGGTCGTGGCCCTGCTTAACGGTCCATGAGCCGGGCACGAGCGCGTCGACGTTAATGTGGCGGATTCGGCCAGCCTGGCGAGTCTGCAGGCCGTGGAATGCGATCACACCGGGCTGCGCATACTCGTGGAGCACGTCGATAATGGCGTCGTTTTCGGCGTCGGGAAGCGTGACGTCCATGAGGCCGGCGAGGGAGGAACGAAGCAGGCTCAACCCCGTCCATAAGATGTTGAGCGCGACGACGATAGCGATGATCGGATCCAGGATCTGCCAGCCCGTGAGCATCACTAGCAACAGTCCGAAGATGACGCCGGCCGACGTCACCAGGTCGGTGAGCAGGTGCTTGCCGTCAGCCTCGAGCGTGATCGAGCGCTTCTTGCGACCCACGCCAATCAGATACATGCCCGCCGCGCCGTTGATGAGCGCCGCCAGGGCCGAAATTGCCAGGCCGATGCCCAGCTGTTCCACGGGCCGGGGGCTGGCCAGGCGTGTGACCGCGGCGAAGATGATGAGCGCGGCGGCACCAAAGATCATGGCTCCCTCGACGGCCGCCGAGAAATACTCCGCCTTCGAGCGGCCAAACGTGTAGCGGGACGACGCCGGCTTGGCGGCGAGCATGAGCGAGATCAGCGCGATAACCGCCGCAACGAGATTGGCCACCGACTCCATCGCATCCGACAGAAGGGAGACCGATCCGGTGACCAGGTAGGCGCCGGCCTTCAAGCCAATCGTCAGCACGGCCACCGCGATGGAGAGCCACGCGAACTTGGTCAGGTTCTGCGTTTGCGAGATGTTTTGCGTCATGGGGACAATTCTTGCGCCCTAGAAGAGCAATGTGAATCTGCGCCGCAGGGGCATTTCGCACACTTCATGCCGGTGAAACGGCGCCATTTGGCGGGGCGAGAATGCGGTTTGAGGGGCGCGGGAAAGTAGGTTTAGGGCAGACAAAAAATCGACGGCTCTGGCGTGACCACTACCACCGAAGGGAAACTGCCTGTGGACTGCCATTTGTTGGCGGAATCTGGCATCATTGAACGTTGTACTCAGACGAAGTCGAGCCCCTCTCAACTCGGCCAAGTCTCAGTCCGGGTAACAGCCAGACGCATGATTTCCCACGTTTCCGGCTGAAACCCACCAAATATGAACTAGGAGTGACCGCTAAGTGGCAGTCAAGATTCGTTTGAAGCGCATGGGCAAGATCCGTGAGGCCCACTACCGCGTCGTCGTCGTCGATTCTAAGAAGAGGCGCGATGGTCGCGTCATCGAGGAGATCGGCTACTACAACCCGAACACCGAGCCTTCGGTGATCGACATCAACTCCGAGCGTGCTCGGTACTGGATCTCGGTTGGCGCCCAGCCGACTGAGCCGGTTCTTGCTCAGCTCAAGATCACGGGTGACTGGCAGGCAGCCAAGGGTCTCGAGGGTGGCTCCACCCTGAAGACGGCCGCGGTTGTTGACGTCGCAGCTCAGCGTGAGGAGGCCACCAAGGCTGTTCAGGCTGAGGCTGAGAAGCGCCGTGCCGACAAGGCCAAGGCCCGCGAAGAGGCCGAGGCAGCCGCCAAGGCTGAGGCCGAGGCCGAAGCTGACGAGGCTCCTGCCGAGGCTGAGGAAGCCTAATGCTTGCTGACGCCTTGGAACACCTCGTTCGCGGAATCGTGGACAATCCGGATGACGTGGAGGTTACCTCGCGCAACAATCGTCGCGGTGAGCTCCTCGAAGTCCGAGTCAATCCCGAGGACCTCGGGCGCGTGATCGGCCGCAACGGCCGAACGGCCAAGGCACTGCGCTCGGTTATCAGCGCACTTGCTACGCAGGGCTCGGTACGCGTTGACGTGATCGAAACTGATCGATAGTCAAACATGTAGGGGACCCGCCATTTTGGCGGGTCCTTTGCTTTGCGTGATAATGGCTAGAACGAAAGGGGAACTATGCAGTTAACTGTGGCGATTGTCGGGGCAGCACACGGCCTGAAGGGCGAAGTGAAGCTCGACGTGCGTACCGACGATCCGGAACGCCGCCTGGCGGTCGGCTCCTCCTTGGAGACGGACCCGGCGGAGATGGGCCCGGTCACCATCGCCTCGCGGCGTGAATACAAAGGCAATGCCTACGTGCGATTCGCGGAATATGACGACCGGACGGGAGCGGAGTCCCTTCGCGGCGTCAAACTCATCATCGAGTCCGACGAGGACGAGCTGGAAGACGACGCCTGGTTCCCCCACGAGCTCAAGGGCCTCGAAGCGCTGGACCCCGACGGCTACGAGCTCGGCGTCGTCGTCGGCGTTGAGCCCATGCCGGCCCAGGACCTGTTGATCGTCCGCGAGCCCGACGGCGTCATCACGCGCGTGCCCTTCGTCAAGGAGATCGTCACCGAGGTCGACCTGGAGGACAACTGTGTGGTCATCGACGCGCCTCCCGGCCTCTTCTCGCCCGACGAACTCGTTATCTCCGAAGAGACGCATCAGGCGGAGTCGGGAGAGTAATGCGCTTCGACATCGTCTCCGTCTTCCCCGAGTTCTTCTCGGTGCTCGACCTGTCCCTTGTGGGCAAGGCGCGTGAGCGCGGCATTATTGACGTCGCCACGCATGACCTGCGCGATTGGACCAGCGACGTCCATCGCACCGTCGACGACACCCCATTCGGTGGTGGGGCTGGCATGGTCATGAAGCCGGACGTCTGGGCCGCAGCGATCGACGACGTCGTCGCGCCCGGTCGCAGCGTGCTCGCGATACCGACGCCCTCGGGAACGCCACTGACGCAACAGACCTGCTGGGACCTAGCCGAGGCAGACCAGCTCATTATCGCGTGCGGACGCTACGAAGGCATCGACTCGCGCGTGGCGGATCACTACCGCCAATCCGGCATGGAAGTCATCGAATACTCGCTCGGCGACTACGTGCTCAATGGGGGAGAAGTGGCGGCGATCGTGCTCGTCGAAGGCGTGGCGCGGCTCCTGCCCGGCATGATCGGAAACCCCGAATCCCTGCGGGAAGAGTCCCACGGCGAGGCTGGACTGCTTGAATACCCCGTCTACACCCGGCCAACCAACTTCCGCGGCATCGACGTCCCCGACGTCCTCACCTCTGGGGATCACGGCAAGGTGGCACGTTGGAGGCGTGACCACGCACTCGAACGCACCAGCATCCGCCGGCCCGACATGATCGCCAAGCTCGACCCATCCGCCCTCGACAAGAAGGACCGCGCCAAGCTGACCGAGCTGGGGTGGGCGGTCAACGATCGGGTCCGGCCGATCCTCGTCCAATCCCCAACGCCCGATGACGCCGGGGAACTCTCCGCCTTTGCAAGCCACCTCTTCCCGGACGCCTGCCCATCCGGAATGGATGAGGCGGACATTGCGGCCTTCGTGGACGGACACCTGAGCGAAGCCGATTTTGCGCGCTATATCGCCGATCCCCGCTACCTCATCCTGCTCGCTCGCGTGGACGGCCAGATCGCCGCCTACTCGATGGCGTTCATTCCACGCACCGCCGACGACTTCGCCGAGACGAACGCGGCTGGAGCGCCAACGGATCTGGTGCTCGACGGCGTCGTGCGCGAAGGTGAACTGGTGTACCTGTCGAAGTTCTATGTGGACGTGCCCTGGCGCGGCAAGGGAATCTTCGACTACCTCATGCGCAAGACGCTGGAGGCGATCGTCACGCATGCCGACGGCAGTCAACCATACGTGTGGCTCGGAACCGCCGCTGCCAATAAACGTGCCATCCGCGCCTACAAGCGGGCGGGCTTCGTGCGCGTCGGGACACGAGACTTCATCGTGGGTGAGCAGGTCAACAAGGATATCACTTTAGCGATCCGCCCAAATGTGCCAAACTAGTATGGCTTGCACGGGGTCTAAAGCCTGCCGCAGGGGGCTGGACCTATCTGCAAGAACTTTCCAACGAACGGGCATTTGCCCGGAAAGCACTCTGACCTGCGTGCAGGGTGGATGAGAAGATAATGAACATTATCGACAAGATTAACGCGGCATCGCTCACGGAGCGCCCCGACTTCCGCGCCGGTGACACGGTCAAGGTCAACGTCAAGGTCGTTGAAGGCCAGCGCCACCGTATCCAGGTCTTCCAGGGCGTCGTGATCGCACGCAAGGGCGGCACCGGCCTCGGTGCAACCTTCACCGTCCGCAAGACCTCCTTCGGTGTCGGTGTGGAGCGTACGTTCCCGCTGCATTCTCCGAATGTCGATTCGATCGAGGTAGTGACCCGTGGCCGCGTCCGCCGCGCCAAGCTCTACTACCTGCGTGATCGTCACGGCAAGGCTGCGAAGATTCGCGAACGTCGAGCAGACGCGTAAATTGTGAAGAGGCGCCCTCCGGGGCGCTTCTTTCTTGCCGGTCTGGTGGCGGGCTGGCTGGGCCGGGCCGGCTGGCCGTACCGCCGAAACCGTATTAATCTGACTCGCGCTGTACTAATCTGGCGTAATTTAGTACAGCGGCGGTCAGGTTACTACAGCGCGGGTGGCCGGTGGGGCACGGAAACGCCGCCGGTGGGCCCGCGGGCCGCGGGAGACGGCGTCGCGCTGTTGGCGAACTCACCCAGATACACGCCTTTCTGATTGGCGGACGGCGAGCGCGCGTGCCGTAGGGTAGGGGTAGTAAGAAGGGGGTGCGATGAGCGATCTCGAACGGCCAGATCATGACGACACGCAGATGCCGCCGTCGTACCCTCCGCAAGAGCGCGCGGTACCGAGTAAGTCGGAACCGGAGAAACGCCCTGAGAAGTTGACGGCCCCGACCCCTCGCCAGCGCGTGGGTTCTTTCTTCCTAGAATTCGCAACGATTATTGCGGTTGCGCTGCTGATCTCGGTCATTATCAAGACGTTCTTTGCGCAGGCTTTTGCGATTCCGTCGGAGTCAATGGAGAACACGCTAATCCCCGGCGATCGTATTTTTGTCAATAAGCTCGCCGACTCGGAAGGTGAGCTCAATCGCGGGGACGTGGTGGTTTTCGTTGATCCGGGTAATTGGCTCGAAGGCGTTGCTAAGGATAGCTATCCGGCGTGGCAGCAGGTGCTTGTCGACGTCGGTGAGGCCGTTGGTCTGATCCCGCAGAACGTAGGCGACCACTTGGTCAAGCGCATCATCGGGTTGCCGGGCGACCACGTGAAGTGCTGCAACGGTGATGGGCTGATCACCGTTAATGGTGAGCCGATTAAGGAAACGTATCTCAAGCCGGGCGTGAGCCCGTCGGATACCCCCTTCGATGTGATCGTTCCTGATGGGCACCTGTGGCTCATGGGCGACAACCGTAACCGATCCAAGGATGCTCGCTATCACCAGCAGGCAACCGGATTTGGCTTTGTGCCGATTACGAATGTCGAGGGTCGGGCCTGGGTGACGATTTTCCCGTTGGATCGGTTCGGGACGATCCCCTCGGCCGGTGACGTTTTCGCCAACGTTCCGTCGGCCAAATGATAGTCCCTGATCGCGACGTCGAACGGCGGCTTCTGCACGAGCTTGCGGAGCGTACGGACGGGCCGTTTTATCTTGCCGGTGTGGATGAAGTGGGCCGCGGAGCTCTCGCTGGGCCGGCCTCCGTTGGGATTGCCCTTGTTTCGCTCACCACGCCGGATGGGTTTCCGTCCGGGCTACGAGATTCAAAATTGATGACGGCGCCGGCGCGGCGGCGCGCGGTGGAGGGCGTTACGCAGTGGGCGGATGCCGTGGCGGTGGGTCACGCGGGCGCCGACGTCGTGAACCAGTGGGGGATTATTGGGGCGCTCAGGTGGGCGGCCGGCGAAGCCCTGGGACAGCTTGCGGATTATCCGATCGCGGGCGTTCTCCTCGATGGCGTCCATGATTGGTGGACGAGCGACGGGCTGCCGCTCGGTCCTCAACTGCCGGCGTATCCGGTGCGTATGGAAGTCAAGGCGGATGCGCGCTGTGCTGTGGTCGCGGCTGCGAGTGTGGTGGCAAAGGTGGCACGCGACGAGTTGATGGTTTCCCTCGCCGCCGACTATCCGGGCTACGATTGGGAAAAGAACAAGGGATATTCTTCCCCGAAGCACATTGACGGGCTGCGCAGCCTAGGTGCGAGCGTGCATCATCGCACGAGTTGGAAACTTCCGGGTCTAGGACAGGGATTGGTATGAGCGAATTAGAAGAGTACGAAGCGAATGCTGAGCTCGCGCTGTACCGCGAGTATCGTGACGTGGCGAGCCTTTTCCGTTTTGTGGTTGAGACAGAGCGCCGCTTCTACCTGGCCAATGACGTGGACGTAAAGGTGCGTGCGTCGGCGGCCGGAGACGTATTCTTTGAAGTGACGTTGACCGACGCGTGGGTGTGGGACATTTTCCGTTCGTCGCGCTTTATCCGCGGCGCTCGCATTGTCACGTTTAAGGATGTCAATGTCGAAGAGCTGAACAAGCCCGATATCACGCGCGAGCTCGACTTCGAGTAGGTCGCACGGGAGTTCTACGAGTCGGCAAAAGACATCGAATAGTCGGCCTCATCTGAGGCCAAGTTTTTCCACAGTTTGCGACTCGGCTGACCCATCCACATTTTGGCTTTTTCGGAAACGCGCGAAGGGCGGAACCTGCTGAAATCGTCTCTATGACGAGAACACAGATGAACACCCGTGAGCTTGGCACGTGGGGCGAAAACCTCGCTGCCGCTCACCTTAAAGAACACGGCTGGGGCATCCTGGCCCGAAATTGGCGCACACGCGGCGGCGAACTGGACATCGTCGCATTCGATCCGCAACGGCAGGCGATTGTGGCGGTGGAAGTGAAAACGCGCCGCAGTCACCATGCTGGTACGCCCGCTGAATCGGTGACTACAGAGAAGGTCCGCCGGATCAAGGGGCTGTTGCTGACCTGGCTACTCGAGCATGGGACTTTCGCCGCTCAGATCACGGTGGATGTGCTTGCCGTGGATGTGACGATAAGCGGCGAGCCCTCGATCTCGCACGTGAAGGACGTGTCATGAACACGGCCGTCGCCGTTGCGGGCACGGTCGGGCGTGCCAAGACGCTCTCCATTGTGGGTCTCGAGGCTATCCCCATCCTCGTCGAGGCCGTGCAACTCAACGGTTTGCCCAGCTTCCAGATAGTGGGACTTCCGGATGCCGCGGTCAACGAGGCGCGTGAAAGGCTGCGAGCCGGCTTTCACGCCCTGGGCGTGAGCTGGCCCAACCGCCGGCTGACGGTCAATCTTTCCCCGGCGGACGTGCTCAAATCGGGCACGGGTTTCGACTTGGCAATTGCCGTGGCGATCCTTGGCTCGATCGGCTTCGATGCGGGGCGCAACGCCGTAGTGATGGGCGAGCTTGGACTCGACGGGTCCATCCGGCCGGTGCGTGGGGTGTTACCGGCGCTGCTTAGTGCGGTCAAGGAGGGAGTCGAGACGGCGATCGTTCCTGTGGGCAATCGGGAAGAGGCCCTCCTCGTGGACGGCATTGAGGTCGTTGCGGTGCATCACCTTGCGCAGGTGGCGCGGCTGTGCGGCGTGCCGGGGCAGTTCGTGCCGCCGATGATGTCGCAGGTGAGTGACCCGTTGCCCCTGCCTGAGCCGGTGGCTGACCTGAGCGACGTCTATGGCCAGGAAGAGGCAATTCTTGCACTCGAGGTCGCGGCGGCCGGAGGGCATCATATGCTCATGGTTGGCTCGCCGGGAATCGGGAAGTCGATGCTGGCTCGGCGCATGCCGGGAATCATGCCGGACCTGACTCATGCGGAAGCCCTGGAAGTCGCTGCGATTTCTTCGCTCATGGGGGAGCGCTTTACCGATCTACCTCATTGCCCGCCGTTCAGCGCTCCGCACCACACGGCTAGTGCGGCGGCGATGGTGGGAGGGGGCTCGGGCATTCCTCGGCCGGGTGCGGTGACTTTCGCCCACCGCGGCGTCCTGTTCTGCGATGAGTACCCAGAATTTGCGCCTCGGGTAATACAGGCGTTGCGCCAGCCGATGGAAGATGGCTACATCGAATTAGCCAGATCCAAGGCCAACGTGCGCTTTCCGGCGCGCTTTCAGCTGGTGGCGGCCGCCAATCCATGCCGTTGCGGGCACGTACTCGATGCGCCGTCTCGGTGCACGTGTACCTCACGCGATCGGCGCACGTACAACGCGTCGCTCGGCGGGCCGGTGCGAGATCGGATCGATATCCAGATCCTGCTTAGACGGCCGTCGAAGGCTGATCTCCGCCGCGGCGGAACCATCACGAGTGCTCAGGTGAAGGAACGAGTTTCGGAGGCGAGGCTACGCCAAGCTCATCGGCTGAAGAAACTGCCACTCGAGCGTAACGCCCAAGTGCCGGGGGCCTGGCTACGGCGTCACACGCCGCTGTCGCCCGTCACGGCCACGCGTTTCGAAGAGGGGATAACCATGGGCGAGTTGTCCTTGCGGGGATATGACAGGATTTTGCGCCTGGCGTGGTCGATCGCTGACGTAAACGGCCGAGGCGTGCCCAGTGACGACGACGTCGCGCTGGCTTACACAATGAGAGGACGGGTGTCAGCATGAGCGAGCTTGATGAACTGCAGGCGCGGATCGAATGGTCACGAATGACGGAGGGCGCCGATCCGGTGGCGCACGCCTTGATCTCCCACCTCGGGGCTGCGGGCGCGTTGGACTTCATCCGCGAGCCTGGCGAGGTTGATGAGCGGATTGGTCAGCACGTGGCGCGGTGGCGACATCGCCTGGACCGCCAAGAGCCGTTTAAGATGGGTGCCCTCGATCGGGCCGGAGTAAGTGTGGTTGCGCCGGGCGACGAGCTCTGGCCCTCGCAGCTCAACGATCTTGGGGATAAGGCGCCGCTCTTGCTCTGGGTGAAGGGCGATCCCAAAGTGCTCGCTGGGCGCGCGGTCGCCATCGTTGGCTCGCGTGCCGCGACTGCCAACGGTGTGCGGATCGCGCGGGACTTTGCCTACGAGATTTCCCGCGAGGCCACCGTCATTTCCGGCGGAGCTTTCGGCATCGACGCGGCCGCACACGAAGGGGCCATGTTGGCTCTCCGGCCCTCAGTGATCGTCAGCGCTGGCGGGGCAGATCGCGTGTATCCGCGCGCCCACGACGCGCTGTTTGCCAAGACGCTCGAGTTGGGTGGTGCAGTAGTATCAGAATCGCCGCTCGGGGCGGCGCCGCAGCGCTTTCGGTTTCTCGCCCGAAACCGGATCATTGCAGGCCTCGCCCGCGCAACGCTCGTCGTCGAAGCGCCGATTCGTTCAGGGGCACTTTCGACAGCGAGGCACGCACAGAACATCGGCCGTCCCGTGGGTGCTGTGCCTGGTCCCATCGACGTGCCGCAGTATCAGGGCTGCATTGACCTTCTGCGGAATGACGGCACGCCAGTTGCCAACGTCGCCCATCTACGCGAGCTGATGGGCACCATGGAAGTGCAAGACCCGCTCGCGCCTGACTTTTTCGCCGGGAGCGTCGACGACGGGTACGACCCGCGTCATCAGCGTGTCTTCGATGCGACGCCGGTTACGCGAGCCGCGAGCGTAGCGTCGATTGCCGCGACGGCGGGGCTGACGTTGCCAGAGACGTTGACAGTTCTCGGGCACTTGTTGTTGGCCGGGCGCGTCGCGGAGCGCGACGGTCGGTGGAAGCGCACTAAGGTGAGCTCATGAGCGTGGAGAAGATTGTCGCAGAGTATGATCACGAGCTTGCGGTGCGGCGGGGGCTGTCGGAGCACACCGTGCGGGCTTACGTGAAAGAAGCACGCTCGCTATTGGACTTCCTCGCCACGTATTCCTCCGATGTTGAACAGTCCCTCGAATTTCTCGAACTGGCTGACTTACGTTCGTGGCTGGCTTGGAGGCAGCGCGCGGGGCACACGCGCGCGACGATGGCGCGCCATTCTGCCGCCATTCGTAGTTTCACGCGCTGGCTACATAAGAATGGATACCTCACCAACGATCCCGGGCTACGCCTGAAGTCCCCGCGGGCGGATAACGCCCTGCCCAAGGTGCTCAGCAAGGACCAGGCCAAGCGGCTTCTCGACACGGCAGCCGTCCGCGCCGCGGAGGCAGGCGGGCTCGCGGTTCGTGACTGGGCCATGCTGGAGATGCTCTACGCCTCAGGAATCCGTGTCAGCGAGCTGGTTGGCCTCGATATCACGAGTATCCAGGCGGATTCGACGTTGCGAGTGGTTGGAAAGGGCAACAAGGAACGGATTGTGCCCTTTGGGCGCCCCGCGCGCGAAGCCTTGAGTCAGTGGCTGAGCGTACGCCCACAGTTCCTCAAAGGCGATCGCCAGGCGGTATTCGTTGGGCGGGCAGGCAAGCGAATTGACCCGCGCATGGTGCGAACGGTCCTCGACCGCCTAACGATGCTCGCAGACCTTCCCCACATCGGGCCGCACGGGCTACGCCACTCCGCGGCAACACACCTCTTGGAGGGTGGATCCGACCTGCGAAGCGTGCAAGAAGTGCTCGGGCACTCGTCGCTGGGCACGACGCAACGCTATACGCACGTGAGTGCCGAGCGCCTCCGGTCCGCCTTCGGGCAGGCACACCCACGGGCATAGAGTTGCCCCGCGGACACGGGACGCGCCCGCTGAAGGCTTATTCGTAGAGACGAATCGGCCCACGGACAAGAAGCGAAAGAGGATCAACATAGTCATCCGACCCGCGCTTGGCACCCCAATGGAGGCAAGCCGACGGCGCGCAGTGATGACCGCTGACGTATCCAACAAGATCCCCGCGCGAGACGACGTCGCCCCGCGCGACCACGGGCCGAAGGGGTTCGTACGTCGTCCGGATGCCATCGGCATGTTCGATCGAGACCAACTCACGATCGTTGAGCTGGCCCGCATAGAGGACCCGGCCATCGGCTGCGGCGAACACGGGCTGATCGCTGGCCAGAGCTAGGTCAACGCCGCGGTGGCCGGGCAGCCAATTTTTCGGCCCGGGACTGAAGGGACGCAACACCGTCACCTGCTGACCCGACGGCCACTCATATTGCACGCCCGTCTTCGGGCTACCTAGAGCCGTTTTTGAGGGCCGTGAGGGTAGCGCCGAGGAACTCGTGTCTGAGGCCGAGGAATTTGTAGCTGGCACCGAGGAATCTGTAGCTTGCGCTGGTGTGCCCGAAACCGCCTCCAAGGCGCCTGCGGATGATTCCACGGCGCGCGTGGGGAAGGGGGACGGCACAGCGTCGGTCAAGGTGGGCGAGCCGAGGGCAAACGCGCCAGAGATCAAACCAAGAGCAAGAAGTATCTTTTTCATGCACCCAGACTGACAGATCGACGCTCATGGAAACGCCCGAAAAATGATGATTGTGGACGAAAGTAGCACAACGGCGTCGTGTGGAAAAAGTGCACGGTGCCAACCGGCGGCGCAAGCCAGCCGGACGGGCCTAGTTCTCGGGGCTCTTCTCGGACAGACGGCGGCTGGAAAGCTTGCGCAGGTTCGGGATGCGCTCGCGATCAAGGATGCGCTTGGAGCCGGCCAGAATATTCATCTGGCGAACCGGGAGGATCCAATGGTAACGGCGGGCGGCCAAACCGAAGACGAGGCAGATGAGGATTGCGGTGCCCATGCCAAGCTGATACATGTCGTGGCGTTGAAAGATCACCATCACTCCTGCGGCAATGATCGAGAAGGTGGCGTAAAGCGGATTCGAGCCGAAGATTGCGGGGGTCTGGCGCACGAGGACGTCGCGCATGACACCGCCCGCCGTCGCCGTAATCACGCCGAGGAAGATGGAGGGAATCGGGTCAAGACCGGCCGAAATACCCTTCGCGGCGCCGGTGGCAGACCAGCAACCGAGCGTGAGAACGTCGGCCAGAGTTAGTCCGCGTCGCGCCCAGGGTCCGTCGAGAGGAACGAGATAGGCGAAGGCCGAGGCGCCGATCGCGCCCGCCAAGTACCACGGGTCGGTCAGGGCAACAGGGAAGCCGATCCCCAAGAGCGAATCGCGAATCATTCCACCGCCGAGGGCTGTCAAGATACCCAAGGTGAGGTAGCCAATCAGATCGTAGCCCAAGGCCCTAGCCAGCGACGCGCCAATCACTCCGTTGGCGATCACGCCGGCCACATCCACCATACGGAAGAGAACTTCGGGATCCATACCACTCCTCACTGCTCGGGATAATTGTGCACCGCGTACCGGCCACCTGTCAGCCTCGTATCCGCCCACGATGATGTAGGCAACACCACCGAAACCTGTGAGATTTCGCCTTGGAAGCGCCGCGGGAGCCAGATAAACTGGTCAGGCTGTCAAATTTTGGCAGACTACGCGTGCTCGCTCGCCGCAAGGTCTTCCGCACATCGGTCCTATGGATTGTACGGAATGGGGCACCAGGGCTGATCACAAGGTGTGGTTGGTAAGAAACCGAGAATATAAGCGCAGGATTCCTGCGCTGTGAGAAAGGACGACCATGGCAGTCGTTTCTATGCGCCAGCTGCTTGAAGCCGGCGTCCACTTCGGGCACCAGACCCGTCGTTGGAACCCCAAGATGAAGCGTTTCATCCTCAACGATCGTAACGGCATCTACATCATTGATCTTCGTAAGACGGTTGACGACATCAACCGCACCTATGAGTTCGTCAAGGAGACCGTCGCACATGGCGGCAACATCCTCTTCGTTGGCACCAAGCGTCAGGCCCAGCGCCCGATCCGCGAGCAGGCCGAGCGCGTGGGCATGCCCTACGTGAACGAGCGTTGGCTCGGCGGCATGCTGACCAACTTCTCCACCGTCAACGCACGTATCCAGCGCCTCAAGGAGCTCGAGCTCGTTGACTTCGACGACGTCGCAGGTTCCGGCCGCACCAAGAAGGAACTCCTCATGATGCGCCGCGAGAAGGAGAAGCTTGAGCGCACGCTCGGCGGTATCCGCGATATGGGCAAGGTCCCGTCGGCCATCTGGATTGTTGACACCAACAAGGAGCACCTCGCCGTTGCCGAGGCTCACAAGCTCAACATGGCTGTCTGCGCCGTCCTTGACACCAACTGTGATCCCGACGAGGTCGACTACGGCATCCCCGGTAACGACGACGCGATCCGCTCGATCGAGATCCTGACTCGCGTCATTGCCGACGCCGTCGCCGAGGGCCTCGTTGCCCGTGGTGGTGCTGGCAAGGACGCCGAGGAGCCCATGCCTGAATGGGAGCGCGAGCTTCTTGAAGGTGACGAGGCAGCAACCGAGGCTGACGCTGAGGAAGCTCCGGCTGAGGCTGAGGCCGAGGCCACCGAAGACAACGCCTAAGTCCTGGAGGATTAAGAATGGCTAACTTTACCGTTGCTGATATTAAGGCTCTTCGTGAGAAGACCGGCGCTGGCATGATGGACGTCAAGAAGGCTCTTGCCGAGTCCGACGGTGACACCGCCAAGGCCGAGGAGCTGCTCCGCCTGAAGGGTCTGAAGGTTGCTGCAAAGCGCGAGGGCCGCACCGCTTCGAACGGTCTCGTTCTGTCCCACATCGGGACCAACGACGAGGGCATGTTCGGCCTGATCATCGAGGTCAACGCCGAAACCGACTTCGTTGCCAAGAACGAGAAGTTCATCAACTTCGCTGAGGGCATCCTCGCCGCCGCGGTCAAGGCTGGCGCCAAGACCAACGCTGAGGTTCTCGCTGCTGCGCACGCGGAGGGCACCGTCAAGGACGCCGTCGACAACATGATCGGCATCATCGGCGAGAAGCTCGGCGTGGGTGCTGTTGAGTACCTCGCAGGCGAGCACATCGAGTCCTACATGCACAAGACCGCTGTTGACCTGCCCGCTCAGGTCGCCGTTCTCGTTGCTACGGACGCTGCCGGCAAGGAGATTGCGCACGACGTCGCAGTCCACATCGCCGCGATGTCCCCGGCCTACCTTTCCGAGGCAGACGTCCCGGAGGCCGACATCGAAAACGAGCGTCGCATCGCCACCGAGATGACCATCGCCGAGGGCAAGCCGGAGAAGGCTGTCCCGATGATCGTCGAGGGCCGTCTCAAGGGCTACTTCAAGCAGATCTGCCTGCTTGACCAGGCTTACGCTCGCGATCCGAAGCTTTCGGTTGGCCAGGTTGCCAAGGCAGCCGGCGCCACCATCACGGGCTTCAAGCGCGTCCGCGTTGGCCAGGAGTAAGGGCTAAATCACCGTTGTGGGGTGCGATGTTTCATCGCACCCCACACGTGTCTCACCTGTGCGGCTCATCTCCGCCGAGAGAAGAACCGCCAGGCGAGAGACTCAACGCGTCGCGCTCTCGCGGAATAATATAGCGTCGAAAGAGAAGAAGTGGAGAACAACGTGAGCATTGTTGTGGCATACAAGTATGTGCCCAATCCTCAGGACGCCAAGGTTTTAGCCGACGGCACTATCGATTGGTCGCGTGCGAAGGCTGCCGTGTCGGAGTCGGACCCGGTTGCGATGGAGATGGGAAGCAGGGTGGCCAAGGCCCAGGGGGCACAGCTCGTGGGCATCTCGGTTGGAAACTCCCAGGTTGGCTCCGCGATGGCTCGCAAGAATGCTATGTCGCGTGGATTCGACCGAGGCATCATTGTTTCTGACGATGCCGTCGCCTCCTGGTCTTCCACGCAGGTTGCCTCCGCTTTGGCCCAGCTTGTGACCAAGATTGGCGACGCCACTCTCGTCCTGACCGCTGACTCCTCGGTGGATGAGGCCGCCGGAATGATGCCCGCGTTGATCGCCGGCCACCTGGGCTGGCCCGCAATTCTCGACGTGACGGATGTGGAGCCCACTGAAGGCGGCTACGTCCTCACCCAACAGATCAAGGGCGGCACGCGTACGTTGAACGTGACCGGCTCGGTCGTCGTCGCGACGACGTCTGACGCGACCTCCCCGGCGGTCCCTTCGATGAAGGACATTCTGGCGGCGGGTAAGAAGCCGGTTGAGGTTCTCTCGGCCGCAGAGGTTGAACCCGGCCCGGTGTCGCTTCATGTGGTGGGGCGCGAGCGCCCTGCCAAGCGTGAACGCAAGGGCAAGATGTTTGGGACGGCTGCGGAACTTGTCGCTGCTTTACGTGAGGATGGGGTGCTGTAAATGACAACGTGGATTGTTACGACCGAATCGGAGATTTCCCAGCTCGTGGCGCTGGCCCACGGGCAGACCGTGGCTGTCGTCGTCGGGAATGCAACCGTTGGGGGAGTGGATCGTGTCATCCGCATCGACACGGGCGACAAGCCGGCCGAAGCGATGGCCCCGGCCGTCGTCGCTGCCGTCCAGGCCGAGGGCAACGACGTCGTCCTCGTACTCAACAACCCCGCCGGGCGATCGCTCGCCGGAGCCATCAGCGCCGCCAAGAATGCGCCGGTGCTACGCGGTGTACGCGAGCTCGCGGCTGGTCACGCGACCGTTGGGCGCTTCGGTGGCATCGTGAACGAGTCCGTCGAGTTTGACGGCCCGGCCGTCGTGCTCGTCTCCGAGGGAGAAGAGTTGCACGGCGCGGTCGCCGAGGAAGAATTCGACGGCGACTCCTTCGACGTCACGGTCACGGCGGAAAACGTCCACGAGGGCGCCCCGGTGAACCTGGCCGCGGCAACGCGCATCGTCGGCGTCGGACGCGGATTCGTCAACGAAGAAGACCTAGCCCTTGCGCGCGAGCTTGCCGATGCGATCGGCGCAGAAGTCGGATGTACACGCCCGCTCGTGGAAGGCCACGGCTGGTTTGACCGGGATTCCTACCTCGGCGTCTCCGGGCACACGGTGGCCCCTGAGGTCTACATTCCCGTAGGTGTCTCCGGCCAGATCCACCACACGGCAGGAATCGGGGGAGCGCAGAACATCGTCGTCATCAACAATGACGAAACCGCGGCCATCTTCGACATGGCCGATTACGGCATCGTGGGCAACCTTTACCAGGTTCTGCCGCAGATGGTTGCGGAACTCAAGTAGGCTGAGCGGGTCGGCGCCACCGCCGGGAGAGGGACAGGCATGGAATACGATTTCGACGTCATCGTGGTTGGCGCCGGCGTTGCCGGCACGGTCGCTGCCACGCTGCTTGCTCGGCAGGGGCACGAGGTGCTCCTCGTTGAGCGCGGCACCGAACCCGGGGCAAAGAACCTCTCCGGCGGCATCTTCTACAGTCGCGTCATGGACGAGTTGTTCCCCGATTTTGCCCGCGTCGCGCCCGTCGAGCGCGTCATCACGCGCAACACGCTCAGCTTCCTCAATGCCACGTCGGCGGTCAACATCGACTACTGGGATCAGCGGCTCGCCGAACCCGTCAACGCCGTCTCCGTGTTACGTGCTCACCTCGATCCGTGGCTTGCCCAGCAGGCGGAAGAGGCCGGCGTCGCGCTCATCAGCGGCGTGAAGGTCGATCGGCTCCTGCGCTCAGACACGCACTTCTACGGCATCGAGGCCGGTGGTGAGGAGATGACGGCGAAGATCGTCATCGCCGCCGACGGCGTCAACTCCTTCCTCGCCGAAGGCGCCGGCGTGCGTGCCAAGCAGCCCGCGAAACACCTCGGCCTCGGCGTGAAGTCAGTGATCAGGATCGGCGAGGAGGCCGTGCGGGAGCGCTTCAACCTCACCGACGGCGAGGGCGCTGCCTACGCGCTGGTGGGGGACGCCACGATGGGTGTCCCGGGTGGCGGATTCATGTACACGAACAAGGATTCTGTCTCGATCGGCGTCGTGCTCATGCTGGATAAGCTCACCGAATCCGGGCTGGCCTCTTCCGACATCCACGACCACCTGCTCTCACACCCCTACCTCGCTCCCTTCCTCAAGGATGGTGAGCTCCTCGAATACGGCTGCCACCTCGTGGCCGAGGGCGGGAAAGCGATGCAGGAAGACATCGTCCACGACGGCCTGATCCTCATCGGTGACGCCGCCGGCTTCACTCTCAACACCGGTCTGACTGTGCGCGGGATGGACCTTGCTGCCGGGTCAGCGCAGGCCGCGGCCGCCGCCGTCCACGACGCCCTCGAGAAGGGCGACTATTCGCGCCTCGCCCTGCGCTCCTACACGGAGGAATACGCCAAGACCTTCGTGGGGCAGGACATGCACACGTTCCGCCACGCGCCAGAATTCCTAGAAAACGACCCGATCATGTTCACCAAGGCCGGCCCGCTCCTCGCAGATATCTTCCACGGCGCCTACAACCATGACCTCACCCCGCGCAAGCACCTCGCCAAAGTGGCCATCGGCGCCCTGCGCTCATCGGGTATTAAGGCCACCGACCTGCTCAAGACCGGCTACCGCGCCCTGCGGGCGCTCTAGGAGGATCCATGACATTCGATCCGGGCTCGGTCAACGACCGCCTTTCCCAAAACGTCTTCCACACCGACGCCGTTCCCCACATCGAAATCAACCAGGAGTTGGCCAAGGCGACCGGTACCAGCAAACGCATCGTCGCGGTGTGTCCGGCCCACGTCTACCGGGAAGAGGCCGACGGCACGATTTCGGTGGAGTTCGCCGGTTGCCTCGAGTGTGGCACCTGCCTTGCCGTTGCCGATCCGGGCACGTTGCGATGGGTCTACCCTAGCGGCGGCATGGGGGTTGAATACCGCGAAGGGTGAGAGGCTGGGGCCTGATGTGGCCGGGGCAAGCCCACCCCTTGGCTCCGCGCTGTACTAATGTAGCCGGTACCGCACTGAAATGCGGGGTAGGTTCCAGGGGTCAATGCACTACTTTTTGGAGTGTGTTGAATGGTTGGTAGATCGCCGATTCGGCCTTATTCGCAGTCGTTTCGTGATCATGCGGTGGCCTTGGTTGCTTCTGGACGTTCGTGTGCAAGTGTTGCTCGTGAGTTGAAGGTTAATTGTCACTCGGTTCAGGTCTGGGCTCGTGGGGCGGGTTTAGTGTTGGTCCGTGGGCAGGGTGGGCCGGCGCAGGCTCGTGCGGCTGCTAGGGTACGGGTGTGGCAGTTGACGGCTGAGGGCTTGCCGGTTGCCGAGATCGCGAAACGGGTTGGTCATAGTCCGAACTGGGTTCGTGGGAAACAGGCTATGTTGGGGCCTATGGTTGAAGTTTTGCAACGGGGCCGTGTTGGTGGGGCCACGGTCGTGGCCAGTGTTGACCGGGTTGGTAATGGCAGGGTTGGTCGAGGCCGGCGTATGACGCTTGAAGAGCGCGTGGCGATCGGGTTGGGGTTAGCTGATGGTAAGTCGGCTCGGCAGATCGCTTTAAGTTTGGGGCGTAGTCCGTCATCGGTGACGCGTGAGATTAATCGTGGTGCTTTTCCTGATGGTTCTTATGATGCTCGCTGGGCTCATCAGTGCGCTCATCAGCGTCGTTCTCGTCCTAAGCCGGGCAAGCTTACTACCCATGTGGCGCTGCGTCAGAAGGTGGTTGAGCTGTTAAATAAGCGTTATTCTCCCCAGCAAATCAGTGTTCGTTTGCGTCATGATTATGGAGATGATCGGCAGATGCGTGTGTCTCATGAAACGATTTATCAGGCTTTGTATGTTCACGGGGGTGGGGCATTACGGCAAGAGCTTAAACGGGAGAAAGGACTGCGTTCGGGTCGTCAACGGCGTATTGCTCGTTCTGCTCTTGCTGGCACTCCCGGGCGCGGGCGTAAGACGTGGGTCGAGGGCGCTTCAATCGATTTGCGCCCCCACGAGGTCGATGGGCGCCTGACGCCAGGTCACTGGGAAGGAGATTTAATTATCGGTGGTGGTAAGGGCAAGCACACAGCGCTGATCACCCTAGTCGAGCGCTCTTCACGGTTTTTGCTGATCGCTCGTCTTGGGGTGAGCCATGATTCACCGACCGTGATTGAGAAACTGACCCAGATGGTTCAGACCTTGCCCAGTAAGGCCTTCTCCTCGATCACCTGGGATCAAGGTAGTGAGATGGCGCAGGTAGCCCAGTTCAAGGTCGATACCAATATCAAGGTCTACTTCGCTGACCCGCATAGCCCGTGGCAGCGTCCGTCGAATGAACGCCTGAATCGTGATATTCGTGAATACTTCCCCAAGGGAACTAACTTCGCTGACATCACCGACGAGGAAGTCGCTTTCGTCCAAGACGAACTCAACGACCGAGCCCGAGTTGTCTTGAACGGAATGACCCCACGTGAGACACTGGCCGAGTTGTTAAAAAATGATGCATCGACCCCCTGAATCTCCCCGGACATTCCGGGCGGCAAATCACACCTTAATACAGCGCGGGCGAGGCCCTAAGCCGCCCGGCGGCCCTCACGCCAGAACGCCACGCCAAGAACGAGGGCAATCAGGATGATGAGGGAGATAATCGCGTAGGCCACGTAGACGGCAAAGTACCATCCGCCCGCACCGCCCGCGTAGGAGCGCTGGCTGACGAAGAAGGCGGCGGTGATCATGGCGATGCCGATGGCGGTGGCGATGCGCTGGCCGGTCTGCATCACGCCGCCGGCGGTTCCGCCGTGCTCGGCCGGCACGTCGAGCATGGATTGGGTTTGGTTGGCGGAGCCCATCGCGCCCTGGCCGAATCCAAGAATGGTCACGGGGATCGTGAGCCACCAGTAGGACAGCCCGTGCTCGACGCCCCACACCATCGCCATTGCGCCCAGGACGCCGGCAAACATGAGGGATAGTGCAATGACTTGGACGCCGCGGCCCTGAAGCACGGCCCGCTTGCCGGCCCACATCGCCGCGTAGGCGGACATAAGGGCGTTGGGGAGCGTGAGCAGGCCGACGTCGAGAGCGGTGACCTGAAGGCCACGCTGAAGGAACATCGCGAGAATCACGAAGACGGAGGTCAAGCCGAGGAACTGGAGAGATGCGATCGCCGTCGACCACGAGAAGGTGCGAATGGAGAAGAGGCGGAGGTCAACCATCGGCTCGTGCCCGCGCACCTTGTAGGCCTTTTCCCAAAACACCCAGGCAACGAGCAGTGCGATTCCGGCCGGAAGGAGAGTCCAAGCGTAGGCCCAGCCCGTCGACATGAAGGGAACCATCACGCCCACCACGGACAATGCCAAGAGAAGCATACCTACTGGATCGAGGTCGATCTTCGGGCGCTCGTAGAAGTGGCCCTCCTCGGCCTGCATCTCTATGTACTCCGCGCGAGCCTTATCTCGGTGGGTGCCCACGTGGCGGCGCTCCTTGCCGAACGGCAGCCACAGGAAGGCCAAGATGAGGCCGATCACGCCGATGGGGAAGTTGATCATGAACGACCAACGCCACCCGCGATCTTCCCCGAAAATCGCGACCAAGGCGCCCGACATGAGCGGCCCGGCGGCCACGGACATTGACACGACCAGGCCGAACATGGCGAAGGCCTTCGCGCGCGCCTGGCCCACGAAATAACGCTGAATGAGCCCGGTGGTCTGCGGGGAGAGGATGCCTGCACCGATGCCCTGAAGGACGCGCATCAGATTAAGAAATGTTGCGTCGCTGGCGAGCCCGACCAGGAGCGAGGAGAGCGTGAAGAGCGCGAAACCGGCCACGAATGCTGACGATCGTCCGAAAAGATCTCCGAGTCGACCGGCCGGAACGAGGACGATGCCCACGGCCAACGCGTACCCCGACAGGACCCACTGAAGCTGGGCGTCGGATGCCGAAAGTGCATGTCCCATCGCCGAAAGGACGTTATTCACTGACGAGACCTGGAGCAGTGTCATCATTAACGGCACGAGCAGGACGATGAGGAGCTTGTTGCGGTCGTAGATCCGATCTGATCCCGCTACCCGGATGTGGCGCGGGTTGGCGTCGGGCTGATTCGGCTGCCGTGAGAGTTGAGTAGACATAGGACCTCGCAAACAAAAAGGCGCAAAATGCGCCGTTGTGAAAATAGAGTAGGACTTTTGGACCTGGTTTGCAGTTGTCTAGGTCACCATGTCTCACGACGCCGTACACTCGGCTCGCGCCATCAGCGGCGGTGGCCTTGGAGGGGCGGCGGGAAGTGTGGGCGCCAGGCGGGCGACGGCGTCGTGGATAGACTAGGACTATGGAAAGCGTGCGAATTGACCAATGGCTCTGGGCGGTGCGCCAGACGAAGACGCGTTCGGCGGCGACAGCCGCGTGCAGGGCCGGTCATGTCCGTGTTAACGACGAGCCGGTCAAGGCGGCGGCGAAAGTAAAAGTGGGGGACGTCGTCAGGTATCGTGTCCAAGGCTGGGACAGAATCCTCAAGGTGGAAAAGCTACTGGTCAAACGGGTTGGTGCACCGGTGGCACGCGAGGCGTACGAGGATCTCACCCCTGAACGTCCCAAAATCTTTATTCCCGTCATGCAACGTGAACAGGGCACTGGGCGGCCGACCAAGCGCGAGCGACGCGAACTTGATCGGCTGTTCGGGCGTGATTCGAACTTTGGCCGAATGCGGTAAACTTCGAGGAGCACTCGGTAGAAAGGTGAAACCATGGCTCAGTCCGATAAGACGCGTCGTCGCGTCCTTCTCAAACTTTCCGGAGAAGTCTTTGGAGGTGGAGAGGTCGGGCTCGATACGTCGGTCCTTACCCGTGTCGCAGGCGAGATCGCCGAGGCGGTCAAGGACGGGGTAGAGGTTGGCATCGTCGTCGGCGGTGGTAACTTCTTCCGTGGCGCCGAACTGCAGGAAGCTGGCATGGATCGCGCACGCGCCGATTACATGGGCATGCTCGGAACGGTGATCAACGCCGTCGCCCTCCAGGACTTCCTTGAGACTGCTGGTGTTCCTTCCCGTGTGCAGACGGCCATCACGATGGCCCAGGTCGCTGAGGCATACATCCCGTTGCGTGCTATCCGTCACCTAGAGAAGGGTCGCGTGGTCATCTTTGGTGCGGGTGCGGGAATGCCCTACTTCTCCACGGACACGGTCTCGGCACAGCGCGCGCTCGAGCTCGGCTGTGACGAACTGCTGGTGGGCAAGAACGGCGTGGACGGCGTCTACAGTGCGGACCCGCGCACCAACCCGGACGCGGTCAAGCTCGACTACCTGACCTATGACGAGGCCCTTCGCGAGGGCCTGCGCGTGGTCGATGCCGCCGCCTTCTCACTGTGTCAAGATAATGGAATGACAATGCGCGTCTTTGGCATGGTGGAACCTGGAAACGTCACCCGTGCTTTGCGCGGTGAAAATATCGGAACTCTCGTAACAAAGAACTGAGGAACCCATGATTGAAGAAGCCCTGCTCGAAGGCGAGGAGATGATGGAGAAGGCGCTCGGTGCCCTCCGCAATGAGTTCTCCAAGATCCGCTCTGGCCGTGCTAACCCCGAGCTTTTCAGCTCGCTGATGGTGGATTACTACGGCGCGCCAACCCCGATGCAACAGATCGCGTCCGTGACCGTGCCCGAGGCGCGCACCGTGATCATCACCCCCTACGATCGTTCCGCGATGAAGGACATCGAAAAGGCGATTCGCGACGCCGACCTGGGCGTCAACCCCACCGACGACGGCCAGGTGCTGCGCATCAACCTTCCGGCCCTGACCGAGGAGCGCCGCAAGGAATACGTCAAGCTCGCTCGTTCCAAGGCTGAGGATTCGAAGATTTCGATCCGCTCGGCCCGCCGCAAGGCCAAGGATGCGCTCGAGCGCATCAAGAAGGACGGCGAGGCTGGCGAGGACGACGTCGATCGCGCAGAGAAGGAACTCGAGGCATTGACCAAGAAGTTCACCGAGCAAGCCGATGTCCTCCTCGAGGGCAAAGAGAAAGATCTCATGGAGATCTAGGGATGGTTTCTTCTTCTACGCAAGCCGCGAGCATCGTCTCGCGGCTTGCGCCACGTCCGCCCAAGCCCCCGCAGCAGTCCCACTCTCGGGCCGGCCGTAATCTGAAAGCAGCAATTCCCACGGCGCTGATTCTGCTGGCGCTGTTGGCCCTGTCCTTGTTCATCCGCATCGAGGTCTTCGTGGGGCTCGTCGTGGTGGCGCTTGGGATTGCCCAATGGGAGATGGCCGGGGCGCTTCTGGCGCGTCGGTTCAAGATTCCGCTCCTCGTGCTGCTCACTGGTCAGAGCGCGATGCTGATCTCCACCTGGGTGTGGGGCCTTAACATCGCCCTGCTGATTTACTTTGTCACGTGCGCGGTGGCGATCGTGTGGAACGCCTATTCGCGTGCGAAGGGCATTACCGACGCGCTTGCGGGGTGTTTTTCGCTGGGATGGATCGGCTTGATGGGCAGCTTCGCGGTTGCGATGGCAGCGATGGAGCACGGAGCGCTCGTCATATCTGCCTTCATCCTCCTGCCGGTGGCTAACGATACCGGCGGTTGGCTGGCGGGCATCATGTTTGGAAAGCATCCGATCGCGCCCTCCATCTCTCCGAAGAAGTCATGGGAGGGTTTCGTCGGCTCGGTGATCGCATGCCTGGCCGTGGCCGTCGTCTTCGTCGGCATCGTCGTCGATCTTGGATGGCCGTGGGTGGCGGCCTTCGCGGTGGCGACTGCAGTGATGTCCACCGCGGGCGACTTCGCCGAGTCCTTACTCAAACGAGACCTGACCGTGAAGGATATGGGCTCGCTCTTCCCAGGCCACGGCGGCATGCTGGATCGTATTGATTCGATCCTGTTTTGTGCGCCCGTGTGCTATCTCCTGTTCGCGGCCGGGTTCGGGCTGTTTTAATCGCGGACGTTGGCTGGCAGAATAAAGGACCTATGGAAAAGCAAGTAAAGCCCACAGTAGAGAGCGGCCCTCGGCCGACTCTCACGTTCCAGCAGAAGCGACGCGGTAAGCCACCGCGCCACCTCGCCGATCTCGCGCGCTCCGAACGCCGTGAGGTGGTGAGCGCGTTGGGCTACCCCGCTTTCCGCGCCGATCAGCTCTCGCGCCATTATTTTGAACACCGCACCATTGATCCTGCGGCGATGACGGATCTTCCGCAGGCTCAGCGCGATGCGATCGTGACCGAGCTTCTGCCGCCGCTGATGGAGAAGGTCTCCGAACAGTTTGCCGACGGCGGGCGCACCTTGAAGGTCCTGTGGAAGCTGTTCGACGGGGCGGTGGTGGAGTCCGTCCTGATGGCGTACCCGGATCGCGCCACACTGTGCTTGTCCTCGCAGGCAGGGTGTGGTATGGCCTGCCCGTTCTGTGCCACCGGCCAGGCGGGCTTGACGCGAAACCTCTCCACCGCCGAGATCATCGAGCAGCTCCGGCTGAATATGGTGCTCGCCGAGTCCGGCGCGCTGGGTAAGCCCGTGCGCATCACGAACGTGGTGTTCATGGGCATGGGCGAGCCGATGGCGAACTATCCGGCGGTCCGCGGTGCCCTGCATCGCATGATCGATCCGGCTCCTGAGGGCTTTGGCATGTCTGCTCGCCACATCACCGTCTCGACCGTGGGCCTTGTCCCCGCGATCTTGAAGCTCGCCGAGGAGGGCCTACAGGTCACGCTCGCGGTCTCGCTTCACGCTCCCGATGACGGCCTGCGCGACGATCTCATCCCGATCAATTCGCGTTACAAGACGGCCGAGTTACTCGACGCCGCCCGGCACTATTTCGTCCGAACCGGCCGGCGAGTCTCGATTGAGTACGCCCTGATTAAGGACATGAACGACCACAAGTGGCGAGCCGAGTTGTTGGCCGCCGAGCTGAACTCGCGCGGGCATGGCTGGGCGCACGTCAACCCCATCCCACTCAACCCGACGCCGGGAAGTATTTGGACGGCGTCGACAAACGTGGCGACACGAACGTTCGTCGATACTCTCACGGAGGCGGGCATTTCGACGACGGTCCGTGACACGCGCGGATCCGACATCGACGGAGCATGCGGCCAGCTCGCAGCCGAAGTGGTCGACCGGGACAACGTAGCCCGCCGCGCTAAGAAGGCCCAGGAGGCGGTGGAGGCCCGCCTCGCCGAGCACCGCACAGAACCTGAGAATTTGGCTGATCAACTCGCCGCTATGACGGCAGGATACTAGGGGAGAACATGAGACATACATTCAAACGCGTTGGCTCCTTCTCGAGCGGCTACAACCCGTCGCAGGTTGATGACTTCCTTCAACGGGCCAAGCGCGCCTACGCCGGCGAGGAAGACCTCGGCATCGATGAAAAGAGCGTTCGCACCGTCTCCTTCGACTGGGTGCGGAAGGGATACGACCCGGCGCTCGTGGACGCCGCGCTCGACCGCCTCGAGGCCGCATTCCTCCAGCGCAAGCGCGCACGCGTCATGGATAACGAGGGGGAGGACACCTGGTTGTCCACCACGTACGAGATGGCGCAAGCCCTCTACCCTCGCCTTCTGCGCCCGGCTGGCGAGCGCTTCGCCGACGCCGATGGGGTGGGCTATCGCAAGGAAGACGTGGATGGCCTGCTTGAGCAGCTCGCGGAGTATTTTGACGGCAAGCCCGGCCTGACCTCGCTCCAGATTCGTGAGGCCACCTTCGGCAAGGCACGCGACGGCAAGGCATACCGCGAAACGGTGGTGGACGTCTACCTCGACCACGCCACCACGGTGCTGATGGCGGTCGAGTAATGCGCGACGTCGTTCTACTCGGTTCCACAGGGTCGATTGGCACCCAAGCACTTGACGTGATTGCTGCCCATCCGGGGCAGTTCCGAGTGTGCGGCCTGGGGGCTGGCGGAGGTCAGATCGATCTGCTTGCGGCCCAAGCCGCCACATTCGACGTGCCACGCGTAGCCATCGCTGCCGATAAAGCGGACGAGTTTGCCCACGCCTGGTCTGCGATCGCGGGAACGAAGCCGATGCCGGAGGTTGCCTGCGGCGAAGACGCGATGGCGCAGCTGGCCGGATCGCTGACGGGCACGGCCGAGGAATCCGGCGTCGTTCTCAATGGAATCACCGGCTCCATCGGGTTGCGCCCCACGCTGGCGGCGCTCGAATCTGGCGCGACCTTGGCACTGGCGAACAAGGAGTCGCTCGTCGTGGGAGGCGGCCTGATTGCCGACGCAATGGCCTGGCAGGGGCAGATCGTTCCCGTCGACTCCGAACATTCGGCGCTGGCCCAGGCGCTGGGGTCGGGCCGACACGAGAAGGGCCTGACATCGCGTCTTGTCACCGGCCGATCCGAGGTACGAAGGCTGGTACTGACGGCGTCGGGCGGCCCCTTCCGCGGCAAATCCCGCGCCGATCTTCGGAACGTCACGGCGAGCCAGGCCCTCAATCATCCGACGTGGGCGATGGGCCCGGTGGTGACGATCAATTCCTCGACGCTGATCAACAAGGGCCTGGAGCTGATTGAGGCGGCGCTCCTGTTTGACATCGACCCGCAGGACATCACCGTGGTGGTCCATCCACAGTCGGTGGTCCATTCAATGGTCGAATTCGTCGACGGCTCGACGATTGCGCAGGCCTCGCCACCGGATATGCACCTGCCGATCGCGCTGGGGCTATCCTGGCCCGACCGCCTTGACACGGTGGCGAGGCCATGTGCCTGGGACACGCCCACGGCGTGGACCTTCGAACCGTACGATGCGGAGGTTTTTCCGGCCATCGGCCTGGCCAGGGAGGCCGTCGCGGCGTCGGCGCTTCACCCGGCCGTGCTGAACGCCGCCAACGAGGTGTGCGTCGCGGCGTTCCTCGCGGGCAGGATCGGCTACCTCGATATCGTGGATACTGTCGGGCGCGTCCTCGAATCCTTCGACAGCACGGGGCAGATGAGCCTGGCAGGCGTCCTGGATGCCGATGCGTGGGCACGATCGGCGTCTCACGCAGCCCTGGGGCTGTAATGGGCTCGCTTCCCGGTATCCTTTTCCTGGTGCTTGGCCTGCTAATGTCGGTCGGCATCCACGAATTGGGCCACATGATCCCCGCCAAGGCATTCGGCGTGAAGGTCTCGCAATACTTCATCGGATTCGGCCCCACCTTGTGGTCGGTGAGTCGGGGCGGCACCGAGTACGGCATCAAGGCCATTCCTTTGGGCGGTTTCGTTCGCATCGCGGGCATGTTGGCCCCGGCCAAGCCGGGTACCCCCACGCACAAGGCTGGTCGTCCGACGCTCGCCGAGGAGGCGCGCAAAGAGTCGGCAAGTGAGTTGGCTCCGGGGGAGGAACATCAGGCGTTCTGGCGCCTACCGGCCGCCAAGAAGCTGGTAGTGATGTTCGGGGGCCCGCTGACGAACCTTGTGCTCGCTACCCTTCTCCTGGGTGTGGTCACGGCCGGAATCGGGGTTTCTACCCCTACGACGACGGTCGGCGCGCTCAGCCCCTGCGTGGGGGCGACCTCGGCCGAGGAGTGCGCGGGCAAGGAACCCAGCCCGGCGGCGGCGTCGGAGCTGCGGCCGGGAGATGTCATCCGCGCCTGGGGTCCCACCCAGGTGTCCACGTGGCCCGAGCTTTCTGCGGCCATCGCCGCGGGTGGTACCTCGCCGGTGACCGTAACGATCGAGCGCGACGGGCAGGCCCGCGAGGTGGTCATCACCCCCGTGCCGATCGAGCGCCAGGCGATGGAGGGCGGCAAACCGGTCCTCGGCGAGGACGGCCGCCCCATGATGATGACCGTTCCCTATGCGGGCATCTCTCCGCGCTTCGATCGGCAGAGGCTGCCAGTCATCACGGTCCTCGGCGCGAGCGCCGACATGGCGATTGCCACCGCGAAGATCGTTGCCACCCTCCCCATTCAACTGTGGAACACGGCATCTAGCCTTGTGACGGGCGAGCGTGACGCGACCGGCGTCGTAGGAATCGTGGGCGTGGCGGACATCGCCGGAAATATCACCTCGGCGACAGCTGACAGCTACACCTGGCTTGATCGTCTCGCCGACCTGATCATGCTGGTCGCGGGCCTGAACATGTCCCTCTTCATCTTCAACCTCATCCCGCTGCTGCCGCTCGACGGCGGGCACATTCTCGCCGGTCTCATCGAGGGCGCGCGCAGGCTCTGGGCCAAGGCGCGGGGCAGTGCCGACCCGGGGCCGTTCGACACAGCGCGGCTTTTGCCCCTCAGCCAGGCCGTGTTTGTCGCGCTGATCGCGATGACGCTCCTGCTCGTCGTCGCCGATATCGTCAACCCTGTGATCTAGAGCCCGCAGGCCGAGAGAGAACCTCGCTGTAAAACTTGCCAAGAGGTGACATAATCGTGTGCGTGAATGAACCAGTTGCTCTTGGAATCCCATCCGTTAAGGAAGAGGCCAGCGTGCTTCGTCCTCGTAGGAGGACGCGCCAGATCAAGGTCGGCGACGTCCTGGTGGGCGGTGACGCTCCTGTCTCGGTCCAGTCGATGACCACCACGAAAACACACGACATCGGCGCCACCTTGCAACAGATCGCCGAGCTGACGGCCGCCGGATGCGACATCGTGCGCGTCGCGTGCCCCACCGATAAGGACGCGGACGCCCTGAAGGTCATCGCCCAGCAGTCAAACATCCCCGTCGTGGCCGATATTCACTTCCAGCCCCGCTACGTGTTCGCCGCGATCGAAGCGGGCATGGGCGTGCGCGTGAACCCAGGCAACATCAAGAAGTTCGACGATCGCATTCCGGAGATTGCCGCCGCCGCCAACGCCAACGGCACCGCGATGCGTATTGGCATCAACGCCGGTTCCCTCGATCCGCGTCTGCTCAAGAAGTACGGCAAAGCGACCCCCGAGGCGCTCGTGGAATCGGCCGTCAACGAGGCTCGGCTTTTCGAAGAAGCGGGATTCCACGATTTCGCGATCTCGGTCAAGCATCACGACCCGGTGACGATGGTGCGCGCCTACGAGCTCCTGTCCGAGGCTGGAGACTGGCCACTTCACCTCGGCGTCACAGAGGCCGGCCCCCAGTTCCAGGGCACGATCAAGTCCGCCGTCGCGTTCGGGGCGCTGCTTTCCCAAGGTATCGGCGACACGATCCGGGTATCGCTCTCGGCCCCACCGGTCGAGGAAGTGAAAGTGGGCGAGGAGATTCTGCGCTCGCTGAACCTGCGCCCCCGCAAGCTTGAGATCGTCTCGTGCCCGTCTTGTGGCCGCGCCCAGGTCAATGTCTACGAGCTGGCGAACAACGTGGCCGAGGGCCTGAAGGACATCAGCTTCCCACTACGCGTAGCGGTCATGGGTTGTGTCGTCAACGGTCCCGGCGAAGCCCGCGAGGCCGACCTCGGCGTCGCCTCCGGAAACGGCAAGGGCCAGATCTTCGTCCGCGGCAAGGTGGTCGAGACTGTTCCGGAAGCCGAGATCGTCCCCACGCTCATTGCCCGGGCACGCGTTGTCGCCTCGGAGCTTGGTTTGGCTGAGGATCCCGAATCTTCGGTTGAAGTGATCGTCTAGTGAGGTGGTGGCGTCGGCCTGTTTTGCGGCGACTCACCGGGGCTGACCGCAACGCAGCCCTAGAGGTCCTGTCACGCGACCCCGTCGCCACCGTTCTCGCGAGCGTTCCCATCGTGGAGGAGTGGGCACGCCCCGCCCATGGCCTGGGCCTTTTCGACGACGCCGGAGCGCTCACCGCTGTCTGCTGGAATGGCGGCAACGTGGTTCCCTACGGTTTCGACGACGCCGGGCTGGACCTCCTCGCCGACCACCTGTTCAATACTCGGCGAATGTGCACCTCCCTCGTGGGGCCAACCGATCAAGTCATGCCGTTGTGGGAGCGCCTCGAGGGTGGTTTTGGGCCGCCTCGCGAGGTGCGAGACAGGCAACTATCGATGGTTTACCGCGGCGGGAGCGGTGTGATGGCTGATGCAAGCGTGCGCGCTGCTCGCATCGGCGAGGGCAACATTGTGCTTCCCGCCTCCGTGGCGATGTTCATGGAGGAAGTGGGCTACGATCCCACGATTTACGGCAACGGCTACGCCCAGCGCGTCCACAGCCTCGTGCGTGGCGGACTGACCTTTGTCCGGATGGGTATGGTTGAGGGAAGGCCGCGGGTCGAGTTCAAGGCCGACGTTGGCGCGCTGGCTGGCGGCGTGGCTCAGATCCAAGGCGTGTGGACCGCGCCCGACCTTCGCGGGCAGGGCATCGCGACCGCTGCGATGGTGCAGGTCGCCGAACTGGTACGGGCCACTATCGCGCCAACGGTCTCGCTCTACGTCAACGACTACAATTTGCCCGCCGTGCGCGTCTACGAAAAAGCGGGGTTCGAAACCGTGGGGACGTACTCGACTGTCCTCCTGTAGGTAACCAGTTCTCCTCTGGACCGCGCTCTTCTACGTGTCTCGCTCTCCTCGGGCCAACCGGCCCTTCTCTAGGCGGCCTGATCGTCTCGGGGCAGCCTGCCCTTCTCTGGATAGCTTGCCCTCCTATCGGTGGCCCGCACGTCGGGACGGAGCAACGGGTGGGCGCAAGGCGAGCGAAGGATGTGAGGCGAGGGACGGCGTCGTCAACAACATACGATCGGCCTACTGAAAAGACCCACAAGCGGGCTAGACTTATCCCCGTGCTGAACATGTCTAATCTTTTTGTCAAGACGCTCCGCGAAGATCCCGCGGACGCGGAGGTCGATTCCCACAAGCTGCTGGTGCGCGCTGGCTACATTCGCCGCGTCGCGCCGGGTATCTACACGTGGCTGCCGCTGGGCCTGCGCACGTTGCGCAAGGTCGAGCAGATTATTCGCGAGGAACTGGACGCCGCCGGCGCCCAGGAAATGCTGTTCCCCGCGTTGCTCCCGCGCGAGCCCTACGAGGCCACCAACCGTTGGGAAGAATACGGCGCGAACCTGTTCCGCCTCAAGGATCGCCGCGACAACGATTACCTTCTCGCCCCGACGCACGAAGAAATGTTCACGCTCGCGGTGAAGGACCAGTGCAGCTCGTACAAGGACCTTCCGCTCAACCTTTACCAATTCCAGACCAAGTACCGCGACGAGGCGCGTCCGCGTGCCGGCCTTTTGCGCACCCGCGAGTTCGTCATGAAGGACGCCTATTCCTTCGATATCGACGACGCCGGTCTGGACGCTTCCTACCAGATCATGCGTGACGCCTACGAGAAGACCTTCCAGCGCCTCGGCCTGCCCTACGTCATCTGTGCGGCAACATCGGGTGCCATGGGCGGCTCGCGCTCGGAGGAATTCCTCTCGCCGATCGAGATCGGTGAAGACACCTTCGTCATGTCCGACGGTGGTTACGCGGCCAACACGGAGGCCGTGACAACTCCGCCGCTGCCTGCCATCGATTTTTCCGACGTGCCCGCGCCCGAGGTCGTCGACACCCCGGACTGCAAGACCATCGAGGCGCTTGTCGCGCTCGCTAACGATGTCAAGCCGCGCGAGGGCCAGCCATGGACCGCGGCGGAGACACTGAAGAACGTCGTCGTCGTTGCTACTCAGCCCGACGGTGCTCGCGAACTCATCGTGATCGGCATGCCCGGTGACCGAGAGGCGGACCTCAAGCGCATCGAGGCCAACATGGCGCCCGCCGAAATCGAGATGGCAACTCCCGAGGACCTCGAGGCATACCCGCAGCTCGTCCCCGGTTACATCGGCCCCAACCGCATCGGCCCTAATTCGCCGGACCGCGTGGTGGGTGAGAACGGTGAGCTCGCGGGCTCGGTGCGCTACTTCCTCGATCCGCACGTGGCGCGCGGCTCCGCCTGGATTACGGGCGCTGACGCCGAGCAGAAGCACACATTCAACATGGTGTATGGTCGAGACTTCGAGGCCGACGGCTTCATTGAAGCCGTCGAGGTGCGCGCTGGTGACCTTGCCCCGGACGGCTCCGGACCGCTCCGCATCGAGCGCGGCATGGAGATCGGCCATATCTTCCAGCTCGGGCGGAAGTACGCCAAGGCCCTCGATCTGACGGTGCTTGACCAGAACGGCAAGGCAACCGTGGTCACCATGGGCTCGTATGGCATTGGCGTCTCGCGCGCAGTTGCCGCGCTGGCTGAGCTCAACCATGACGAATTTGGGCTGACGTGGCCTGCACACGTCGCGCCCGCCCAGGTCCATGTGCTCGCCACGGGCAAAGAAGATGAGATCTTCGAGGCCGCCCAGGAGATTGCGTCCGCTGTTGAAGCTGAGGGATACGAGGTTATTTACGATGACCGCCAGAAGGTGTCGGCGGGCGTGAAGTTCAAGGACTTCGAGCTCATTGGCGTTCCCTACGGTGTGGTCGTCGGGCGTGGGCTCAAGGACGGCAAGGTCGAGCTTCGCGATCGCCGCTCTGGCGAAAAGCGCGAGGTCGCGCTCGCCGACGCCGTGGCTGAACTTAAGGAGTTCATGGCCACCCGATAGCCGCTGCGGTTACGCGGGTGCCAGGTTCGGTGCCAGTCCGGTTTTTGTGGCGCTCCGGTGTGGGACGGTTGGTTTGAGGCCGGTCTGGCGTGGTGCGGCCGGGGCCTGTGGAAGGTTTCGCGGGCTGTCCTTCGTGCTGGCTGAGGCATCGGGCTGGTGTCGCCGGCTACTGGTCGCCCGCTGCCGGCGAGGCCGCCATCCTGGTAGCTCGAAAGCACCGCGGTGGCTCGAAAGCACCGCGGTAGCACCAACTGACCTCTCGGGGGAACACCAAAGCGCCGCGGTAGCACGCTCCATTGTCGGCGCTGTAGCAAGCTGACTGCCGCTGTACTAATCTGGCGTAGATTAGTACAGCGGCAGTCAGGTTAATGGTGCGCGGGCGAGCAGGCCGAGCATGCCAGCGGGCGGTAGGCCCGTAAGCCGGGATATTCGGCGGGCGGCAGGCCCGCAAGACGAGTCATCGGGCGTACGGCCCGAAAACCGGGCAGACCGGCGCGCGTGTAGCCCAAAACGGAATACGTCGGCGCCTTAGGATTCGCGATACCGAATCTGGCCCCACCCGTGCGCAAACGAGTCTGATTTGCGCCAATCGGCGGTGTGGGGTCGGCTGTTTGGCCCTCGTGTGGGTCTGGGTGAGGCTTGAATGTCGCTTGGACACTGATCTCGGTAATCTAACCCTGACGTTCGATGTAGAAATATGAACCTATCTTCATATATACGAAGATCGGTCCATATTTCCACATCGTAGGACGCACCCTTGAATGGGGACGTGCTTCCAATTCGCACAAAGCGCTCAAATTGAGGCGAGAGTTCCTCGAAGGTCAGAGCCCGGGGTGTGGGCGTTCCATGTGGTCCTCGTGCTGGAGTGCAGGTTTAATGCAGGCTCGGCTGTCGCTCGGTTCGACCGGCCTAGCACCGTGCCGTCCCGCCCCCTGCCGCGAGGCTAGGGTGCCCACCGCGCCACGTGCCGCGCCGCCCACCGCCTTACTTGTCGGCCGTAATCCCAGGAAGCGCATCGATTGCCGGCGCATCCGCGTATTTGTGGAGGTGACACACGAAGCTGGCGATCGCGCGGCGGCCAGAGGTGTCGGCGCTGGTGGCCGAGAATGCGAGCTGGTTGACGAGGACACGGTAGGCGCTGGCGGTGTGATTGGCGTCGGCCGGTTCGGGCGCGATGGCCGGGCGCGTATCGGGCGCGCCGGCCGAGAGCTGGCCGTCGATGAGGTTAGACAGCTCGTCTACGCGCGTCAATGGCGCTTTGCGATCCGCGGGTGGCAGGCTGGCAGCTTGCCACTCGAGCCATTGCCGGGCGGTCTCGATGTTCGTCACGGCAACACCAGTGTTGAGGGCGCGGGCGACCGTGGCAAGGTCGACCGCGCCGCACTGCTCGTCAGTCTCGGCGCCGAGAGTAAGCGATGAGATGCCCATGGAGGTTGCCACAGGGCCGAGCGAAGAGCCGAGAGCGCGGTCGGCGAGTTGCCGTAGCGTTTCGTGCACTTCACCTGCTGGTACCGATGGAGTGGGCGGATTGGTGTATCCCGCCGGGGCGCCGCTGGGCCACGACACCCACACGCCACCCAAGGCTTGCGACCATGCGGTGCCGAAGGCGGCTAGTTCGGCGTCGTTGGCATGGGAGACGGAATGGGCGAGCGCGGCGATGTCCTGGCGTTCGACCTCGAGGCTCGTGGCCGGGGCAGGGGAGAAATCCCGATCGAGGCGTGTGCCCATCACCACCATGACAAGCGCGAAGATAGCGGCGCCAAGGAGGAGAGCGCCCACGAAAGTAAAGGTGGAGCCGGATCGTCGTTGTGCCATAACTTTATCCTGCCACACGCCGCGGGTAGGATTGGCACCATGTCTAAGGAAACTGAGATCGCCGATCTGATTCGGCCAGCTGTGGAAGAGCAGGGCCTCTTCTTGGAAGACGTCAAGCTCACGCGGGCTGGCAAGTACTCCGCATTGCGGGTCACGATTGATCTGCCCGAGGGCCCAGGCGGGGTGGATTCTGAACAGCTGGCGGCCGCCACGCGTGCGATCTCGGCGATTCTCGATGACGTCGATCCCATCTCGGGTGCGTACAATCTTGAGGTTTCCACACCGGGTGCGGAGAGGAAACTGAAGGAACCCCGCCATTTTTCGCGGGCGCAGGGGCGCTTGATCAAGGTTGTTCTTGATGATGGAGAATCGGTCAACGGCCGAGTTGTTGGCCTTAATGGTGATAACGTAACTCTTGCTCTGGACGGTGCTGAACGGGAGATTCCGCTCGCGGACATCGTCAAGGCCAACGTCCAGATTGAATTTTAGGAGGCACCGTGGATATCTCGATGAACGAGCTCAAGATCGTTGAGTCGGAGCTCGGTATTGATCTTGACATTCTGCTCGGCGCGATCGAGGAGGCTCTCCTTCACGCCTACAACCGTGCGCCGGGTGCAATCCGTGGTGCGCGTATCGAGCTGAACCGCTCCACCGGCGTCGTGACTGTGTGGGCGCCGGAGGAGGACGAGGAAGGAAACATCATCGGCGAGTTTGATGACACGCCGGGTGACTTCGGTCGTATTGCTACGTCCACGGCGCGCTCGATCATTGCGCAACGGCTGCGCGACGCCGAGTCGGCGCGTATCCTTGGCGACTTCCAGGGCAAGCAGGGCAAGATTGTCGCAGGCACGGTAGATTCGACTGCGCATTCATCGAATGAGTCGCGGGACTTTTTCGTGGAGCTCGGCGAGAACCGGGGCCTGTTGCGTGCTGAGGAGCAGGTGGCGACCGAGCATTTTAAGCATGGCGATCTGATTCGTGCTCTTGTCTTGGATATTAATGTAAGCCCGCGTGGAGCGTCGATCCGCTTGTCGCGTTCGCATCCGGACTTTGTGCGCGAGCTGTTTGCCACCGAGGTTCCGGAAATTGAGGCCGGCGTGGTTGAGATTGTTGCGCTTGCTCGTGAGGCTGGGCATAGGTCGAAGGTTGCGGTGTGGTCGAATGATCCGACCGTTGCCGCGAAGGGTTCGTGTATTGGCCCTAACGGCCATCGCGTACGTGCGGTCACTCAGGAGTTGCACGGGGAGAAGATTGACATCGTTGATTACGACGACGACATCGCGCTTTTCATTGCCGCCGCGCTTTCGCCTGCGAAGGTGACACGCGTTGATATTCTCAACCGTGATACTCGCCAGGCACGCGCAATTGTCCCGGACGACCAGACGTCGTTGGCGATTGGCAAGGAGGCACAGAACGTTCGCTTGGCGGCAAAGCTGACTGGATGGTCGATTGACATCCGTAAGGAATCCGAGGACACGCGCGGGGCGCACTTGGAAGGCTGAACGGCTAATACTTGAGGTAACTCACGAACGGCGCCCGTGTTTGCACGGGCGCCGTTCGGCTAGACTAGATCAGGTATGTCTACAACGTCATCTCGCGCACCCAACCGGCAGCGCACATGTATCGGATGTGGCGGTGTAGTGCATGCAGACCAACTTCTGCGTATCGCAGTCAAGGATGGGGTTGCTTTCCCTGATTCTGATTGTGTTGCCGGGGGACGTGGCGCGTGGGTTCATCCCGCCGCCGACTGTGTCAAGCTGGCATTGAGGAAACGTTCGTTCAATCGGGCCTTCCGGGGTGAGGTGAATACTGAGCCTGTGCAAGCTTGGCTGGACACGATAGCAGTGGGCATCCAGCCCGAGAGATGAAAGCGGGTAGAAAGCCGATGGGCACCCGATGAGTACCCAGCGATGAGCTGTCTGCAAGAGGTCTGACGCCGTAGCGCGCGGACCCGAGTTAAAGGAGAAATGTGGCAAAGGTCCGCGTACATGAACTCGCCAAGGAAATCGGCGTGACGTCCAAGAAGCTCTTGGAAGTGCTGAAGGAGAATGGCGAATTCGTTAAATCGGCGTCCTCGAGTGTCGAGGCCCCCGTCGTGCGTAAGGCGCACGAATATTTTGAACAGCATCCCGATGAGGTGGATAAGAAGCCTGCCAAGGAGGAAGCCGCTAAGCCCGAGGCTAAGAAGCCCGCGGCGAAGGCTCCGGCCGCTGCGGCTGATAGCGCAGCTGAGGCATCCGTTGAGGCGCCCAAGCCTGCCGCCAAGCCGGGGATGAAGCCCGGTCCGAAGCCTGCGCCCAAGCCCGAGGCGCCGGCACCGGCCGAAGCCGCACCGGTAGAGGAGGCAGCCCCGCAGGCCAAGGCCACCCCTGCCGTCAGTGCGCCGAAGCCGGGCGCGAAGCCCGCGCCGAAGCCGGGCCGCCCGATGGCTACGCCGGGTGAGGCAGCCAAGTCTGCCCAGGCCGCGCGCGATGCGGCGCCGCCTCGTCCTCAGGGGCGTCGTCGTAACGGGCCCCGCCCGGGTAATTCGCCGTTCGCCTCCAAGCAGGGCATGGGACGCCCGCGTCCGGGCAATTCGCCGTTCGCACCCAAGCAGGGAATGCGCAACGAGGGCAAGCCGGCCGATGGCTCGAAGAAGCCGGGCACACCGCGCCCGCAGAGCGGCGGTCCCCGTCCGTCGCCGAACATGATGCCTGAGCACATCAAGCAGACCGATGCGAATCGCGGCGGTGGCCGTGGTCGCGGTGGACGTCCGGGCGCCGGCGGTAACGCTGGGAACAACGCCGGTGGCGCAGGTCAGCGTGGCGGTAGCTTTGTCCGCTCGGGCGGCAAGGCACGTGGCGGTTCGACCGCCGGCGCATTCGGTAAGCGCGGTGGCGGTGGCCGCCGCAAGTCGAAGCGCATGAAGAGGCAAGAGTGGGAAGAGCAGCTCAACCCGATGGTTGCGGGCATTTCGGTGCCCCGCGGCAACGGTGAGACTGTTCGCGTCCGCGCAGGTTCCTCGCTGGCGGACTTCGCCGAGCGTATCGACGCCGATCCCGCGGCACTCGTGACTGTCCTGTTCCGCATGGGCGAGATGGCGACTGCTAACCAGTCCCTCGATGAGGATACGTTCCAGCTGCTCGGCGCCGAGCTGGGCTATGACATCAAGATCATGAGCCCGGAGGATGAGGATCGCGAGATCCTGGAGTCCTTCGACATTGACCTTGAGGCCGAGCGTGAGGACGAGGATCCGGAGAACCTGGTCAAGCGTCCGCCGGTGGTGACTGTCATGGGGCACGTTGATCACGGTAAGACGAAGCTTCTCGACGCGATTCGTAACGAGGATGTGGCGATGGGCGAGGCCGGCGGCATCACCCAGAACATTGGCGCTTACCAGACGCACGTTGACGTCGAGGGCGAGCGCCGCTCGATCACCTTCATCGACACCCCTGGCCACGAGGCGTTCACGCAGATGCGTGCGCGTGGTGCCGACGTCACCGACGTCGCGATCCTCGTGGTCGCGGCCAACGACGGCGTCATGCCGCAGACCGTTGAAGCGATCAACCACGTCCAAGCGGCTGAAGTGCCGATCGTCGTTGCCGTGAACAAGATTGATGTTGACGGAGCCAACCCGGCCAAGGTTCGTGCCCAGCTGACCGAATATGGGCTGGTGGCAGAGGAGTACGGCGGCGATATTCCGTTCGTCGATATTTCGGCCAAGCAGCGCACCAACATCGGTGAGTTGCTTTCCACGGTCGTGGCGACGTCGGACATCCTTGTTGAGCCGAAGGCTAATCCGGACAAGGCGGCCCGTGGCGTCGCTATCGAAGCCAAGCTCGATCAGGGCCGAGGCTCGGTTATCACCGCCCTCATTCAGGACGGCACACTCCGCATCGGCGATTCGATCGTCGTGGGAACGGCCTATGGCCGCGTCCGCGCCATGATCGACGAGCACGGCAACACGATCACGGAGGCGGGCCCGTCCCGTCCGGTGCAGGTTCTCGGCTTGACCTCGGTTCCAGGCGCTGGCGATCAGCTCATCGTTGCCGACGACGACCGCACGGCACGCCAGATTGCCGAGCGCCGCGAGGCGGCGAAGCGAGCTGCGACCCTAGCCAAGCGCCGCAAGCGCATCTCGCTTGAGGATCTCACGGCCGCGATCGAAGAGGGCAAGGTCGAGACTCTTAACCTCATCATCAAGGGTGATTCCTCCGGTTCTGTCGAGGCCCTCGAGGCCAGCCTCCTCGATATCGAGGTGGGCCAGGGCGAGGTCGAGCTCAACGTCATTCACCGTGGCGTTGGTGCTGTGACGCAGTCCGACGTGGACCTGGCGACCGTGGACAACGCCGTTATCATCGGCTTCAACGTCCGCCCGGCAGAGCGCGTCCAGGATCTCGCGGAGCAGGAGGGTGTGGAGATGAAGTTCTACAACGTCATCTACTCCGCGATCGACGAGGTCGAGGCCGCCCTGAAGGGCAAGCTCAAGCCGATCTACGAAGAGGTCGAGGTCGGTACTGCCGAGATTCGCCAGGTCTTCCGTTCGGGCAAGTTCGGCAACATTGCCGGTTCGATCGTCCGTTCTGGCACGATCAACCGTGGCCACAAGGCCCGCCTCGTGCGCGACGGCGTCGTTGTCGCTCCTGACCTGACGATTGAGTCGCTTCGCCGTGAGAAGGATGACGTGACGGTGGTTCGTGAAGGCTACGAGTGTGGTATCACTCTCGGCTACAACGATATCGCCGAGGGCGACATCATCGAGACATGGGAGATGCGCGAGAAGCCTCGCGATTAAGACACGCTAGCGGGCGCCGCCCTTCTACCGAAGGGCGGCGCCTGTGCTATCAGCGCACTTTTTCGATGCCTTCCTGCTTTCGCGTAGGATGGGCGACAGTTACAAGCAAAGGAGTGTCATGGCCAATACACGTGTTGACCGAGTAGCCGACCAGATCCACCAGATCGTTGCGCGTCTGATCGATTCGAAGTTGAAGGACCCGCGCCTGGGCATGGTCACGGTCACGGATGTGCGCGTGACCGGCGATCTTCAGCATGCCAGCGTTTTTTACACGGTGATGGGTTCGGACGAGGTGCGCCGCCAGTCGGCCCACGCTCTTGAGTCCGCCAAGGGCATGATTCGTTCCTCGGTGGGCAAGCAGCTCGGGCTGCGTTTGACTCCGACGATCGAATTCGTGCTTGATTCGCTGCCGGAGTCTTCGCGAACCATGGAGGATCTGCTGGCTGCTGCGCGCAAGCGTGACGAGGACATCCGTAAGCGCGCCGCGGGCGCTGTTCCGGTGGGTGACGCGAATCCCTACCGTAGCGCCACCGAGGTAGCCGACGCCGAGCAGGCGGGCTCAGCCGCCGAGGTCGAGTAGTGCCGAAGGGGCGCCAGCACAACCGCGATCGTGCCCTTGCCCGCCAGGCGCGTCCGAAGCCGTGGGGCGAACTGCCGCGCGGCTCGCGCCCGTGCGAGGGACTGCTTCTGATCGACAAGGACAAGGGCGTGACCTCCCACGACATCGTGGGGGCGGTTCGCCGCCTCGGGGCAACCCGTCAGGTGGGCCACGGCGGGACGCTCGACCCGATGGCGACGGGCCTGCTGATCGTTGCCACCGGGCGCGTGACGAAGCTGATCCAGTACATCATCGGCGCGGATAAGACCTACGAGGCACGCATATGCCTCGGCATCGGTTCGAGCACCGACGACGCCGAGGGGCAGCTTTTTGCTTCGGATCCTGCAATGGCCTCGGACGCCGAAATCGACGCCGCCTTGGCGGCGCTGACTGGTCAGATCTTGCAGGTGCCCTCCACGGTGTCCGCGATCAAGGTCGACGGCCGGAGGGCGCACGATCTGGTACGCGAGGGTGCGCAGGTGGAACTCGAGGCGCGCCCGATCCACGTGGCTCGTTTTGCGCGCACGTCGCCCGTGACACGGCGCGAGGCCAGGGTCGGGGACAAGCTGGCTGTCGTGGCGGAGTTTGACGCCGTGGTACGCGCTTCGAGTGGCACGTACGTGCGCGCTCTTGCCCGTGACGTGGGCCGTGGCCTTGGCACCGACGCCCACCTGACCGCGCTACGCCGCACACATGTGGGAGACTGGGATGTGGCAGACGCACATTCGGTGTCCCGGCTCAAGGAAATCCTCGAGAGGGATGAGCCCTTGCCGGTTGCGTCCATGGCGCAGGTGTGCAGGGATGTTTTCCCCGTGATCGAGGTCGACGAAAGCGAAGCGAAGGCGCTGCGCCAAGGCCTGTTTATTGCCATGCGTAGGAACATCGATCAATGGCCGGCAGCAACCTTCCTCGGCGACATGCCCGTGGCCCTAGTGTCCCCGCGTGCGGGCAAGCTTAAGCCGGACTTGCAACTGACGCTATGATCGCGGTGATCGTTGGTGCGGTACTGGCCACGGGCGCCATCGGCTATCTTGCGGTGGGCAACCGTCGGCTCGCCGGAGACCTAGCCGCGGCCACCGCGCAGGTCAAACGCTACGAGAGCCAGCCGGCCGTCGTCGCTCATGAGATCCGAACCCCGCTGTCGCTTATCGAGGCCGCCGCCGAGCTCCTCATCGGACGTAGTCCTGGCCCGCTGAATCCGACCCAAGAAGGCTTCGTCAACACCATTTTTGACAACGCCCAGCAGGCGATTGGCATTGCGGAGAACTCTCTTGTTCAGCGTCGCTTCAAGGATGGAAACCTCCGGTTGAGATCGGACTTGGTGGATATCCGTGACGTCGTCGCGCACGCGGCGCAGTCGTTACGGCGAACGACGGACGTGCCAATTCTTGTTGACGTGCGTGGAGGGATACTGCCACTGTATGCCGATGAGCAGCTCATTCGGCAGCTCGTGTGGAATCTGGTCAACAACGCGATCCGCCACGCGGAGGGCGAAGACGGGGTACATGTGCGGGTCACGCAGGCAGAGCACGGAGGAGCGTTGCTCGAGGTGACGGACCACGGCAACGGCATGGACAGCGTGGACCTAGAGAATTTCTTCACCGCCTTCGCCACAGGGTCCAGCAGACGCCCGGGCTCAGGCATCGGGATGCTCGTCTCGCAGGAGATCGTGGATGCGCACGGCGGTAGGATGATGGTCGATTCAAGGCCGGACATCGGGACGACAATCGTTGTCGTGTTGCCACAGGGACATCCAGAAAGGGGAGAGCAATGAAGCCACGCGCCCTCGTCGTGGATGACGAGCCACAAATGCTGGCCATCGTCGCCTTTTCCCTCGAAACGAAAGGCTTTACCTGCGTCAGCGCTGCGAGCGTCGCCGAGGCCTGGCGCCACATGTCCACCTACGAGTTTCACCTCGCTGTCGTGGACATTATGCTGCCCCATGGATCGGGACTTGAACTTACCCGCCGGATCCGTGCTCAGAGTGACCTGCCGATTATCCTGCTGACTGCCCGCTCGGACGTCGAGGACCGCATCGAGGGCCTCGAAGCTGGCGCCGACGATTACCTCACGAAGCCGTTTTCGCCCCAGGAGCTGGCGTTGCGCGCCCAAGCGCTCCTTCGCCGTAGCTTCCCCGCCGAAGATGAACGCGACCGCTTGGGTGGCCTCGCCGTGAATATGGACTTCCTCGAGGCGACCTGGCACGGGCGCAAACTGAATGTTTCAGGCACCGAGGTCCGCCTGCTGGCAGCGCTCATGCGTCACGGTGGCGACGTCGCCACCCATCGCCAGCTCCTCAACGAGGCATGGGGAGTCAGCGAAGCGGCGGGCGGGCGCGAAATGGTCAAGACGGCGATATATCGCGTGCGCAAGACGCTGGAGAAGTCCGGGGTCGGCGTCGTGATTCGGTCCCATCGCGGCGAGGGGTACTCGATAGCGCTCCAGAAGGCAGAAGAAAAGTAACAGCCCGGTCACTGAGTGTGACCAGCGCTGGCCACGGCCGTTACCAGCCATTTTTTACTATCGACACATCAACGCAACGACGCGTTTTTGTGAAAGGGAACAAATGGCACACGCATCTGGCGGAATGGGCGTCCTCTCGGCGCCACCTGCCGCCCCTCGACTTGAAGAAGGTCGTATCCAATCCACCTACAAGCGCCTGCGTTTTCAGGTGTTCATGGGAATCTTCATCGGATACGCGGCCTTCTACCTGATCCGAAACAACGTCTCGCTCGTTTCCGGCCTCCTCAAGGAATACGAGCTCATGAACACCGTGGGCATCGGCATCGTTGCCAACGCGGTGCTCTTTTCTTACGGCCTGTCGAAATTCTTCATGGCCATGCTCTCCGATCGAGCAAACGCCCGCTACTTCATGCCGATCGGCTTGGCTATCTCGGCAATCATTAACATTATTATTTCCTTCGTCCCCTCAATCGTGGGATCCGTAGGAATTTTTGCGACCGTCATGTTCATCAACGGCTGGGCGCAGGGCATGGGCTGGCCCCCGTCGGGCCGCGTGCTCGTGCACTGGTTCTCAACAACCGAGCGTGGCTGGATGACCTCGATTTGGAACACGGCTCATAACGTTGGCGGGGCCGGACTGGGCTTCCTCGCCGTATGGGCACTGGATAATTTCGCCGCCTCGAAGTCCGACTGGACGCCGGCCTTCAGCGTGCCGGGCTACGTCGCCCTCCTGATCGCAGTCATCATCTTCTTCATGATTCGCGATCGGCCCGAGGCCGTGGGCCTGCCGCCGATCGAGGAGTACCGTAACGATCCGGCGAAGGTTGAGAGCGTTGGCTCGGGCATGTCGTGGAAGACGATGCTGTTCAAGCACGTGTTGACCAACCGCGTCATCGTTCTGCTCGCGATTGCCAACGTCTTCGTCTACACCTTGCGCTACGGCGTTTTGAGCTGGATCCCTGTCTACCTGACCGACGTGATCCACGGCGCCAACATCAAGACCGGAATCATCGGTTTTGCGATCTACGAGCTCGCGGGCATCGTGGGAACCCTCCTGTGTGGCTGGCTCTCTGACAAGGTCTTCAAGGGCTGGAGATCGGGCGCGGGCATGCTCTTCCTCGCAGGAGTGGGTATCGCCCTCATCGCCTACTGGCAGCTTCCGGTGACCGCGCCGATCTGGGTCTTCTACGTTCTCATCGCCGTCATTGGTGGTTTGATCTACGGCCCGGTCATGCTCATTGGCCTGCAGGCCATCGACCTGTCCCCGCGTGAGGTGGCGGGCACGGCAGCAGGCTTTACCGGACTGTTCGGCTACCTCCTGGGCGCGTCGCTGGCCTCAACCGGCGTCGGCATCCTCATCCACTCCTTCGGCTGGAACTTCACGTACGCGACGCTCACGGTCGTCGTCGCACTTGCCTTCATCCTCATGATGATTGTGGGACGCGATGAGAAGAAGATGATGGAAGCCCGTGAAGAGTTGCTTCGCATGAATGCGACGAGCGCCGAATAGAAGATGGGCCGGGCATAGCTGTCACTTCGGTGGCAGCTATGCTCTTTCCTATGTTGCGCAATTCCCGCTGGCTCCGCCGCCACCTGCCCGCGCTTGTCGCGATCCCCGTGGTGGTGGCGTTTGCGCTGCTTGCGTTGCTCTCGGCCCGCGCCTCTGCGCCCGATCTGGCCGTATTGTGCTCGAACAAAGCCGAAGCGTGTGAGGCAGTCGCCCGCACTTTTGAAAGCGAACAAGACGTTGACGTTTTGGTCGTGCGCATGCCTACCTCACAGGCACTGGCCCACATTTCCTCCCCGCATTCGCACGGAGAATTCGATCTGTGGATGGGCGGTCCGGCCGAGGCCTACACGGAGGCCGCCGCTCACGGCCTCTTACGTCCGGCAAGCAGTGAACCACCCAATTCCATCCCCAGCGGATGGAAAGACCCGCAATTGCGCTGGTTTGGCGTGTATGGGGGAGTCCTGAGCCTGTGCGTCGCGGACGACGTCGTCGCCCCGGCGTCGTGGGAGGAGCTGGCTGGCTCAAACTTGGCAATCGCGATGCCCAACCCGTCGACGTCGGGCACGGCCGCAACCTTTCTGTGGAGCCAGTACGAGCGCCTCGGTTCGCTTGCCGTGGCCAAGGATTACTATGCGGCGGTGGGGCGCCACGTGGGCACCTACACGCAGTCGGGTACGGTGCCGGCACAACTCGTGGCGGGCGGTCGCCTACCAAGTGCAGTCACTTTCGATTCTTACTGCCTAGCTGAGCAGGCGGCGGGTGCTCCGGTTCATGCTGTGTATTTCGCGGATGGCACGGGCTTCGAGATTGGCTCGGTGGGCCTGCTCGCCGGCACAAAAAGGCCCGACCTTGCTCAGGATTTCCTGAGCCTCGCAGTGTCCGATAGGGGCCAGCGCGTCAGCGCCACGTCCTCGCATCAGTATCCGACGTCGGCGGCGCTGGAGGGGAACCTGCGAACAAAACTCGACAGCTTCGCCACCCCCATCTTTGGCGAGAACATCGCCGAGGCGGGCAGGCACCGCGCCGAGCTGATCCGGATGTGGGAGGAGGAGATCTACTTCGCAGGAGATAGCCCCTTGGGGCCGCTTCTTCGAAGCGGTACCCTTTCTCTCATCGCGGGAGTCCTCGCGGCGGTCGCCGGCTCTGTCATGGCGCTCGCGTTCCGTTTGGGCCGGGGGCGGGGGCTGACCTTCATCTGTGCGGCGTTGCCTTTCCTGTTTCCGCCGGTCACCTGGGCGTTGGCGCTGACGTACGGGCCTTTCAGCATGAATCCCTATGGCCCCGCAATCGTGATAGTGGCCAACGCGGTTGCTCTCGAGCCGGTCGCCTTCGTGATCGTGGTCTTGGCGCTTTCGGCGGTCTCGGACCGGCACATGGTCGAGGCGCGGGCGCTTGGGATGAGGGCTACGACGATAGCCATCCGGCTTCTTGCCCCGAACGTGGTGCGCGGATTTGCGATGGCAAGCGCTGTAGTTGCGTTACTTGCGTTAACGGATCCCTCATTGACGCTAATTTTTGGCGGGCCGCAGAGGTATTTTGCCTCGGACGTGCTCACGGGGATTGCCACGAATAGGCCAGGAGCTGCGGCATCGGCCCTGATCATGTCGATCGGCGTGGCCGCGCTTGTGGCTATTCCGCTGAGCAAGGCGCTGACGGCCCGGTTGCGGAGGGTCGAACCGCGCCATCTCCGCCCGCCCACTACATGGTGGTGGGGCTGGGCTACTGTTGCGTTCGGGATCGGCGTTCTTTCGCTGGTGGGCGTCATCGTCAGCCACTTGGCGAGGCCCCAACCTTCGCTCATGTTCACGACGACGACGGGCGTCTTGCTGCTCGTCGTCACCATTGCCCTGATGTTGGCCGGGCTGATCGTGGTTGCTGCTCCGCTGGGGCGGCGTGGGCTTCGTGCGAGCGTCTACGTGGCGCTCGCGGTGGCGCTCTCGGCGCAGATCTCGGGCGGCGTGTTGGTCTGGGCGCTTCACCGCGACTGGCTCCAGCTCGCAGGAACTCGGATTGTGCCGCCCATCGTAGGTGTGGACTCCATCTATCAGGGCCTCGTCGGCGTGGCACTTGCGTACTTGCTATTGGCTCTGCCGATGGCCGTCCTGATGATCATCATCATTCGGCTACGCGTCGATCCGCTGGTACGCGAGATGCGCGACGCCGGCGCCTACCGCCTGCGTATGGCCGTGGAGCTCATCCCGGTCATCTTCCCCTCCCTAACGGTGGCGCTGGCGCTCTTGACTGGCCTTGTTCTGACCCGCAGTGCTCCGGCCATCTTCATCGACCTGGGAGGCAAGCTATCCATAGCCCCGCTCGCGATTATCGACCATGTTTCAGCGGCGGAGGATGGGCAGGCATTTGCGGTAAGCGTGGTCACGGCCGCCCTCATTATGGCGCTTCTTTCCATGGCAGGTGTGCTGTGGCATCACGTGAGGAGGAAGTTGTGACAACCTCGCAACTTGTCATTGATCATCTCAGCGTCCCGAAGATTTTGGACGACATCTGCCTGAGTGTCGACGAGGGCAAGATTCTTGCCGTCGTTGGCCCATCTGGCTGTGGCAAATCGACACTCATCCATGCAGTGGCGGGCGCGGTAGCCTCCACGGGGCGAATTCTCGTGGGGGATCGCGATATCACCGATCTGCCCATGCATCTTCGCCCAACGGGTACTGTCTTCCAAGAATCGATGCTCTTCCCGGATCATGACGTGTGGTCGAACGTTGCCTTTGGGCTGGATGACGCTCGGATGAAGGACTCCCGCCGCAGTGATCTGGTGGATCTCACGCTCGCTCAACTCAACATTTCCAGCCTTGCCCGCCTTCCTGTCGGACACCTATCGGGCGGGCAGGTTCAGCGGGTCGCACTCGCCCGCACGCTTGTTCGCCGGCCACGGATACTCCTTCTGGACGAACCTCTCGTTCACGTCGACCCACCACTTCGTGGTGCGATACAGACCGACATCGTCGCGCAGGTGAGGCGCAACAAGCTCGCCACGATCTACGTGACTCACGACGTCGACGAGGCTTGCCGCCTCGGGGATCTGATCGCGCTGATGGACGGTGGTCGCATCGTCCAGATCGGCTCTCCGACGGAGGTCTATCGCCGCCCTGCGTCGGCCTTCGTCGCTCGTATCATGGGGATTGCGAACATTTTGGATGGGAAGATCACCCATGTCGGCCCTGACCACGCGAAGGTTGAGTTCGGTCGCACGTGGTTAGCCTTGCCACGTGTTCAGGAGCTTGTGCCGAGCCGCGCGCACGTCGTCGTCCCACCCGAAACGATCGCGATAGGAGAGCCGGATCAGGGCATGCTGGCTGGACGAATCATTCGTTCGATCTTTGCCCGTACACACATGGAATATGAGCTTGAGACGGCTGTGGGCACTCTCGTCGTCACCGAAGCCGACACGACCTCGCCGCGTCCGCTTGGTGCCGAGGTCTCCCTCCTCTTCACCTACTGTTGGTTCATCGGGGACTTCTCCCTCGCACCTACGATCAGGTAGCTCGGCTGAAGGTGGGATAATCGAAGTATGTCTACACCATTCATTGTTCTTGCTGTTGTTGCCGTGTTGATCGTTGTGTTCATGGCGTGGCTCATTCTCACGTATAACCGTTTTGTGACGTTACGCGAGAACGTGCGTAATGCGATGGGGCAGATTGCCACCCAGATCGAATCGCGCTGGGATGCATTGACGTCAGTGATTGCAGCGGCCAAACAATACGCTGAACACGAGGCCGGAACGTTGCTTGCTGTAACCAAGGACCGTTCCCCGCTCCGTCCCTCCTCAACTCCAGCGGACGTTGCCGCCGATGACGTCTCGTTCGGCACTGTGCTCGGTCGTTTCAACGCGCTGGCGGAGGCATACCCGCAGCTGCGCGCATCTGAGACTTACCAGTCGGCCATGAACGAGGTGACGAGGTTCGAGGACAACGTGCGTCACTCGCGCATGTTCTACAACGACGCTGTCACCATGCTCAATCGGTACCGCGGCCAGTTCCCTTCGATGATCGTCGCCGCGCTTTTTGGATTCGCGCCTGAAACATACTTCGAGAACACTGGGTCGAAGAGCGAGATGCCGAGCTGGTCATGAAGCGAATCGTCGCGATAGTCTCGCTCGTCTTTCTCAGCCTTGTTACCACGCAAGTGGCGCATGCTTCGACGATCGCCTCGATCGACATCGTCGCCCGTATTCAGGCAGACGGCAGTGCTCTCATTACTGACACTCGCACCTTCGAGGCCACCGAGGGCACCGAGCATTACATTTCGATCGCCAACCTCGGGCAGTCCGATATCCGCGACTTCTCTGTGATCCTCGACGGTCAGCCGCTGACCGACATCGGCCAGTGGGACGTGGAACGCAGCAGGGAGGAGAAGGCCGGGCAGTCCGGCGTCGTGAAGAAGGACGACGGGTACGAGCTTGCGTTTGGCTTCGGGGAGTACGGCACGCATACGGCCGTCATGACGTACACGGTGACGAACTTTGTCTACACCCTCAGCGACGGCGCGCAAGCGGTGTACTGGCAGTTCATCCCGCGCGGCATGACACCGACCGATGCGGTGCACATCTCCTTGACCAACGACGTCGGTGTGGAATTTTCCGCCGAAAACTCGCGCGTGTGGGGGTTCGGCTACGATGGCACGACGGCGATCGAGCCAGCAGCGCTGAAGGCGACTACGAACACTGAGATCACCAGTGATCGTTACATGGTGATGCTGGCGATCTTTGACTCGGCGCCCTTTACGTCGCAGGCCACGCTCGACGAGACGGCCGCCTCGCTTCAAGAGCGTGCCAAGGAGGGCTCGGACTGGAGCGGCGATGAAGAACTAGGGCTATTCGGCAAGATCTTCTTTGGCTTCCTTGGAGTGATAGGCGTCTTCGGTCTTGGCTTGGCTGCGATCCATGGGGTCGCTCAAAGTCGTGTGGAGAAGCGGATTGCAGCCGAAGAAGGCCTGATTAAACTGACCAAGAAGCCCGGCGCGGGCAAGGGGGAATACTGGCGTGACATACCCTATGACGGTCCGCTCGAGGACGTCGTTGAGCTGGTCAGCGAGCCGATGCCCGGCCTTGCAACCGCCTACATGCTTGAGTGGATTAGGCAGGGTGCACTGCGGCCGGTCCCCGGTGATGACGAAGCCTTCACACTGGTGGGCGTGCCGGCGGGAATGTCGCCACTCCAGCAACGCTATTGGGATTTCCTCGTCGCGGCAGCTAAGGACGGCATCCTCGATGCGGGTGACGTCTCCGATTACATAGCAGAGCTCGATGATGATTCCGGTATCGACCAGTGGGGTGACGACGTCGATGAACATTCTCTCACCTTCCTGCGCCGTAGTGGCTACTGCGTCGAGCGTGAGATGACAGTGCTGGGGACGAGGATATCCGATGACTGGTTAACCGCCAGGGGGCAGGAACTCAGCCGCCGCATCGACGCCCTGCAGAACTACTTGACAGATTTCTCCCTACTCAATGAGCGTGGGGCGATGAACGTGATGCTGTGGGACCAATACATGGTGTGGGCAGGCTTCCTCGGCATTGCCGATGAGGTAGCTCAGCAGTTCGCTCTCGTTGATCCCAGGTGGGCGGCCACCACATCCATCACGCCCACGGCAATGCTTTACGCCCATTCGTTGACCGCAAACGTCGACAGTGCGGTGACCGCGGCCTCGACTGGTGGGGGCGGGAGCGCGTCCTTCGGCGGAGGCGGGGGTTCATTTGGCGGAGGCTTTGGCGGAGGAGTCCGCTAAGATGGATACCATGACTGAACAAACTGGATGCGGATGCGGCGGACACGGCAAGGGCCATGGTCGCTGCGGCGGAGGACACGGTCACGGCGCAAGGCATGCCGGCCACGGCGGTTGCGGCTGTGGTGGGAAGGGTAAGCACCACGGTGTTCGCACGGATAAGACCCCTCAGGGGGCGCCGGACGACATTTCTGGCGGGCGCCGCCAGCTGGGCTTGCGCGGAAAATAGATGAAGATCTTTTCATCGGCCGAGGAATACGACCTCGGCCCTTCCGTTGTGACAATCGGCATCTTCGACGGCGTGCACAAGGGCCACCATGCAATCCTGCGCGAAACGGTGGCCCAGGCTGAAGAACGCGGCGCGCAGTCGGTGGTTCTAACCTTCGATCCGCATCCCAGCCACGTGCACCGACCCAACGTGGACCTTCCACTCATCTCGACACTCGAAGATCGCCTCGACCTGCTCGAGGCGGCCGGCATCGACGTCGTCGTCGTGCAGAAGTACGATGTGGGCTACGCCGAGACAAGCCCGGAGGACTTCATCGATGTCGAACTGGTAGGAAAGCTGAAGGCCGTGGCCGTCGTCGTGGGCGAGGATGTCCGCTTCGGTAAGGGTAACGCTGGAGACGGCACCCTGCTCGCCTCGCACCTCGCCGGACGGGTTGACGTGACGCTCATCAACGACCTCGGGGGCGATTCTGGGCGCCGATATTCTTCGACCTGGATTCGCGAATTGCTCGACGCCGGTAACGTGCGCAAGGCAGCCAAGATTCTCGGGCGTCCACACCGGTTGCGTGGCGTCGTGGAGCATGGTTTTAAACGTGGGCGTGAACTCGGCTTTCCCACCGCTAACCTGCCAGGATCCGGCGTTGGGGAAGTGCCGCGTGACGGCGTTTACGCAGGCTGGGTTGTCCAAAAGGTTCCCGACTCCACGGCAACGATTCACCTTCCGGCGGCGATCTCGATTGGGACGAACCCGCAGTTTGACGGTGACGAACGTACCGTTGAAGCACACGTCCTCGGCCGTAGCGACCTCAACCTGTACGGGGAGGAGATCGCTATTGATTTCGTCGATTACGTGCGTCCCATGATGAAAATGGCATCGGTCGAGCAGCTACAGGATCAAATGGACAAAGACTTGCGGCGTACAGCTGAGATTCTCGGCGTGCCCGTGTCTTACCGCGTGAACCCGAAGGATGTGACCGCCCGATAGCGCACAATCGACGATGTGGCGAAGAGTTAGTACCTATGTCTCAGCGCTAGGAACGCCAGCACTGCGCTCAAACCCGCGATGAGCGCGATAGGTGCGGATATGTGGAAGAAAATATTCCAGGCATAAGGGGTAATGAAAGTCTGGAATCCAAACCCTACGAGTACGAGGAAAAGGGCCGCTGTGGGGATTACCTGCCATGATCCCGTTAGATAGCATGCAGAAATGATTCCCACGGCCGTAAAAATGACCGTGCTTGTCAGCATCGGCGCAATGACCCCAAGGACCTCTTGGTCTGGATAAACAAGAGAGAACAGCCAGCCAGTGAGAGCGATGGTGACCAAGGCAAGAAAAAGCAACAGGAAGGGCAGCGCGCTGCGCAAGTTCCGGGCGCGGCATCCGCGCAGAAGTTCTTGATCGGATCCGATAGGATTAACGCTCGAAGCGCACAAGATCCCGACAACGGCTGGCAACACCCTGAAAACAGGAGTTTCTCTCACGTTATTCAGAGGAGGAATCCCGTAGGACACCGGGATCAGCGCGAAAAAGAGGACACTCACGCCGATAACCAAGACTGTTAGAAGCTGAGCGCGCCGGATCTGCAAGAACAGTACGTGGGGAGAGCGCGATGCCGTTCTGTTATCCCAAGAGCGCTGCATAGTGTGCTTCCAGGTCTTCGACCGACGCCGATTCGGGGAACTGCGTAGGGCCACAATAGGTGACGATACCGTCGTTTAAGACGAGGAGGGTGTCAGCGAGAACGTGCACATCTTCGATCAAATGCGTGCTGAGTATGCACAGGGAATCGGTCAACGATCTTAAAACCTGACGGAACTGGGCCCGTTGTTGGGGATCGAGCCCAGAGGTTGGTTCATCGAGAACGATGATTGCAGGCTCGCCAGCAATCGCTGCCGCAATCCCAGCACGTTGGTACATTCCGCCGGAGAACTTCGAAAGCTTGGTGTGTGCGTCTTGAATGAGCCCGACCTTATCTAATGCGGTGCTTGCGGCAGAAGCGATAAGAGCATTATCGTATTCGCGCATCCAGAGGGCATATGAGACGAATTCGTGGGCTGTAAAAGACCTGTCTGCTTGATGATTCTGTGGCAAGTATCCAAGCTGTTGGCGTAGCGCGCGTACGGCCTTCTTGTCGTGAACGTCTGTGCCTCGTACATGCAGATTTCCTGAGCGCGGTGGGTATTGGGTAATTAGTGTTTTGATCAGGGTAGATTTTCCTGCGCCATTTGGGCCGAGTAGCCCAACTATTCCGGGGCCCTCGAGAGAAAAAGAAAGGTGATGGAGAACGTCCGCTCGGCCGTACCCTTGGCAGAGATTACTGGCGTTAATTGACATTGGATAGCTAGTCATTGATAGATACCTCGCAGGTTTGAATAAAATGATCAATGATGTGGCCCAACTGCGTGAACTGTTCGTCGGGGGAGAGTTTGGCTAATTTGCTACCAATGGTTTGTGCATCGTGTTGGTTACTCTCGTTTGAGTAGCCGTCATAAGTGAGATCGCCATAAATCCAATTCGTGAGGAGGTCTAAGACGGTAAAGTTGTTCGCGATTCTTTCTTCCTGAGGCACCCGGCTTGCGGACTCATCGCATATGAGAAAATCGTTAAGAACAAATCCGCGAGCCCCCACCCAGTCATGTGGCTCGGCGCCGACCGGATAAATCTGATAGAAACGTTGACTTTCTTGGTAGTTACCGTCGCGATCGACATTTGCCATCACCTGTGGAATATTTGGCTCGGCAAAGAGGGCAGGGTTTGCTTTCGTGCCGAGAGCTCGATCAAGACTGCGGACACGGGCAGCGTACTGAGTGAGCGTGGGCAATTTGTAAGCGTCCTCAGGCCACACGCACACAGTGTCTGGCCCGCTCTCGGCGCAGGAAGGCTGGAGGTCTGCGGTTCGAGGAAGAGTCTGTAGGTTTGCATAACCGCTTAGCCATACATATGCGACGACAGCGAATAGCGATCCCCACGCAAGGGGAGTGGCGATTCGTTGCTCTTGCACCCAGCGGCGCGCGAGGATTCCTCCGGTAGCGAGCGTGATGACAGCAAGTAGTTGGGTGTAGGCGGACCAGTCGAATTGGGTCCAGGCGTTGGACTCAACAGCGCTTTGAATGAGGTAGAAAGAGATGAAAAGGGAGAATAGTCCTGAGAACACGACGCCAACGGCACTATGGGTAAAGAGGTAGGCGTTGATCCATCCGATGAGGATTGCAAGAGTGAGGAATAGCGGCACGAGGAGGAAATACTGCCAAACAAGGTATCCCCTGCCTGCCATGAATGTTGATGCAAGCGTGATGCTGGTTGCGGCGATAAGGAAGGGGGGTCGGGCCCGTGGTTCCTTCCTAGATCGGTATCGGCCTAACGGTCGTTTGTCTTCGCATATAAGGGAAGGTTGATAACCGCTATGTCTATTGTCGCTGATGTTCACCCGTATGTCGTTGGTGTTGATACTCACGCTCGCCATCATGTTTACTCAGTTCTCGCTTCGCTTACCGGAGAGCTTTTGGGTTCGAAGAAGTTTCCCACGACTGCGGCAGGAATGAAACGCGCGATGAGTTGGGTTCTTAAAAACACCCGCTCGCACGAAGAAACTTTGTGGGTGATTGAAGGCACCTCCTCTTACGGCGCTATTTTGACTGGCATGGTGCTGGCTAACAATTTATCGGTTGCTGAAGCACCTCGTGTTGATTACCAACATCGCTACGGTTCAGGGAAAACCGATGAATTGGATTCTTCGCGGATTGCGCGAGCAGCCCTTGGGTTACCTGTCGATAAATTACGTCGGCCTCGTCTGGGAAGTGGGGTTCGTCAAGCAATTCGAATCCTTATTACGTCTCGAGAATTACTGGCAGGCCAGCGCACCCGCAGCGTTAACGCGCTGACTGCTCTTGTGCGTAGTAATCCCTTGGGCGTCGATGCCCGTTGCACGTTATCAAGTACACAGATCAAGCACATTGCCTCGTGGCGAATGCGTGGAGAGGATATCGAGATACAAGTTGCCAGAGCCGAAGCAAAAAGGCTTGCTCGCCAGATTCTTGAACTCGATTGCGAGCTTGAGAACAATGAGCGTGAGCTTGCAGGCCTTGTTCAGATCAGTGAAGCTGCACCATTGCTGCAAGAAAAAGGCATTGGTGTCGTTAGTGCGGCGAAGTGTCTTGTCGCGTGGTCACATTACGGCAGAGTCAAAACGGAGGCAGAATTTGCCTCGCTTGCTGGAGTCAATCCAATCCCAGCATCATCAGGCAACACGGTTCGACACCGTCTCAATCGTGGAGGAGATCGTAAACTCAATAGCGCGCTACACATGGTCGCTATTGTGAAAATGACCCACGACGAAGAAACGAAAAAATACGTCGCAAAAAGACAAAAAGAAGGAAAAACCAACCGTGAAATTCGACGATGTCTCAAACGCTACATCGCTCGGCGAGTATATCGCACACTCAACTCCCAACACACGCTCTTAATACCCGCTTGACAAATATAGAAGAATCCCAGGTTTTGTTCCGTTTGAGTAGATGGGAAAATCTGGATTATGGCGAAGAAATTTGATCAGGAAGCGAAAGATCGTGTTGTGCGGTTGGTGGAGGATCGGATCCTTGCTGAGGGACTCTCGCTGCAACGAGCGTGTCAGGTGGTTGCCCCGAAGCTGGGTGTTTCGTGGCACACTGCCCGTCAATGGACGCAGGCAGCCAGGCGTGAAGGGCGCGTTGTTGAGCGTTTGCCGGAGGATCTCGAAGTCGAGAATGCTCGGCTTAGGCGTGAAGTTCAAGAATTGCGCGACACGAACGAGTTGTTGAAGGCTGCGTCGGCTTTTTCGCGTCGGAACTCGACCCCCAACGTCGGAAATGATCACATTTATTGATGAGTATCGTGATCGTTTTTCGGTTGAGTTCATTTGTACGACGTTGAATACTCACCGTGTTGGCGGTTTCATCACTTCGCGTGGTTATCGCCAATCCAAAGCCCGTGGACTGAGTACGCGCAGTGTTCGTGATGCTGGCCTTGTGGAACACATTCGAGACGTTCACGGCCGCAACTACGGCGTCTACGGTGTGCGGAAAATGTGGCATGCCTTGCGCCGTGGCGGAATTCAGATCGGTCGGGAACAAACCGCGAGGCTCATGCGCCTAGCTGGAGTATCGGGCAAGGGTAAGGGGCGTTCCCCGATCACGACACGCAAAGCCCGGAGGGAAGATACCAGGCCAGATTTAGTCCAGCGTGAATTTCGTGCTCCTTGCCCGAATCGGCTGTGGGTCGCGGATATCACGTATGTCCGCACTCGCGCCGGGTTCGTGTATGCGGCGTTTGTGACGGACGTGTTCTCGCGAAAGATCGTCGGCTGGGCGCTATCAGATTCCATGCGCACCGAAGCGCTACCACTACAGGCGTTGAACCAAGCGATCGTCAGCGCGAAGGAAACTGTCGGGGTGCTTCATCACTCAGACCACGGATCGCAGTACGTCAGTATTGTGTATAACGAGCGCCTGCTCGATGCGGGCATCAGTGCATCGACCGGGACGGTTGGGGATTCCTACGATAACGCGCTTGCTGAGAATGTGAATGGCTCGTATAAGAACGAGCTCATCCATACCCGTACATGGCGTGATGTGCTCGAGGTTGAAATCGCTACCTTCGAGTGGGTGACCTGGTGGAACCAGGCTCGTCTCCACCAAGCCCTCGACTACCGACCCCCGGTCGAGGTTGAGAACGAGTACTGGCACAACGCCAGCACATCAGAGAAAATGAAAATCAGGGCAAACGCCTAGGAACAAAACCCGGGGCACTTCAAGGCGTGCTTGTTGGTGGCAGAAGGCCCGGTTGTGTGACATCGGGCGGTGTAGTACGCCCCGCGGGAAACCCCGACAACGCGGCATGCCAAGCGCACTGAGTACCCCAACGATAGGGCATGGTCAATCGCTTCGTACTTGCGTGCCGGGGTCAGAATTTTCCCTCTGCTAACTCCCTAAGCAGCGACTTTTCGAGTTCAGCCTCCCCAAGCAACCGCTTGAGCTTCTCGTTTTCTTCCTGCAGCTCCTTGAACCGCCGTCTTCACTGCGAGTCATGTCGCCGTACTGTCTCTGCCACCGGTGATACGTTGCCTCACTGATGCCAAGCTCACGGCAAACCTCTGCCACGGTGCTGCCAGATTCCTTCAAGGACCTGGCCTTGTCGAGCTTCACCACGATTTGTTCGGGTGTGTGCTTCGAGAACTTCTTCATGCTCTCCAGTCTTCCTGCCCCAACCGGGGCTGTCACGGAAGACACTCTCAAGCCAGATGGTCTAGTTTTTTCAGCCCGGGCAACTCTTTCGTGACCCGTGCGAGAATGAAAGTGTGGTAGACTCAGATATGTAACATGAATTCTCATTCCGTCGGAGATGATATGTCCCTTATAAAAGCATCCTTTGCGATTTTACTTGCAGCTTCGTTTTCCGTATCTCCGGCTACTATCCCGCCGGATAATACTGAGGACTACCCAGTGATTTCATTAGAAGAAGTCAGGAACTTAGCTTCTTCACAAGTTGCCCAGGAGACACAAACCACCTCAAGTGGAGTAACTCCCCTGTCGAAACAGAGTAGCACTAGGAGCGCTCTTCCTATGGTCAGAATCACCTCCCCCGCTATGTGCACTGGGCAAACAGATTCTCCTCATAAAAGCGGCAATATGGCCTCAGTTCACGGCCGGATTAAATGTGTAAGGCCGGTAACATATCTCAAAACGGTAACGACTCTTTACAAAGAACGCTGGCACGGCATGCAATATTTAGCTTCTGATGCTTCGAGCACGCGAGGCAAGAAAACAAGTGAAGATGCCCATCCCCATCGCCTCTGCGGAGGAAGCGGGACATTTACCTATTGGGGATATTCGGCCCATTTTACTGAAGAAGGTGGAAAAAAGTACTACGCGAAAACGGCGAACGGAGGAGCTAATCGCCTGAGTCGATTCACATGCTGATTCTTTCGCGGAAAGACGTAGTCTACCCGGCTGTATTGGCGTTATTGATTTTTTCTTCATCATGTTCGACGCCCACCGAAGGTCCGTCTTCGATGCCTTCAAGCGCAAATTTAATCCCCCTACAAGAAGGGCCTGAAAGTCCGCCTGAGCTGACAATAAATGGAACTCAGCTAGCCGCAGTTTCCTACAATTGGACAGGGTCAAATGGGGTAGACGTTTTCGAGGATTCTCCTTCTATAGAAGACATAGAAACGGTTTCTCTGGATCCGAGTAGGCCGGTGCTGCTTAATGTTCGTTTGAATACAAGCGTTCCCCCTTACTACTCTCTTATCAGACAATGCAGCAGACTGGACGCGAATGGATACCCCGACCTTTCGAGTTGTAGTTACACTGAGTGCGTTGGTGAAGAACAGTGTTTCCGCAGCGTGGAGTCACAGATAGAATCCGATACGGAACTGCTATCTGAGACCAAGTTCGTGACTATCACGATTCAGTATCCGAATGACAGCGGGTGGGACGCCGAAGCAGTCGAAAATCCAGATAATTATGCAAACTATTCATTCTTTCTTGAGCAGGATTGACCCGCGGCTCGTCGATCGGGTTATCCCTCATCGGGAGGGCTATGTATCGGACCTTCTCTTTGCCGGGTTTGACCGCACCCTTGCGCTTTTGCTTCCTATTCCAACCAGCTCAGGGTGGATCTCATGGTCGGATATTGCCGATCAACGCGAAAAATCTATGACGGCCTCGACGTCGCTTTCTGACCTGTTCTTCCCGGAACCTGTCTCTTCCCTCATATATTTCGCTCACGGGACCATCTATGACCCCGGATATATAGAACGTCTCAGTCGAGTTTTAGCCCTCGGTGATGGACTAGGAGAATGGGCGGCAGCATATTGGGGCGGTTATGCAGACTTCTCCTCGCAGGCCGACATCATCGCGCCAGATGATTCGTTCTTACGCCCCGAACCCTATGCCATAGTCGAACAATCTCTGCCTCAGTGGGTAGAGTACGTAGCGGACCTTGGGCGTTTACCGTCTATCTTGACCTCTCCCAACCTGCATTTCATCGCAACACAACCGATCTACGCTGATCGGATCTATGTTTCTTGCACGAGTCCCCTGGCAGACCACTTAATTGAGTCCTTACCCGACGTCCACCCAGTCTCGCCGGATTCCCCCCTGGCCTGTGCATAGTCATGGCATGATCGAACTTCAGGCAGCACAGGACCACGGACGCACGCAGGGCAACGGTGCACCCCAACGCACTGGAGTGGCCTAAGAATTAGGTCCAGTCGGTTTAAGCGTTGACCGTGTTTTCTTGTCTCCATTGTTCCGCGTATTTCCGTGGGCTGAGGTAGCCCAGTGATGAGTGCGGATGGAAGTTATTGTAACGTGATGACCATTGGGCCACGAGTAGGCGGGCATGCTCGAGATGCTCGATACTGTTGTCCTCGAGGAGTTCGTCTCTCATCCGGTTATGGAACGACTCAACAAACCCGTTATACCATGGTTGACCTGGCGGGATAAACGCTTGAATCGTCTCATCCTCGGCCGCCCAGGCCTCGAGGGCGTGGGCTATGAACTCAGGTCCGTTATCCATCCGGATCACCCTCGGGCGACCGCCGTGCTCCAGACAAGCCACGTCAAGCAGTTCAATCACCGAGCTTGCGTCGACCTTCTTGTCGACTGTGAAGGCAACGTGTTCGCGGGTGTATTCATCGATGGTGTTGCAGATCTTGATTTGTCTTACCGTGCCAGGTCGAGTCGAACTGGAAGTCCAGTGCCCACACGTCGTTCGGGTATTGGCCTGCAGGAACATTACGATGAGTGCCGGCAGCTAGACGCTTGCGTTTCTTCCTAGGTAGGACGCGTAGGCCTTCTTCACGCCAGATCCTTCGGAAGGTCTCGCGGCATACCCCATAGCCCTCGGCGAGGGCGTTTCTCCAGGCGCGCCGGTGTCCCCACCGGCGGTGATCACGCGCGAACTCGTGCATCCACTCGCGCAGATCCGCGTATTTATCCGGCTTGCTTTCACGGGTCCTAGCGCGCCGGTAAGCACTACGAGAGAGCCCGACGATCTGGCAGGAAAGTCTTTGGGAGTAGCCCAGCCAGGCGAGATGCCAGACGGCATCGTGGCGGCGAGCTGGGCTTAAAAGTTTCCCTCCGACAATTCTTTCCACGCAGCCTTTTCCAGCTCTGCCTGCCCAAGGAGACGTTTGAGGCGCGTGTTCTCATCGCGCAGTCGCTGGAGTTCTTTGGCTTCGCTCTTGGTCATCGCCCCATAGGTTGCCTGCCACCTATTCAACGTGGCTTCGCTAATCCCCAGCGTGGTGAGGATCTGAGCCGTCGTCGAGCCTGATTCCTTCATCTCCCGCGCCTTATCGAGCTTACGAACAATCTGCTCGGGAGTGTGTTTACTGAATTTCTTCACCATTCATCCATTCTCCCCACCTGCAGGCAGGGCATCAATGGACAACACTCAAGTCACCTGGACCTAAAAACTTAAGGCACTCCACCGATGGAGCGGGCTGAAATCTAGGACCGGGCGGCTTGAGGGCCTCCCTGGGTTAGGTGCCATTGTTTGGCGTACTGCGCTGGCGGGACAAAGCCCAAGCTTGAGTGCGGATGACACGTATTGTAGCGCTTCGACCACAACCTGAGGCAGTGGCTGGCGTGGGCCGGGTCGTCGAACATCTCGTCTTCGAGTAGCTCATCGCGGAGGCGGTTGTGAAACGACTCCACGAATCCGTTGTGCCATGGCCTTCCTGGTGGTATGAACGTCTCAACAGTGCCCTCCTTGGCCGCCCACTTGTTCAGCTCGTGGCTGATGAACTCAGGGCCGTTATCCATGCGTAACACTCGCGGACGGCCACCTCTGGAGGCAGCAAGATTGCTCAACAGTTCAATGACTGACACGGCGGTAATAGACCGCCCGACCTCGAATCCCACGTGCTCACGTGTGAAGTCATCTATGACGTTGCAGATCTTAAACGTCTTACCGTGGTAGTCAGTGTCGAACTGGAAGTCCAATGCCCACACATCACCGGGACACGCAGCTGGCTCAACCCCAGGGGTGGATAGGGGCAGACACCGCCGCTTGGGAGCCTTGCGTGGAAACACCCGCAGACCCTCCTGGCGCCATATGCGGCGCACGACATCGCGGCCGCAGTCAAACCCGGCCTCACGAGCCTTAACCCACGCGCGGCGGTAGCCCCAGCGACGATGGGATGCAGCGAAGGTCACCAACCAGCTTTGCAACGAGGCGTGCTTGTTGGTGGCAGAAGGCCCGGTTGTGTGGCGTCGGGCGTTGTAGTACGCCCCGCGGGAAACCCCGACAACGCGGCATGCCAAGCGCACTGAGTACCCCAACGATAGGGCATGGTCAATCGCTTCGTACTTGCGTGCCGGGGTCAGAATTTTCCCTCTGCTAACTCCCTAAGCAGCGACTTTTCGAGTTCAGCCTCCCCAAGCAACCGCTTGAGCTTCTCGTTTTCTTCCTGCAGCTCCTTGAACCGCCGTCTTCACTGCGAGTCATGTCGCCGTACTGTCTCTGCCACCGGTGATACGTTGCCTCACTGATGCCAAGCTCACGGCAAACCTCTGCCACGGTGCTGCCAGATTCCTTCAAGGACCTGGCCTTGTCGAGCTTCACCACGATTTGTTCGGGTGTGTGCTTCGAGAACTTCTTCATGCTCTCCAGTCTTCCTGCCCCAACCGGGGCTGTCACGGAAGACACTCTCAAGCCAGATGGTCTAGTTTTTTCAGCCCGGGCCAATTGGTATCTCCTACAGAGTTGAGCGCTCTTGTGGTTGTGTTGGGCATCTTGGGGGTGCGTGACAGAAGAGTTGCATATCACCTTGTAGCCCGCGGAGGGGGTGGACGGCCATGCTAGACTAGCTGAGCCGTTAGATCGGCCGCGGAGTGTCATCGCTTGGGAGAACATGCCCCAGGCTCCGCGCAACGAGTAGAAGGAGAATCGTATGGCTCTGTCCAAGGAGCGTAAGGACGAAATCATGAAGGAATACGCGACTCACGAGGGCGATACCGGCTCTCCCGAGGTGCAGGTCGCACTGCTCTCGGCTCGTATTTCTGAGCTCACGGAGCACTTCCGTAGCCACAAGCACGATCACCACTCGCGCCGTGGCTTGATGCTCCTCATCGGTAAGCGTAAGCGTCTTCTTTCTTACCTTCAGAATGAAGACATCGAGCGTTACCGTTCGTTGATTAAGCGTCTCGGCCTGCGCCGCTAGACGCAGCGATCGGCTCGCTCCCCATGGAGCGGGCCGATTGTTCATACCGCCCGAAGTTGGGTGCGCCCGAAGTTGGGTGACTGACAAAGAAGCTAATCCCGTCGGTCCTCGGTTGTGGTTGCCGCTTGAAAAAGCGTTGATGACAATCGAAGGCCGCGGGCCAGATGAAAAGGAGATCCATGGAGGGTCCAGACGTAAAATTTGCTGAAGCCGTTATCGATAACGGTAAGTTCGGCACCCGTACCATTCGTTTCGAAACCGGACTGCTTGCCCGCCAGGCTGCCGGATCGGCACTTGCTTACCTCGACGGCGAGACGACCATTCTGTCCGCTACCGCCGTCTCTTCCCAGCCCAAGGAGCATTTTGACTTCTTCCCGTTGACGGTTGACGTCGAAGAGCGTCAGTACGCGGCTGGTCGCATCCCGGGCTCGTTCTTCCGCCGTGAAGGCCGCCCGTCCACCGACGCGATCCTCGCGTGCCGACTGATCGACCGCCCGCTGCGTCCGGCGTTCGCCAAGGGTCTGCGCAACGAGGTTCAGATCGTCGCTACGGTCCTGACCATCCACCCGGATGACGCCTACGACGTCGTCGCGATGAACGCGGCTTCGATGTCGACTCAGCTCTCCGGACTGCCGTTCTCCGGACCCGTTGGTGCTGTGCGCCTGGCCCTCATTGACGGCCAGTGGGTTGCCTTCCCGCGTTACTCCGAGCTACCGGACGCCACCTTCATCATGGTGGTCGCCGGCCGTATCGTCGGCGACGATATCGCCGTCATGATGGTCGAGGCCGAGGCTGGCGACGAGGCAATGGATAACGTGGCCAAGGGTGGCACGAAGCCGACCGAATCCACGGTCGCTGAAGGCCTTGAGGCTGCCAAGCCCTTCATCCGCACGCTGTGCGAAGCCCAGCTTGTACTCACTGAACAGGCTGGCAAGGAGCCGGCCGATCTTCCCCGCTTCCTCCCCTACGAGGATGAGGAATTTGAGGCGGTTGGCGCGCAGATCAACGGCCGCTTCGAGGCGTTGTGGGGAATCGTTGACAAGCACGAGCGCGATGATGCTCTGAACGAGCTGACTGCGACCATTGTTGAGGAGCTCTCCGAGAAGTTCGAAGATCGCGAGCAGGCACTGACCCTCGCGCTCAACGCTCACTGGAAGCAGGAGATGCGTTACCGCGTTCTGACCGAGGGCGTGCGTATGGATGGCCGCGCCCCGGCACAGATCCGCACCATCACCGCCGAGACCGAGGTTCTGCCACGAGTTCACGGCTCCGCGCTGTTCCAGCGTGGCGAGACCCAGATCATGGGTGTGACCACTCTGAACATGCTCAAGATGGAGCAGCAGCTTGACAACCTTTCGCCTATCACGGCGAAGCGTTACATGCACCACTACAACTTCCCGCCGTATTCGACCGGCGAGACCGGCCGCGTGGGTTCGCCTAAGCGTCGCGAGATTGGCCACGGTATGCTCGCCGAGCGTGCCCTGGTTCCAGTTCTGCCGTCGCGCGAGGAGTTCCCCTACGCCATCCGTCAGGTTTCCGAGGCTTTCGGATCCAACGGCTCGACGTCGATGGGTTCGGTGTGCGCATCGACCCTGTCGCTCCTCAACGCCGGTGTTCCGCTCAAGGCGCCGGTTGCCGGCATCGCCATGGGCCTCATCTCTGGCGAGGTTGAGGGCGAGCAGCGCTATGTCGCGCTGACCGACATCCTCGGCGCCGAGGACGCGCTGGGCGACATGGACTTCAAGGTCGCCGGTACGCGTGACATGGTGACGGCACTCCAGCTCGACACCAAGCTCGATGGCATCCCGGCCGCGGTCCTCGCTCAGGCTCTGACCCAGGCGCACGAGGCTCGCCTCGCGATCCTCGACCTCATTGAGGAAGCCGCTCCGGCACCGGATGAGATGGCTCCGACGGCTCCGCGTATCATCTCGGTGAAGATCCCGGTTGACAAGATCGGCGAAGTCATTGGCCCGAAGGGCAAGATGATCAACCAGATCCAGGAAGACACCGGCGCTGAGATCTCGATCGAGGACGACGGCACTGTCTTCATCGGTGCTGACAACGGCGCTTCGGCCGAGGCTGCGCGTCAGACGATCAACGCCATCGCCAACCCGCAAATGCCGGAGATCGGTGAGCGTTTCGTAGGCACGGTCGTCAAGACGACGACGTTCGGTGCGTTCATTTCGCTTTCCCCGGGCAAGGACGGCCTCCTGCATATCTCGCAGGTCCGCCGCCTCGTGGGTGGCAAGCGTATCGACGCCGTCGAGGACGTGCTCAACGTCGGCGACAAGGTCGAGGTCGAGCTCGCAGAGATCGATCCGCGTGGTAAGCTCTCGCTCCATGCTGTTCTGACTGAAGAGCAGCTTGCCGCCGAGGCCGAGGCCAAGGATAACAGCAAGGACGAGGAAGATCGTCCGCGCCGCCGCGGCCGTCGTGAGGATGGCGAGAAGCGTGGTGGCGAGCGTCGTCGCCGTCGCACTCGGACTCGCGAAGATGGCGACTCGGAGGAGTCCGCTGACGAGTAATCGGTAAACGTGAGAGGGGCCAGTCCGCGAGGACTGGCCCCTCTCAGCATCGATGCTGCATCTACGAAGTCTGGGAGTGCTCTGACAAGGCAGCAGAGACGAGGCCGAGCCAGGCGGGGGCTGCTGTTCCACCGGGGTGGGTGTAGGCGTTGGTGCCAGGGGCCCAGTAGATCCAGCGGCCATCCTGCACGAGTACAGTGGCGTGGCTGAGTGCGGGATATTCCTCGCTTAGCACGCCGAAGAGTCGATAGATTGGTTCGTATTCGTCATCTCGGGGGACCTCGCGCTCGAGCAGACGATACATCGTTCCGCCGAAGTTGACATGAACCGTGAGGTAGTTGTGTACCTTGACGATGGCCACGTCGCCTTCTGGCAGGTCCACTTTGGGTGCGCGCAATCCTTCCGCCAAGACAGAACAAGCGCGGCGAGTGAAATCGGCCCACGATCCATCAGGTTCGTCGATCCATCGGCCGTCGCGGACTGAGTATTGGCCGAGGAGCTGATCTTCTGCCCAGGGCACATGCAGGGCGGCGACAGATATATCGCCGTCGTCGTTTAAGCAGATATCGGGTTCGAGGCGGCTGCCGTTGACGCCGTCGAGCCGGTCCCAGACTTGGAAATAAAACAGGATATCCGGGTCGAACCACTGGATCGACGTGCTTCCGTCAGTGAGCGTGGTGAGGAGGGCTCCGGCGCGCGGCCGACCCTGCGGGGTCTGGGGGAGCGTGGGCCAGAGAATGAAATGCATTTTTCCAATCGATGTGCTGTCCGTAATAGAAAATCTATCCACGACGCGAACTTTATCAAGGAAATCTCATCTGAGCTTGGGCCTCTCACGAGCGAGGTGGTGCGTTAGAGACGAAAAAAGTAGGATGGACTTTCTTATGGCACTACATCTACCACTAGATCTTCCGGGAACTGTTGAGTTCGACGACGACGGGATCCCCACCACGCGAACCCTCCTGCCGAGCGGAATTCGCGTGCTCACGCAGCACATCCCGGGGCAGAAGTCAGTCTCCCTTGGATTTTGGGTGGGAGCGGGTTCTCGTGACGAGTCGGCCGGCGCGGAAGGCTCGACGCACTTCCTTGAACACCTGCTTTTCAAGGGGACTCACACGCGCACGGCCGCCGAGATCTCCGCGCTAGGTGATGCGCTCGGCGGCACAATGAATGCGGCCACCGCCCGCCTTTATACCTGTTATTACGGGCGGGTCTTTGCCGGTGACGTCCCAGACCTCCTCACGCTTCTTGTGGACATGTTCTGTAACTCGAAGCTTGATCGAGCCGACATGGAGCTCGAACGTGGCGTGATCCTCGAAGAGCTCGCGGCGGCCGACGACGACGTCGCCGACGTCGCCGCAGACGCCATCCTCGAACTGGTCATGGGAAAGCATCCGCTGGCCAGGCCCATTGGCGGCACTTTTGACACGGTCAAGGCGCTTGACCACGACCACCTGCTGGACCACTATCGTTCGAACTATCACGCCGGCGAGCTCGTCGTCACCGCGGCGGGTGACGTTGACCACGACCAGCTTCTCGACCTGCTGCTGACGGAACTGCGTAGTGTCGGGTGGAATCTCGAAGATCGCCGCCCGGTTGCTCGGCGCCGCGAGGCCGACGTCCAGTACGCCGGCGGCGGAGAAGGAGCCGCGATACGGGCGGGCCGCCAGAGCGCCGTCGTCGTTGGCTATCCGGGGCTGCCGCTTTTGGACGAGCGTGAGGAAGTGATCGTCGCTCTCGACACCATTCTTGGTGGGGGACAGTCCTCGCGGCTGTTCCGGGAAGTGCGCGAACGGCGCGGCCTCGCCTACGCCACCTACTCCTGGCAGACCGCCTATCTTGAAGGTGGCGTGGCCGGAATGACGGCCTTATGCGCGCCGCAAAATGCTTCTACTGTAGCCGATATTATGACCGGCGCCTTGCACGACATTGCCGACAATGGCGTGACGGATGTGGAAATCGAAACCGCGTTCCGCCAGCGTAGAGTTAGGCTAGTCTTCTCATCGGAGAGTAACTCGTTCAGGCGATCGCGGCTGGGCAACTCGGAGCTCATCACCGGGCGGTTGCGCTCGCTCGACGAGGTGCTTGAGCAGGCGCGTGCAGTGACGGGCGAACAGGTGCAAAGCCTTGCTCAGGACATCGCCTCCTCGCCGCGCTCTCTGATGATCGTCGGTCCGCAGGTTTAGATCTGGAGGAAAATGATGAAGGTAGCGGTTGTTGGTGCAGCTGGGCGCATGGGTAGCTCAGTATGTGAGGCGGTCCTGGCCGCGGGCATGGATCTTGTGGCCCGTCTGGATGCTGGCGATCCGATCACGGAGCAGTCTCTGGCGGGCGCGGACGTCGTCGTCGAATTTAGCGTGCCTGATGCGACGGACGCGAACGTTCACGCGATCCTCGACGCCGGCTCCCATGCGGTGGTAGGAACCACCGGATGGACGGCGGAACGCCTCGATGCGGTACGCGAACACGCCCAGCGGGTGGGCAAGAATGCGTTGATTGCCCCCAACTTCGCCCTTTCGGCGGTGCTGGCCATGGCGTTCGCGGAGAAGGCGGCGGCGATGTTCGAGTCTGTGGAGGTCATCGAGCTGCATCACCCGGACAAGGTCGACGCGCCGTCTGGGACTGCCACCACGAGCGCACAACGCATCGGCGCAGCGCGCAAGGCGGCCGGCATGGTCAGCCCCGATAACACGCAATCCGATCCGCTTGGAACTCGCGGCGGACAGATCGAGGGCGTCCGCGTCCACGCCGTCAGGCTCAGGGGCCTGTACGCACACGAGGAAATCCTGCTCGGCAATCCGGGTGAACAGCTGACGATCCGCCAAGACTCCTTCGGGCGTGAATCCTTCATGCCCGGCATCTTGCTGGCGGTTCGCGAAGTAGCCAACCGTCCCGGCCTGACGTATGGCCTCGAGCCGCTGCTCAACCTATGAACTTTCACGGGCTCAACCATTTCGTCGATTCAGGTTCCTTGGCACGCGGGCTGGTCTACGCCACCCAGGGAAAGTCGCTCGTGCACTCGGTCACGGAAGATACTATCGAGGCCGAGTCGGAGGGGTCGAACGGGGAAATCTACAGCCAGTGGATCGAATACGCTCTGGACACCGACTTCACCTCGTTCTATGGCCAGTGCTCGTGCCCGGTGGGATACAACTGCAAGCACTGTGTGAGCGCTACGCTGATCGCCCTCGATCTGCTTCCTACCCAGGTCAAGCCCGCTTCGAGTATTCCCTCACCGACCATGGCGGACGCGCTCACGGGCTGGCGCCGAGACATGATGATCATGCTTGGTGTGGGCCTTGGTGGAGACGGCAAGCTCGCGCTGGCCTTTGATTACACGGCTCCGCGCCAGCCGATCCCCGGCATCCCAATGTGGAAGCAGCAGAGCGTCGGCAAACTTGAGATTCTTGCCATGCGTGAGGGCAACCGGGACAAGTGGATCAAGTCCGGGGCATCTCTGTCGTATCTGCGCAACGGTGGAGGCGAGCACTTCCAGATCAGCCAGGCTAAGGCGGTACGAGAGTTCGTCAAGGCGTGCGACCTCAACATGAACCATTCGAGTGCGCTCTTCCACGACACGTTGATGATGACGTGGGTGCGTTCGCCGCTGGTTGCCCAGTACCTGAAAAAGTGCATCGACGCCGGCGTTGAGCTCATTGACGCGAAGACCAAAAGGCCTCTCAGTATCGATCCTGAGCCCGCAGTTGCGTCCATCGAACTGACCGATACGGGCAATTACCTTCAGCTGGTCCCGAGGCTGGAGCATCCGCGCTTGGGCACGGACTATCTCCTGGTGGGCAGCCCGCGCCAGCTCGTCATCTGGCACGACGGCGAACTCCACCTCGCGTTTATCGAGCCCACCGCGAGTGAGGAATGGACGTACTTGCGAGATCATGAGGTCGTCGTTCCCGCCACAGAGCGAGAGTATTTCGAGCGCGTCTTCCTGCCGACGTTACGTTCCGTCGGCGACCTTCGTACAAACGGATACGTGCTCCCGGAGCCTCCGCGGGCGTCGTTGCGTTTGACGTTGACGACGACGCCCGGCCCGGTCGTCAATGCGGCCTGGGAGTGGGTCTACAGCGACAACCACGGGAACGTGTTCGGAACGTACAGCTTATGGAGCGCTCCGACCGGGCAACGCAGCCGTGAGGCGGAGGCCGAAATCCGGCGTGAGGTTAGCCCTGTGGTGCAACGGGTGTGTCCGCCGATGATGGGCGAGCGACTGCATGAGGCGTGCAAGCTCCAAGGCGAGCATCTTCTTACGCTGGGCGAATTGACGCGCGAGCTGAGAGACATCGGCGTGGACGTCATCGAGGACATCCCCGCGTTTCGCCGCGCCGAGGACATCCACGTCGATGTGGATGTCCAAGAATCGCGAGACTGGCTCGATCTGAAGATGGCCGTGGTCGTCGACGGCCAGCAGGTCGAGCTCCACGAACTGCTGTATGCGTTTGCGGCGGGGGAGAGGTTTACTTACGTCGGGGACGTATATGTGGACCTCGCTAGTCCCGATTTGGCCAAGTTGCGCCAGCTGATTGATGAGGCGCGGCTACTTGATGACCGGCGAAGGTCGGCTCTTCGTGTGCCCAAGATCCGCCAGTCGTGGTGGCAGGATCTACTTGACCTAGGCGTGATTCGCGCGGCGGAAAATCGGTGGCTCGAGGCAGTACGCCATGCCGAAGAGCCAACTCCCGCCACCGTACCGGATGGCTTGAACGCCAAACTGCGTTCCTACCAGGAGGCGGGATTTAGGTGGCTGTGCGCGTTGCGCGATGCGGGCCTGGGCGGCGTCTTGGCCGACGACATGGGCCTGGGCAAAACCATCCAGGTTCTCGCCATGATCCTTCGCGACCGCGAGCGCAACCCCGGCTCGCCTTGGCTGGTCGTTGCGCCCACGTCCGTCGTGGGCAATTGGGTGGCTGAGGCGGGCAGGTTTGCACCCTCGCTCAAGGTCGTCGGCGTTGAATCGACGAAACGCATTCGCGGCACAAGCCTGGCCGAGGTAGCAGCCGACGCCGACGTCGTCGTCACCTCCTACACCCTGATGCGGCTGGAGGCAGACGAATACCGTGCACTGGGTATCACCGGGCTGGTGCTTGATGAGGCGCAGAACGTCAAGAATGCGAAGTCGAAGGGCTTTGCGGTGGCCGCCAGCCTAGGCGCGCCGAGCGTCTTCGCGGTGACGGGCACCCCGATCGAGAATAACCTCGGCGAGCTTTGGGCAATGTTCGCCCTCTCCGCCCCGGGCCTGCTGGGGTCTGCGGAAAAGTTTAACGATGCTTTCCGCAAGCCGATCGAAAAGGCTGAGGGCCGCGGCTGCGAGGAGCTGATGGCCACTCTACGACGCCGTATTGGCCCGTTCCTTTTGCGGCGCACGAAGCAATCGGTGAGTTTGGATCTGCCTCCTAAGCAGGAGCAGGTGTTACACGTGGAGCTGAGGGGCGCCCACAAGCGCATGTACGAGGTTCAGCTGGAGAAGGAGCGCCAGCGGGTGCTGGGCCTGGAGGACGAGGACCGGATAGAGATCCTGTCCGCCTTGACGAGGCTACGGCAGCTGGCGATTGATCCACGTTTGGGCGATGAAGAATCGTCGGCGCCGACGTCGAAGATGGACGAGCTGATGCCGCTCCTGGATAGCCTCGTGGCGGAGGGACATTCGGCGCTGGTCTTCTCTCAGTTCACGCGCTTCCTGAAGCTCGTTGCCGCCCGTCTGGACGAAGCTGGAATTCCCTACCTCTACCTCGATGGGGCGACCAAGGGCCGGCCCGCCCTGATCAAGCGGTTCTCGCGCGGGGAGGCCCCGATTTTCCTCATCTCGCTCAAGGCCGGCGGCACGGGGCTGAACCTGACGATGGCGGATTATGCCATCTTGACTGACCCGTGGTGGAATCCTGCCGCCGAGGACCAGGCGGTCGATCGTGCGCACCGCATCGGTCAGACCCGACCGGTTCACGTCTACAGGTTGGTGTCCGCGGGAACGATCGAGGAAAAGGTGGTTGCCTTGCAGGATCAGAAGCGTCGCCTGCTCGGCGTCATCAGCGAAGACGGCGGTGTCAGCGCAAAGCTTTCTGCCGCCGAGCTGAGGGCCTTACTGGACTGAGTCGGGTGTAGCTTCGAGGGTGGTCCACCACAGGTGCTCCCGGATCTCTCCGCCGTCGACCTCGGCATGCCGGCGAAGCGGTCGAGGAGCGAAGCCGGAGGCGTCCAGGAAGTGGGTGAGTTGGTCGTAGCCAGCGATGGCCCAGATGTGGAGCTCGGTGGCGTCTTCGCACAGGTCGGTGATCGCTGCCAGGAGGCGCGCGTCGTGGCCTGCTCGGTTAAAGCGTAGCGGGACATGGAAGTTCGTGATCTCGTAGGCCACACGTGGTTGCCCGGTTTCTGAGTCGAGCCCGGACGCGTCGTCGTCTTTGAGGATGATCGGGTCAGCGGGGGCGACGGCGGCGAAGCCTTCGACGACGCCGTCGGCGAGCGCGACGAGGACGTGGTGACGGTCAGAAGGAAGGCTGGCGATCGTCGTCATCCAGGTGGCCGCGAGGGAGCCCACCTCGAGCTGGGCCCCGACTGCCTCGCTTGCCCGGCGTTCCAACCCGGCGGAAATGCTCTCGAGCATGGCCTCGCGTTGGATCTGTCCGATCGCGAGCGCATCTTCTTGGCGGGCGGGGCGTACTGACTTCTTCACTTCACTCACGTGTTGCATCCTATATGCGCTTGGAGAATTCTTCGACCATGATCTATTATGGATGCACAAAAGCGAAATGTCGGGTGCGCGTTCGAATGGTGAAAGTGTGACGTAATGCTTTGGATTGTCCAATGTTTTATCAGCAAGGGACATGGCTCCTCTGCGAAAGACTGTGCGGAACGCGCTGCGGCGTTTGTCTACGACGACGGATGGCGCAACTTTATCGAGCGCCAGGCGGAGAGGAGTGCGGCTATTCCGCCGGTGTATCCCGTTTTTGCGGGCGTGTCTCTATACATTCTCATCGCTTTTCTGCATGCCATGTTGAACAGCCAAAAGGGCCCGATTGACAACCTCCTGAATGAGATGTTGATCTTTATCATGACGAGTCATATCTCCTTTGGTGATTGGGTCACGCTTTCCCTCGGGATCGTCGCAGTGTTGGGCGCATTCGTTACCTTCCCGGTCATCGCGAGATGGGATCGGACGCACATCGATCGCTTGGCCAGGGAGGCGGTTGCCGACCTGATGAAACAATTTCGCCTCAAGGACCGACGGGCTGAGGCGAACAAACCGGAGAGCTTCAGGGTGGCCATCGGTGATATTTCCAATCGGATCGAAGTGTGTGATTCGTGGGGAGCTCGGCGGTCTTCCGGGCCCGCGGAACCGACCTTGCATGAAGCCGTGAACATCTCTACCGCCGTTCTGGCATTTTTCGCCGTCTCTTCGGCTGGCATAGTCGCGAAACCTGGCGAACCTCCTCTTCTTTCGTGGCAGTCACTGAATCTAATTGAAACCGCGGTAATTGGATTGGGGCTGATGCTAGCTGCTTTCCTGCCGCGCATCTTCGCCCGATTTACCGATGCGATGAGTGGCGTTCCACAGTATTGCGAGGGGCTCCGCGTCAGCTCACACGATCTCGAAAGAGGCAGGGAAATTGCTGAGATGGGGTGCGATTTCGTAGTCAAGGACTACCTAAAATCCAAGGAGAACTGCCTGGACAAAAACGAGAGGCTCATTTGGGTTGAAAGGACACTTCGTTACGTCTTCCGCCGCGCCTGGTGGCTCGTGGGGCTCTCGTGTGTTTTCCTCGCGGTTTCCCTGTGGAGAGTCATCGAACATTTTGGCGAGTATGGCGGCATTGTCCGCGTCGTTGCGTTCTGGGTCGTCATTGCCCTTCCCTTGATCTACTCTGCAATTGTGGGAGCGGGTGACCTCGTGCGCATGGTCATCGACAGGATCAGTGGCAGGTCCATCGTTATTTCCGGTTATGGTTTGGCCATCTTAGGATGTCTCTTTGCTGCTCTCTTTTCTGGCATTCCTTTGTTCGTTACTCTGCGCTTCCGGCCGGATTGGTGGGAGCTTGCGGTCCTGCCGGTCTCCCTGGCATGGGTGATCCTCGTCGTGATGCTACGGATTTTCCTGCCGCGGCGCGTCGACAAGCGACTTGCCGAGAGATTTACCAAGGCTGCGGAGTCGATCACGGCGATTCTCGAGTATCACGCCACCCGAGAGAACGAAGTCCACATGACGAAAGCCTCACCTCGAAAGGGAAACGCTAGGTAGAGTAAGGCCATGGATACTCCTTCGCGTTCATTTGGCTCCGTCAGCGTCGCTATGGTCACGCCGTTCCATCCGGACGGTTCAATCGATATCGATTCGGCCTGCAAGGTGGCGGTCAAGCTTGTCGACGACGGCTGCGACGCTCTCGTCCTGTCTGGCACGACCGGCGAGTCGCCGACCACCCACCAGCCTGAAAAGAACGAGCTCGTGCGGGAGGTTAAGGCCGCTGTTGGCGGGAGAGCGATGATCATCGCGGGCGCGGGCTCCAATGACACCGCCCATGCCGTACGCATCGCCAGGGGCGCGGAAGAATCTGGGGCGCAGGGCCTCCTCGTCGTTGCTCCCTATTACAACCGCCCCTCCCAAGAGGGCGTCTACCAGCACATTGTGGCAGTCGCCGAATCGACGTCACTGCCCGTCATGGTCTACGACATTCCTGGCCGAACCGGTGTTGCCATCTCCGACGAGACACTCGACCGGCTTGCTGCGCACCCGCAGATCAAGGCCGTTAAGGACGCCACCGGGAACGTGCCGCAAGGATTTGAACGGCTCAACCGCACCGGCCTCGAGTATTACTCAGGTGACGACTCGCTGAACTTTGCCTGGCTCGCCCACGGAGCATCCGGCGTCGTGTCCGTTGCCGGCCACGTCATCGCTTCCGGCCTGCGCGCCCTGGTCAGTGAGGTCGATTCGGGTGACCTGCCCGCCGCTCGCGCCGAGTTCGCCAAGCAGGCCGGCATCATCGAGGCAATCATGGGCGGGGGACAGGGCGCAGTCATGGCCAAAGAGGCGATGAAGATGCTCGGCGTGATCGAGTCCGCCACCGTTCGCCTGCCGCTCGTCGGCGCCTCCGACGCCGAACTCGCAGGACTGCGCCGAGCGCTCGAAGCCGAGGGCCTGCTCTAAGGCGGTAGTGGTCCGACGACGAGACGGAAGCAACTCACTGATCGTGACGGGACCCGACGGCGTCGTGGACGTAACAGGAAGAGCGTAAACGTGAGACAATGGGAAGGTGACTAAGACGAAACTACCTCCTCCCATTGACAACGGCACTCTACGCATCGTTCCGCTCGGCGGAATTGGCGAGATCGGCCGCAACATGACGGTCTTTGAGATCGACGGCCGAATGATCATCGTCGATTGCGGTGTGCTATTCCCCGAAGAGTCCCAGCCGGGAGTCGACCTCATCCTTCCCGACTTCGATTACATCAAAGACCGTCTTCACCAGGTGGACGGAATCATCCTCACCCACGGCCATGAGGATCACATCGGCGGCGTGCCTTACCTCCTGCGCCTGCGTGAAGATATCCCGATCATCGGATCCCAACTGACCATCGCGCTGGTCGAAGCGAAGCTCGCCGAGCACCGCATCAAGCCCTACACCATGGTCGTCGAAGAAGGCGACATCGAAAACCTCGGCAACTTCGAGTGTGAATTCGTCGCGGTGAACCACTCCATCCCGGATGCGCTCGCGGTCTTCATCCGCACCAACGCGGGCACGGTTCTGCACACGGGCGACTTCAAGATGGATCAGCTGCCGCTCGACGGGCGCATTACCGACCTGCGTTCCTTCGCCCGCCTCGGCGAAGAAGGCGTGGACCTCTTCATGTGCGATTCGACCAACGCCGAGGTTCCCGGCTTCGTTGCCTCGGAGGCGAACATCGGGCCGGTGCTCGAAAACGTCTTCGCTCAATCGAGTGGAAAGATCGTTGTCGCCTCGTTTGCCTCCCACGTTCACCGCGTCCAGCAGGTGTTGGACGCCGCCTACAAGTTTGACCGCAAGGTGTGTTTCGTGGGCCGGTCAATGGTGCGCAACATGGGCATCGCCGAAGAACTCGGCTACCTTTCGGTGCCTGAAGACACGCTCATCGACCTGAAGAACGCAGATTCGGTTGCCGACGACGAAATCGTCTACATGTCCACCGGCTCGCAGGGCGAGCCCATGGCAGTGCTCGCACGCATTGCCTCGGGCAGCCACAAGACGATCTCGGTCGGCCAAGGCGACACGGTCATCTTCGCCTCCTCACTCATTCCCGGCAACGAAAACTCGGTATTCCGCCTGATCAACGGGCTGATGAAGCTCGGGGCGAAGGTCGTCCATCAGGGCAACGCCAAAGTGCACGTCTCCGGTCACGCGGCCGAGGGGGAGTTGCTCTACTGCTACAACATCCTCGAACCCGAATATGCCATGCCCGTCCACGGCGAAGTCCGACACCTCGTGGCCAACGGTGCGATTGCCGTGCGCACGGGCGTCCCGGCCGAAAACGTCATCCTTGCCGAGGATGGTTCGGTCATCGACATGGTTGACGGAAAGTGTGCCATCGTCGGCGAGGTGCCCTGCGGTTACGTGTACGTGGACGGTTCCTCCGTGGGCGAGATCGGAGAGGCCGAGCTCACTGACCGCCTCACGCTCGGCGAGGAGGGGTTCATCGCGATCTTCGCCGTCATCGACGCCCAAGAACGCAAAGTCCTCACCGGCCCCCACATCCAGGCTCGTGGCATGGCGGAGGACGACTCCGTCTTCGAAGAGATCCTCCCCGACGTGCGGACCGCCCTCGACGAAGCCATCTCAAACGAATCCGCCACCACCTACCAGATGCAACAGGCCATGCGCCGCGTCGTCGGGCGATGGGTGGCGCGAAAGCTCCGCCGCAAGCCCATGATCATCCCGACCGTGATCGAGGCCTGAGCGGGCGCGAACCGGCCGGGCGCGAACCGGCCGGGTACGGACTGACTGAATACATACAATAGGCGGTGGCCGCCTCCCACACAGCTCACATTTCGGAGCCTCCGGCGCGTGAGATACAGAAGTGTCGGAGGCGGCCACTAGGCTCAAAGTGATCTATTGTGCCACGGAAGAGGAGATATGGCTCGGACACCTAAGCCGACCAATTCGCGCGCCTCGTCTGCCAAACGCAACGCCCCGGCAACGAAAAGGCCGGATGTTTCAGATGCGCCACGCAGTTTCGAGGGGCTGGCTTTTATCATGCTCGCGCTCGCGATCGTCGTCGCGCTACGCGAGTGGTTCGGCCTGTCCGGGCTGTTAGGAGATGTCATCCATCATGCGACGGCAGGCGTCGTTGGCGCGCTGTCGATCTTCGTGCCCGTCATGCTTATCGGCGTCTCCGTCAAGCTGTTCCGCCGATCGGTGGGAAACACCAACCAGCGATTCGTCATCGGCCTTGGGCTCCTGACCATCGCAATCACGGGCGTCATGCACGTGGCTCTCGGCCAGCCGAACCCCGCCCAGTCGTTCGCCGGCATCGAGGCGGCTGGCGGAGTAGTCGGCTTCCTCGCTGGCGGTTCGCTTGCCGCGCTTGTTTCGGTGTGGGGTGCCGTGCCGCTTCTCGTGCTTCTTGGCACGTACGCCATGCTCTTCTCACTCGACACCTCTGTCCGGGACATCATCGACTGGTTCAAGGCTCGCCGCGAGGCTCGCCTTGCAGCGATGGAGCTTCACGACGCCGAAACCGAGGTCATCGAACGGCCCGCGCGTTCGCGCGTGCGACGCGGAAAGCCTGAAGAGGCCGAGATCGCTAGCGATTCGCCGGAGTCAGCGGATGCCGACGCCTCTCCGGCGGACGTGCCTGCCACGCAGGCGTTCTCGCCCGCTGCCGACCCCGAGCCGAAGTACCAGCCGGTTCAGCGGCCCAAGGTCAAGGTTCCGGCTATCGTCAAGAAGGCACCCAAGCCGGAGCCGTTGCCGCCGCGTGTCGAGCAGCTCGAATTGTTGTCGAACATTACCTATACGCTTCCGCCCGGGGAGCTGCTGGTTGAGGGCCCTCCCGGGGTGGAGCGCTCGGCTGCCAACGACCATGTGGTCGAATCTCTCACCCGCGTCTTTAGCGAATTCTCCGTCGACGCCGAAGTCGTCGGCTTCTCCCGTGGCCCAACGGTCACCCAGTACGAGGTCGAGCTCGGCCCGGGTGTGAAAGTCGACCGCATCACCTCGCTGTCGAAGAACATCGCATACGCTGTCGCCTCCGCGGACGTGCGCATTCTGTCTCCGATCCCTGGCAAATCAGCGATCGGCATCGAGATTCCGAACACGGACCGTGAGACGGTCATGGTCGGCGACGTCCTCAAGAGCTCGGTGGCCCGGAAGCAGGCGCACCCGCTCGTCGTCGGCGTTGGGAAGAACGTTGGCGGGCAGTACGTCGTGGCGAATCTCGCCAAGATGCCTCACCTGCTGGTGGCCGGCGCCACCGGCGCTGGTAAGTCGTCCTTCATTAACTCGATGATCACGTCGATCATGATGCGCGCCACGCCTGAGGAAGTGCGCATGATCCTGGTCGATCCCAAGCGGGTGGAACTGACGATCTACGCAGGCATTCCGCACCTGATCACGCCGATTATTACCAACCCGAAGAAGGCCGCCGAGGCGCTCGAATGGGTGGTTCGCGAGATGGATCAGCGCTACGACGATCTGGCCCACTACGGCTTCAAGCACATCGACGATTTCAACGACGCCGTCCGGTCCGGCAAGGTCACCGCCACACCGGGATCGGAGCGCAAGCTCCAGCCATACCCCTACCTCTTGGTCGTGGTCGACGAGTTGGCGGACATGATGATGGTCGCCCCGCGCGACGTCGAAGCCTCGATCCAGCGCATCACTCAGCTGGCGCGAGCCGCCGGAATCCACCTGGTGCTGGCGACGCAGCGCCCGTCAGTCGACGTCGTGACAGGCCTGATCAAGGCAAATATCCCTTCGCGTTTGGCGTTCATGACGTCCTCGCTTGCAGACTCGCGAGTCATTCTCGATGCCTCCGGCGCAGAAAAGCTCATCGGTATGGGTGATGCGCTCTTCATGCCCTCAGGTGCCTCGAAGCCGATGCGTGTTCAGGGCGCGTGGGTGACCGAAGATGAGATCGCCGCGGTGGTCAAGCATGTCAAGGAGCAGATGCAGCCGGTTTACCGCGAGGACGTGATCCCGAAGGCAGAGAAGAAGGTCATCGACGAGGAGATCGGGGACGACCTGGATACGCTGCTTCAAGCGGCGGAGCTCGTGGTAACTACCCAGTTCGGCTCGACATCGATGCTGCAGCGTAAACTGCGCATCGGTTTCGCCAAGGCTGGGCGAATGATGGACCTGTTGGAGTCGCGCGAGATCGTTGGCCCGTCGGAGGGCTCGAAGGCGCGCGACGTACTGGTCACTCCCGAGCAGTTACCGACTGTCTTGGCCTTCATCAAGGGGGAGGACGTCAAGCTGCACACGGGCGAGACGTCCGAGGATGAAGACGATCGATACGCGGACGCCGATTTCGGCGACGTCGACGTTGCCCGTGAGCCCGACGCCGATTCTCGCCCGTATGCCAACGGCGAGGCAGGCGCCGGGGTTGACATGGACGCTGCATCGGCAGACGAGCCCGATGAGGGCCGCACCGTGGTGATCAACAACGACCGTTATGCCACCGACCCTCTCGCCTACGACGAGACCGAATGGGACGACGACCCGGACGAGGACGCCTGGCAATTGACCGGCCGGCAGTGACGCCCGTCTCCGTTGGCGTCGCACTTCTCCGCTCGTGACGCACCTCAAACACGGGTGTGAGGTGCGCCGTTAGGCGAGAAGTGCGTCGTGAGTGGGCAAATGCGCCACGAGCGCGCCTCGACCCCTACTTGCGCGGGCCCTACTTGCGCGACGCCGAGAGCGTCGCGCCGGTGGAGGTCGGCGCAACGGTGCGCTCGGGCCCGGAGGTCGCCATGACGGGGTAGGTTACGTCAGCGCGGGCCTGAATCTCGGAGGCACTTAAGCCGAGGCCCTCGGGCCGTTCCCCGCGAACGAGTGGCTGGAGCGGCCAGAGCTTTTCGCCTGCACGGCGATCGTGAGTGACGGCCATCCAATCGAAGTCGACGACCGAGGCTCCCGCCTCATTCGCCTCAATGGTGGCGGTGGTGAGCAGGCCCGTGGTCACGCGGTGTCCGTGGTTCTCGACGCTCTGGCCCGAAATCTGGTTACCCATTGAGTACACCACCCACATGCCCTGGCCCTTTGGTCCGCCGGGCAGTTTGTCGAGCGGTTCGGGGACGTGGCTGTGATTGCCGAACACGAGGTCGACCTGCCCGGAATCGGCAAGAACGCGGGAGATCTCGAGCTGCTCTTCGATCGGCTCCGAGACATATTCAGTTCCCCAGTGCATAGAGACGATGACGATGTCCGCGCCGAGCGAGCGTGCCCGTTTCGCGTCCTCAACGACGCTCTGGACGGGAGCTCCCAAATTGCCCACGACGTTCCACGAATATGGGTGCTGCGCCGGAATCGGGATGCCGTTGGTGAGCGTCGTGGCTGAGATGTGTGCGATCTTGACCGAATGGTTTTTGCCTGTGAGTGTGTAGAACTGGATCTGATCGGCTTCTTCTTGAGTGCGTGCGGCACCAGCCCAGCCCAGGCCCGCTTCGCTGAGCGCGGCCACCGTGGTTTCGACGCCGCCGAAGCCACGATCCATGGTGTGGTTGGTGGCGAAGGCGCATCCGTCAAATCCGACCGCGGCTAACGATTTCGCCAGGTCGTGGGGAGCGCCGAAATTCGGATAATTCGAGGGCTGTTGGTCAGGGGCGACGATCGGGATCTCCAGCGCGCACAGTGCCAGGTCGGAGTTCGCGATGAAATCCTTCATTGGCGCATAGTACGGGGTGTAGTCGTAGTGTCCGTCGCCGGTTCGCGCATCTTCATTGACGGAGAGATGGAGGAGAATATCGCCGCCCGAGCTCACCGTGAATCGCTCCGGTGGGGCAGTGGGGGTCGGTGTCGGCGTCGCCGTGTGCGCAGACGAAACGCGCCCCGACGGCGTCGTTGCCACGGAAGCTCCCGTGGAATCCGTGCAACCGGCCATCAGCGCCAAGACAGCAACAGAGGTGAGGAACCGCAAGTTCATGCGCGCCTCCAGCGAGCGTAGTTCGGAAAATCTTTTCTTCATCTACAGTAGAGGAGTGGAAGAAAAATCTCAGGTGCCTGTCATCAATATCGCTAATGCTTTAACGGTTCTTCGGCTCGTGCTCGTTCCCGTGCTCATTTGGGCATTTCTTGACCCGACGCCGGAGCGTCGCTGGCTGACGTGGGGGATCTTTGCACTCGCCGCAGCGACCGACCAGCTCGACGGGCATTTGGCCCGTAGCCGTGGCCTCATCACGAATTTCGGCAAGCTCGCCGACTCTATCGCTGACAAGTTCCTTATTCTCTCCACGATGGTGATGCTCTCCATCCACGGTTGGCTGTGGTGGTGGGTAACGATCGTCTTCATCATTCGCGAGCTTGGCATCACGCTGATGCGCATGGCGATGGTGAAGAAGAAGGTCATGGCTGCCGGGCGTGGTGGCAAGATCAAGATGTGGGCCCAGTCGCTGGGCGCGGGCGGAATTATCATTCCGTGGCACGCGTTTTTGCCGGTGGTGGTTGCGAACGTCGTCGTGTGGCTGTGCTACGCGCTGATCGCGGTTGCGCTTTTCTATGCGATGAGCTCTGCGCTTGAGTATGTATCCGAAGCGCGGCGGATTTCTCATGAAGTTTAACGACGCCGTCGTGCGCGTCCCAGCCATCCTCGCCGATTTGGTTGCGCGGGGGATGAGCCTCGCTGTCGCGGAGTCGCTCACGGGCGGGCGCTTGGCATCGATGTTTGTTTCTGTGCCGGGTGCCTCGACGTGTTTCCGTGGGGGAGTCGTCGCTTATGCGACCCAGGCAAAATCGGTGGTGCTCGGCGTGAGCGCTGCGCGCTTGGAGGAGACTGGGCCGGTAGACGGCGTCGTTGCCGAGCAGATGGCCGCTGGGGTGGCTGCTTTGATGAAGAGCGACTACGGCCTTGCGACGACCGGCGTGGCGGGTCCGGGGCCGGCCGTTGGGCATGAGGCGGGGACCGTGTGGGTGGGCTTGTCCACCCCGGCGGGGACGTCCTCGCATGAATTTCACTTTGATGGAAACAGGGAGTCGGTGCGCAATGAGAGCGTGTTGGCGGCGATTTCCGTCCTCGCCGAGGCCCTCGAAAATAACGGCGAACTCTGACGAGCCTTTCAGGGAACTTTCAGAAAGCTGTGGGAATATTTTCTCGAAAGGCGAAGTTAGCTTGATTGAGCGAGTTCGCTAGATTGGAAGAAGAGAGTAGATAAGAGCATGACAATGAATGAATCCACCCGCACTGAAACGGTCCTGTTCCGCCGCGAGCTTGGTGATGTCCTGCGCGATTACCGTCAGCGTCAGGGGCGCACCCTGCGTGAGGTCTCTTCGGATGCCCGCGTTTCCCTTGGCTACCTGTCCGAGGTCGAGCGTGGTCAGAAGGAGGCCTCCTCGGAGCTCCTTCAGTCGATCTGCAGGGCGCTGAACGTGCCGATGAGCCACGTTCTTCGTCTCGTCGCTGATCGCATCGATCTTGCCGAGGGGCGCACCCCGCCGATGCTCCGCAAGGTGCAGGCTGCTCGCGCCGCCGGCGTGCGTATTCCTGATACGGCCGAGGCCCTTCTCGCTGGTGAACTTGCCCCGATGGGTGCATGAGGCACACAGAGTTTTGGGCGGTTGTAGAGCGCGCCTTTCCGGACGGGCGCGGCCGGGCGTTAGCGGCTGACCTGCTTTTGGTGGAGCTGGGTTCGCGGACTGCCGAGGAGGCGCTCCGGGACAACGTTGAACCGCAGGAAGTATGGCACGCATTGCGCGTGGCGATGGATCTTCCGGAATCCTATGAGTTCTTGCACCGAAAGAACCCGAGGGATAAGTAAATCTCGTATGAGGGCGGGCCTGTGGGTCCGCCCTCATTTTTGTTTTGTCTTGATTGAGGCAAGACCGTTTCGGCCTGCGAGCGAGGCGCTTGCGTAGCTAGAGCGGGACAAGCGTGGACGAGGCGTGCGCGGGCGTGAGACACAGCGTGGGTGTTTGAGATGGGGAACACACTAGTCACGATGCCGTGTTCGAACGCATGTTCGGATAGAGTTATCCACGGCAACTCGTTTCGCTTGGTGAATCCACAATTGGGGAAAGTGAAATAAAAATGTCGGAGGTCAGGCATAACGTTGCTGGTGTACCGCTCGGAGAGGGCGGGAACCAAAAAGGACCTGTTCTATCCGTCGGCCGCCCGGCCACCTAACATGAAGGAATCTCATGGCAAAGAAAGAAACAGCTGATCGCGAAAAGGCGCTTCAAGCTGCCCTGGGTCAGATTGACCGTCAGTTTGGAAAGGGCTCGGCCATGCGGCTGGGCGATGCGCCTGAGGTGCGCGTGAAGGTCATTCCAACTGGCTCGCTCGCGCTCGATATCGCTCTCGGCATTGGTGGCCTTCCGCGCGGGCGCGTTGTTGAGATCTACGGCCCGGAATCGTCGGGTAAGACCACGGTTGCTCTGCATGCTGTGGCCTCGGCACAGCAAGCGGGCGGCATCGCGGCTTTTATCGACGCTGAACACGCTCTCGATCCGGAATACGCGAAGAAGCTGGGCGTGGATACTGATGCGCTTATCGTCTCCCAGCCTGATACCGGTGAGCAGGCACTCGAAATTGCGGACATGCTGATCAGGTCCGGGGCATTGGACATCATCGTTGTTGACTCGGTGGCCGCGCTCGTCCCCAAGGCGGAAATCGAGGGCGATATGGGAGACTCTCACGTCGGTCTGCAAGCCCGCCTCATGTCGCAGGCGCTTCGTAAACTGACCGGTGCCCTTTCGGCCTCCGGCACCACCGCGATCTTCATCAACCAGCTTCGCGAAAAGATCGGTGTTTTCTACGGCAACCCGGAGACCACTACGGGCGGGCGCGCCCTGAAGTTCTATTCGTCGGTGCGTTTGGACGTGCGCCGAATTGAGACCCTGAAGGAGGGGTCTATGCCGGTCGGCAACCGTACGCGGGTCAAGGTCGTCAAGAACAAGATGGCTCCGCCCTTTAAGCAGGCGGAGTTTGACATCCTCTATGGTCAGGGCATTTCGAAGGAAGGCGGCATCATCGATATGGCTGTCGATGCCGGAGTCGTGCGCAAGTCTGGCTCCTGGTACACCTACGAAGGCGATCAGCTCGGCCAGGGCAAGGAGAAGGTGCGCCAGTTCCTCCGCGATAACCCCGAAATCTCCGAGGAAATCGAATCGAAGGTCAAGTCGGTGCTTGGTATTGGCGCTCCGCTGGAGTCTGAGACGGACAACCCGGCTGATGGCGAATTCGTCGACGAATAATGGTCAACTACGCCGAGGAAGCAGATTTCGTCGGCAAGCAACGCAGGCGGCGGTCTGCGCAGGAGATCGCCGCCCGCAAGGCGGAGCGCGCCGCCGCGCGCAACGACGAGCAGTGGCGCAGTTACGCCCGCGATTTGTGCTATCGCCAGCTTGCCATGATGGAACGCTCATGTAAGCAGCTCGCCGATGCGATGGAACGCAATCTCGTTCCACAGCAGATTGCGGACGAAACATTGCAGGCTTTTGTTGACGCCAATCTTGTCAACGATCAGCGTTATGCGGATGCTTTTGTTCGCTCCAAATTTGCGGGCAAGACCACCTCGCGAAAGGTTCTTCGCCAAGAACTTGAACGCAAGGGGATCAGCGGGGAGATAGCTGGCGAGGCACTCGAGCAGATTGACTCCCAAGATGAGGCACAGGCGGCAACCGACTTCGCAATTCGTAGAATCCGTTCCATGCGTCATCTCAGTGAAGAAGTGCGCCGAAGGCGCCTTTACGGCGCCCTTGGCAGGCGAGGCTTTTCTTCCGCGCAGATTCGCAACGCAATAGAAACGGCGTTCGCGCAACTTGAGGCGGACGAATAGGCGTAGCTGATGCGATCGGGACTTCAGGTGCGTTGCATCTCGCAATCCTGGAACGCGAATTGGATGACCTTTCCCACTAGACTGACCACGATGACTGAGCAAAAGACATATGCGGTTCGCACCCTCGGGTGCCAGATGAACGTCCACGATTCCGAACGGCTGGCCGGCATGCTTGACGCGGCTGGCTATGTCCCCGTGTCCCAGGTTCCGCACAAGGCAGCGCGCGCCACCGATGCAGGTGACGAAGGTGCGGACGTGCTTGTGATCAACACTTGTTCGGTGCGTGAAAACGCCGCCACTAAGCTCTACGGAAACCTCGGGCAGCTCGCCGCTGTCAAACGCGAACGGCCCGACATGCAGATCGCCGTCGGCGGCTGTTTGGCTCAACAGCTGCGTGGCGGAATCGTTGAGAAGGCCCCATGGGTTGACGTCGTGCTTGGTACTCACAACCTCGACGTCTTGCCGGCACTCCTTGAGCGTGCTCGTCACAACAAGGAAGCGGCAGTAGAAATCGAGGAGTCACTCAAAGTTTTCCCCTCCACGTTGCCGACGCATCGCGAATCGGCCTACGCGGCGTGGGTGTCCATCTCAGTGGGCTGCAACAACACCTGCACGTTCTGCATCGTGCCGCACCTGCGTGGCAAAGAGCGCGACCGTCGGCCGGGAGAAATCCTCGCCGAAATTGAGGCGATTGCCGCCGAAGGCGCAATTGAAGTGACCCTCCTGGGGCAGAACGTCAATTCGTACGGGGTAAGTTTTGGTGATCGCGGAGCCTTCGCCAAGCTACTGCGCGCGGCAGGTCATGTCGACGGCCTCGAACGTATCCGCTTCACCTCGCCCCACCCGGCGGCGTTTACTGACGACGTCATTGACGCCATGGCGGAGACTGCCAATGTTATGCCGTCCTTGCACATGCCACTTCAATCTGGTTCGGACCGCATTCTGCGCGCAATGCGCAGGTCCTACCGCTCCGAGAAATTCCTCGGTATCCTTGATCGCGTGCGCGCGAAGATCCCGCATGCGGCCATTACGACGGACATCATCGTCGGCTTCCCGGGGGAGACCGAAGAGGATTTCCAGGCGACGCTCGACGTGGTGGAAAAGTCCCGCTTCTCGTCGGCCTTCACCTTCATCTATTCGCCCCGACCGGGAACCCCCGCAGCCGACATGGCGGATCAGGTTCCCGAGGAAGTGGCCAAGGATCGCTTGAACCGGCTCCTTGCGCTCCAGGAGCGCATCGGTGCTGAGGATGCGAAGAAGCTCGAGGGGAGCACCGTCGAGGTTCTCGTTTCCGAAGGTGAGGGGCGTAAAGACGGTGCCACGGAACGCATCACGGGCCGCGCACGGGATAACCGGCTGGTGCACGTGGCGCTACCCGCCAACCTGGCCGACCATGAGCGCCCGCGCCCGGGCGACTGCGTCACGGCAACCATCACCTATGGCGCTCCACATCACCTCTTGGCAGACTCAGCCCTCGATGGCGGAACGTTCGAGGTTCGTCGCACTCGTGCTGGTGACGCGTGGGAGCGAGCCGAGAAGCGCAAGGCCGAACTAGCTGACGAAGCGGCCGGAATCGCCCCGGTCACGCTGGGCCTTCCGACGATCCGAATCGGCCGATAATGGTGCCGATTGTCGCGGTAGTTGGGCCGACGGCGTCGGGAAAAAGTGCGCTCTCGCTGGAACTGGCCACACAACTCGGTGGCCCCGACGCGGTGGAGATCGTGTCAGCCGACGCCATGCAACTCTATCGGGGCATGGACATCGGCACCGCTAAGGTGCCTCTCGACGAGCGAGCGGGGATCATCCATCACCAGATTGACGTCCTCGATGTCACGGACGTAGCCTCCGTCGCCGCCTACCAACGCCACGGACGAGCGGACATCGCGCAGGTCATGGGCAAGGGCAAGATCCCGATGGTCGTCGGCGGATCTGGCCTTTACGTCTCAGGCCTGCTCGACGAACTCAATTTCCCGGGCACCGACCCCGCCATCCGTGCAGAACTCGAACAGATTCACGTCACCCACGGCCTGGGCCCACTCATCGCCGAGCTTCGTGAGAAGGACCCCGTCTCGGCCAACACGATCAACCTGTCCAATCCCAGGCGCGTTATCCGGGCGCTCGAGGTTGTGCGGCTGACGGGCTCCTCCTACACGCCAGTTTTTCCCCGGCACACCAGCCATTATCCCGACGTCGTCGCGCTCGGCCTGCGCCGGGACAAGGACTGTCTTGACGCCGACATACATGCCCGTGCCGCGGCTATGTTTGCCGACGGGCTCGTCGAGGAGACGGAAGCTCTCATCGCTCGGGGTCTGCGCGACGGTGAAACGGCCCGCAAGGCCACCGGATACGCCGAAGCTATCGCAGTGATTGACGGAAAGATGAGCGTCAGTGAGGCCATCGAATCGGTCGCCTTCGCCACGCGTCGGCTGGCGAAGAAGCAACGCACCTGGTTCGGCCGTGACCCGCGGATCGCCTGGATCGATATCGGGGGGTGCGCGGACCTGCCGAAGGCAGTTCAACGGGCACGCGCAATCCTCGGCCCACTCACGGATCGCTAGGCGAGCCCAGCATCGGCCTGCTGGCAGGCGAACTCACCTATATTTTCGGCTGGGGAGAATGCCCAGCGGTGTGGGACTACGCCAATCGGCGTGGGCCAACCTCAAACACACGGAAGCCTTTCTGTGAGCCGAGCTTCGTCGTCGGGAAACCTTGATCGCTCAGCCACGAGGCGAGGGAGTCCGCGCCGAGGTTACGCTGAACCACGAGGTAGGCCACTCCGGTGGGGGCAAGGCGCGTCAGCCAGGCTATTAAGAGCGTGTGCAGGGAATCCTTGCCGATGCGAATCGGTGGATTGGACCACAGCAAGTCAATGTTTTCCACGCTTGCCGCCGACTCCTCGGCGACGTCGACGTTGGTCAGGCCAGCCGCGGCGGCATTCTTAGCGGTGAGTTCAAGCGCGCGCTCGTTGACATCGATGCCGGTCACGTGGGAATCGCGGTAATGAGAGGCCAGGGCCAGGGTCAGCGGGCCCCACCCGCAGCCGAGGTCGACGATGGTCGAGCCCGCGGGCAGTTGCGGCAGGGGAGCCTTGTGCAAGAGGACGGCGGTACCCTTGTCTATGCCCTGTGGCGAAAATATTCCCGACGTCGTGCTCACGCGGTAGTCTTCACCCAGGATGTGAACGTCAACCTCGCGCGGGGCGTCGGCCGAGGTGGGATGCGCAGAAAAGTAGTGGTCACTCACGCCTTTACGATACCCCGCCCGCTACACGTTTCCCATTTTCTTCGTCGCTGAGGGACAATAGAACAGACATAAGGAGAAGATCCCATTAACGATAAGAGCTTCGAGATTTCCCACGCCGGAACGGCCCTCCAGGCCGACCCGGCCTATCACGGCACCTGGGCGGGCGATTCGTTCGAGCGCGATGAACGCTCTTCTTTGCGTCGTGTGGCGGGTCTATCCACGGAACTTGAGGACGTCACCGAGGTTGAGTACCGAAAGCTTCGCCTCGAGCGCGTAGTGCTAATCGGCGTTGTGACGGACGGCGACATGAAGGCCGGCGAGGAATCGTTGCGCGAACTCGCCGCGCTCGCCGAAACTGCCGGCTCGCAGGTGCTCGACGGGGTGATTCAACGCCGTCAGAATCCTGACCCGGCGACCTTCCTTGGGTCGGGCAAGGCCGCCGAACTCGCCGAACTCGTCGCCACAACCGGCGCCGATACCGTGATTGCCGATTCGGAGTTGGCGCCCTCTCAGCGCCGCGCGCTGGAGGACATCGTGAAGGTGAAGGTCATTGACCGCACCGCGCTGATCCTCGATATCTTTGCCCAGCATGCCAAGTCGAAGGAGGGCAAGGCACAAGTCGAACTTGCGCAGCTCGAATACCTCCTGCCTCGCCTTCGCGGCTGGGGCGAATCGATGTCACGCCAGGCGGGTGGCCGCGTAGCCGGCGGCGAAGGCATCGGATCGCGCGGCCCGGGCGAGACGAAGATCGAACTTGACCGTCGGCGAATCCGCCAGCGGATGGCCAAGTTGCGCAAGGACATCGCGCACATGCTCAACTCGCGTGAGACTAAGCGTGCCGTGCGGCGCAGAAACAACACCCCGTCGGTGGTCGTGGTCGGATATACGAACGCGGGCAAGTCCTCCCTGCTCAACGTGTTGACGGATGCGGGCGTCCTCGTGGAGAACGCCCTGTTCGCCACGCTCGACCCCACGGTTCGCCGCGCGCAGACCACTGACGGACGCGAATTCACACTCACTGACACGGTGGGCTTCGTGCGCAATTTGCCGACCCAGCTGGTCGAGGCCTTCCGCTCCACGCTCGAGGAGGCGGCAGAGGCTGACGTGCTCCTTCACGTCGTTGACGCCGCCCACGACGATCCTGCCGGCCAGATCGAGGCCGTCCACCAGGTACTTGCCGACGTCGAGGGAGCCCTCGATATCCCGGAGCTCATCGTGTTGTCGAAGGCTGACATCGCCGACCCGATCACCGTCGCGACGATGCGCAGTCGTTACCCAGATGCGATCCTCATCTCCGCAGTGACGGGGGAGGGTATCGACGAACTGCGCCACCGTATCGAGGAGGCGCTGCCGCGGCCGGAGTACTCTGTCGATCTGGTCATTCCCTACGATCGTGGCGACATCGTTAGCCGCATCCATGACGAAGGCGAGATCCTACACGAGTCACACGAGGCCGAGGGCACGCACGTTATCGCGCGCGTTACCCCGGAAGTGCGCGGGTTGCTGGCCGAAGCTGGCCTGGTGGAGGCGCTCGGTGAGTGAGGAGCTCGATCCGCGGGCGGTGCTCGCCCACGTCGTCGAGGCGATCGGGGGTAAGCCACGCGAGGGACAAGAACAGATGGTCGACGCCGTCTACGAGGCCCTTACCTCGGAGGCCCACCTCATGGTCGAAGCCGGAACGGGGACCGGTAAGTCGCTCGGTTACCTCGTTCCGGCGATGGTGTGGTCCGCGCTCAGCGGGCAGCGCGCCACGATCTCGACGGCGACGCTGGCCCTTCAGCGCCAGATCATCGGCCAGGACGCGCCTGCGGTTGCTCGCGCGATTCGCTCGCTGTCCGGCAAGCACGTCGAGGTGGCGCTCCTCAAGGGCTGGAACAATTACGCCTGCCTGCGCAAGGTGGACGGGGGATACCCCGAAGATGACGCGCTGCTTTCGCGAGCGGAGGGTGAGGTTGGCGCCACCGCCACGGGTGAGGAGGTCATGCGTGCGCGCGAGTGGGCGCTGGGATCTGACACGGGCGATCGCGACGACCTGGTTCCCGGCGTCTCGGATCGCGCGTGGAATCAGATCTCCATCCCCAAGCGCGAGTGCATCGGCGAACGATGTCCGTTGCGGGCAGAGTGTTTTCCTCAACTTGCGCGCGTGAAGGCGGACGAGGCCGACGTCGTCGTGACAAATCATGCGTTGCTCGGCATCCAGTCTTCGGGAATGCCGGTGCTGCCGGAGTCGGATGCGTTCGTCGTCGACGAGGCTCACGACCTCGTTGATCGGGTGACCACTCAGCTCACTCGATCGTTGGCTGGCTACGATCTTCGATCGTTGGCTCGGATGTTGCGCCAGGCTGGCCTCGATGACGAGGGGTTGCCGGACGCTTCGGACGAGCTGACCGAGGTGCTCGCCGGCATGAACGAGGGCCGCATTCTGCGGGTGAGCGAGCCCTTGCGAGACGTGATGGCCCGCATCTTGGGAAAGGTGCAGTCGGCAGGCGAGCAGGTCTCATCGCTGTCGAGCTCGAATGAGGAGGCGAATGCGACTAAGCAGGTGCTGCGTTCGAGGATCACGGTCACGGCGGAAATGTGCATGGACTTTCTCAGCGACGCCGTCGAGCAGGGCAAGCTCGTGGCCTGGGTGAGCGAATTCAACGAAAATTACACCCTTTACCTCGCGCCGCTGGATGTGTCGGTGTCCATCGCGACCAATCTTTTCGAGAACACGGGCGTCGTCTTGACCTCGGCGACATTAAAGGTGGGCGGTAGCTTCGATCCGGTTGCGGGCCGCGTGGGCTTTACCTACCCCAGTCAGGGGCCGTGGACGGGTCTCGACGTCGGATCGCCATTTGACGCGCCTAAACAGGGCATTTTGTATGTTGCCTCCCACCTGCGCGCACCCGGCCGCGACGGCTATGGCGAGGGCCATCTTCAAGAGGTCCTCGATCTCATTGAGGCGTCGAAGGGTGGCGCGTTGTGCCTGTTCACGTCGAAGGCGGGGGCTGTGCGCGCGGCCGAGTATGTGCGTGAACGAAGCGACCTTCCCGTCCTGTGCCAGGGCGAGGATCAGCTGTCGACCCTGCTGGAGGATTTCGCTGCGGACCCTTCGGCCTCCTTGTTCGGCACGCTGTCGCTGTGGCAGGGAGTCGACGTTCCTGGCCAGACATGCCGGCTGGTCATCATCGACCGCATTCCTTTCCCTCGTCCCGACGATCCGCTGATTCAGGCCCGCACGCAGGCCGCGAGCGAGGCTGGCCGCAATCCTTTCATGACTGTCTCCGCCACACACGCTGCGCTCCTGTTGGCGCAGGGAGCGGGCCGGTTGCTTCGACGCGTCGACGACCGCGGTGTTGTTGCCATTCTCGATTCGCGGCTGCGCACGGCTCGCTACGCGGGCTTCCTCCTGGCCTCGTTGCCAAATATGTGGCGGACTGTGGACCGAGAGCTCGTGTTGTCCGCCCTCGATCGCCTTTCGCCGCAGGAAAAGGCAGAGTAACGACGCCGTCAGGCCGCGGCGCTATAGCGCGCGCAAGACGGTGACGACCTTGCCGAGGATTTCGGCCTCGTCGCCGGGGATCGGTGCGTAGTTCGTGTTGCGAGGCAGGAGCCAGACATGGCCGTCCTTGCGGGAGAGCGTCTTGACCGTGGCTTCGCCGTCAATCATCGCGGCGACGATCTCGCCGTTTTCAGCCACCTGCTGGCGCCTGACAACTACCCAGTCCCCGTCACAGATCGCGGCGTCGATCATGGAGTCGCCATGGACGCTGAGCATGAACAAGTCCCCGCCTCCGGTCAGTTGGCGAGGGAGCGGAAAGACGTCTTCAATGAGTTGCTCGGCGAGAATGGGGCCGCCGGCGGCGATGCGGCCGACTGCGGGAACATTCACCGGCGCGCTGACCGTGTATTCGACATCGTCCATCCGGAACGTCTCGTCGTGATCTACCACCTCGCGCAGCGAATCGCTTGAGGGAACGCGGGTGGGGGCCGAGGCGTGGGGAAGCCCGGCGAGGGCGAGGCCTTCGTCGGTGACTTCGATCGTTCTCGGCCGGCGCGGATCCCTGACGATGAGCGCGAGGCTCTCGAGGCCGTCGAGGTGGTACTTGACGGAGGAGGGGGAGTTGAGGCCGACCGCCTCACCGATTTCACGGACCGTGGGAGGGAAGCCGCGATCGGCGATCGCGTGGCAAATGACGCGAAGAATCTCGCGCTGGCGTTCGGGCATCGCGTTCGTCATCATTCCTCCTCGGGGCCGACGAAAAAATGTCGGAGGCCCCTGTTTGACTGTTGCCAAGCCTATCGGGTCAACCGAGGGAGTTCAAACACCTGTTCTAGAGTGTCGAACGCGCGTTCTAGACAGGCGGGCTTTTCTTGGGTAGTATACAAACAGATGTTCGACGAACAGTTGTTCGAGGAGGAAAGATGACCGCACTTCGAATGGAAGCAGTCAAGGTTCAGCCCTCACGCCTTCGCGCAGTCACGGGGCAGGCGCAGGTAATCAGCTACGGTGCGCCCGTGCGGCCGGATCGCCCCGCATCTACCCAGGTGCGCCACCTGCATGCGGTCGCCACGCCTGCATCGGCCGATTCGGCGAGCGTCGAATGGAACGTCGCTTCTCCGGTGCGCGCTGATCGGAGCAGCATGCGCCGGGCCGCTCCTCGTCCGCAGTCTCAGCCCCAGCCGCGGTCTCGGGCGCGGGTGCGTCCGCAGCTGCACAGTGCTGTGCTGGCAACGTTATTCGTGGCGGGCATGCTTGCTACGATGGCCCTTGGCATGTTGCTGTACACGGCCCTCGGTTTCGGGATGGAAGCTGGCTCTGCCATCACGGTGATGAGCGGAGAATCGCTGTGGTCCATCGCCGATGCGATGGGTGTGGATGTACCCACCTCGCAGATTGTCAATGACATCGTGGCCCTCAATTCTTTGGACGGGGCACACATCGAGGCAGGATCCACGCTCCTCCTGCCCGCCTACTAATGGTGGCGTTTGCTCATTAATGACATGGGGCGGTAGTTTAATGAACATGTTCTGCCCCTTTTGTCATCATGAAGACTCCCGCGTGATCGATACGCGCACGTCAGACGACGGCCAGTTGATCCGGCGTCGTCGCGAGTGCCCATCGTGTGGGCGCCGATTTTCTACGGCGGAAACCGCCATGCTGATGGTGACGAAGCGATCGGGGACAACCGAACCGTTCTCGCGAGACAAGATCATCTCCGGCGTTGGGCGTGCGTGCCAGGGGCGTCCGGTCACAACCGACCAGCTCGCAGTGTTGGCGCAACGGGTCGAGGAAACGATCCGGGCGTCGGGTGCCGCACAGATTGATTCCCAAGATGTTGGCCTGGCCATTCTGGAGCCGCTTCGCGAACTCGACAAGGTGGCCTACCTCCGCTTTGCCTCCGTCTACTCTGACTTCGATTCGCTTGAGGACTTCGAGAAGGCAATCGCCGATCTCAGGCAGTCGCAAGACTAGTCCTCGAAGACTCGCCCCCAGAGGCGAGCCCCCAAAGACTTCTTCAAGGCTTAGGCGTCGCCTCGCTCGTCATCCTTCCCGGAAGGGCGTTCTGGCGACACCAGCGGGCTTGCGTGCTTTGCGTGTGATTCGGATGCGTGGCCGGTGGATATCGAGGAACGCGCGGCAGCAGCCTTTTCCTTGACTGTGGCGACGTACTCGTCGAGCAACTCGGCGCTCTTGGCCGAGGCTTCCGACATGCGCTCGCGCCACTGCCCGGACACCAGCTCCAGGTTCTGCAGGCGTTCCTTGACGTTCTTTCGCAGTACCTTTCCCAGCTGCGAACGAGGCAGGTCGTCGAAAATCGCGATCGACTTCGGCATCGCATAATGTGAGAGCTTGTCCTCCGTCCACTTACGCACGGCTTCGAGGTCTACCACCGCGCCCGGCTCGAGAACCAGGGCAGCGACCACCGACTCGGAGAACGTGTCTGTCGGCATGCCAACCACGGCAACATCCACCACGCCCGGCATCTGGCGTACCGCCGACTCGACCTCCGAGGGGTAGACGTTGAAGCCTGAGTTAATGATCATCTCCTTGCGGCGGTCGGCCATCACCAGGAAGCCGTCATCCCAGCGGGCAAGATCGCCGGTCAGGAGCCAGCCGTCACGGATTGCGTTGGCCGTCTCCTCAGGATTCTTGAAATACCCGGCGAACACCTGCGGCCCGCGCACCGCGATTTCGCCGACCTCGCCCGGGGCGACCTCCACGGTGTGATCCTCCGGGTCAACGATCTTGACCTCGGTCGAGGGGAAGGGCAGGCCGAGCGTGGACGGACGGCGTCGTTCGGACAGTGGGGAACCGGCGATGACCGGGGACGCCTCCGTCATGCCATATCCCTCGATCATGTAGCCGGCGCATGCCTCCCAGCGTGTGGCGAGTTCAGGGTCGAGCGCCATCGCGCCGCACACGGCGAAACGAATGCTCGAAAGGTCGGCGGCCTTGCCCTCATCGATCGCGTCAAGCATCTTGCGGAACATCGGGGGCACGCCGCCGAAGAACGTGATGGGGTGGCGGCGGTGGGCGGCGAAGAGAATATCGACGTCGAAGGATGGCGTCATCACCTGAGTGGCGGCAATGTTGACGCACATGAGCATCGACAGCTGCATGCCGAAGGCGTGGAAGAAAGGCAAGACGGCCCCGACTGTCTCTTGACCGTAGACGAGGTCGTTGAGCCAGAGCTCGACCTGCTTCGTGTTTGACAGGAGCGTGCGGTGCGTCAGCGACACGGCCTTCGGCGTGCCCGTGGTGCCGCCGGTCATGAGGAGGGCCGCAATATCGTCGAGAGAAGGGCCCTCAGCTTGCGCGAAGTCAAACGGCGCATTGTGCTTGACCTGGTTATCCCACGAATGCACCCCTGCGGGCACGCGCCCGCGAAGCTTATTGCGCTGCGTGCGGGCAGCCTTGAACGGGAGCTTGAGGAGCATCTGCGACTTTTTCGGCAGTGCCTTAGTGAGGTTTACCGCCAGGTAGGTGCGTCCCTTGAAGTCGCCGTCGGCGAGTAATTTGCCCAAGGTCTGTTCCCACCCGATGACGACGGTCGAGCCCACGAGTTTGATCTGGGCCTCGATTTGGGCCGGCGGGGCAAGCGGATTGTGCTCGGCCACCGTCACGCCGAGGAACTGGGCCGCGTAGAAGGCGACGTAGTGCTGGGGGCAGTTGGGCAGGATGAGCGAAATGACGTCGCCCTTGCGCACGCCGCACATCGTCAGAACCTGGGCGGCGCGGCGGACCTCGTCGAGGATCTGAGCGTAGGTGTATTCGTTGGCGAGGAAGTCGATGGCCACCCGGTCGGGGAAATCGCGAGCGGCCCGAAGGAGCAGGTGGTCGATCGTTGTCTGAACGGGCTCGATCTCGGTTGCCACGCCCGGCGCATAGTAGGAATGGGCTAGCTCCATCTGGTCCATGATTTTCCTTCCGTTGGTAGAACCAGATTACTCCGTCGAGGTGGCTACGTCAGAACCGTAGTCACCTATTGCCGCGTCAACAAGCGCAGCTTGATGTGGGCTTTTGCCTGCTCGAGGCGTTCGAACACTGCCTCCGGAATCTCGGTGGCAGTGTCCGTGACCATGTATCCGTACTCGCCTTTGGTTGCCAGCGACTGGAAGGTGACGTTGACGCCTTCCTCGGCGAAGAGGCGGTTGACGTCGGCCAGAGCGCCGGGAGTGTTCCAATGGAACCACACCACGCGGTGGAGGGAATCGGCGTCCGGAGATGTAGAAATATTGGGGATGTTGACCGAGAGTTCGGTCGATCCCTTGCGCCAATAGTTGACGAGCTTGGCTGACACGAAGCTGCCGATCGACTCTTGGGCCTCGAGCGTCGAGCCGCCGATGTGCGGGGTGAGGATCACGTTGTCGAGTCCGACGAGGATCGATGAGAAAGGATCGCCGTTCTTGAGCGGCTCGGTGGGGAAGACGTCGACCGCGGCGCCGGCGACCTGGCCGGTCAGGACGGCTTCGTGAAGGGCATCGAGGTCCATGACGTGCCCGCGGGCAAGGTTGAGTAGGATGACGCCGTCCTTGAGCTTGGAGAACTTTTCGGCGTCAAAGTAGCCGGTGTTCGAGCCGCGCCCGTCGATGTGGATGCTGACGACGTCGGAGGTGGCCAGGAGCTCATCGAGCCCCACGCGGGTGGCGTTACCGAGGGCGAGTCGCTCGGCGATGTCGTGGAAGATCACCTTCATTCCCAGTGCCTCGGCAACGACGGATAGCTGGGAGCCGATCGAGCCGTAACCGATGATGCCGAGCGTCTTCCCGCGCACCTCGTGGGACCCTTCGGCGGTCTTCTGCCACACGCCGGCGTGAAGGGCTTTGTTCTTTGAGGGAATGCGCCGCACGAGAGAGATGAGCTCGCCGATGGCCATCTCCACCACGGAGCGGGTGTTGGAGTAGGGGGCATTGAAGACGGGGATGCCATAATCGGAGGCCGCCTCGAGATCGATTTGATTCGTGCCGATGCAATACGCACCGATGGCAGCGAGCTGTGGGCACGCCTCGATGACTTCGCGGGTGACGTTCGTCTTCGAGCGGATGCCGAGCATGTCCACGCCTTGTAGCTTGTCGATCAGCTCGGCTTCGGTGAGGGACCCGGCCACGCGTTCGACCTCGATCCCGTAGCGGGAGAAGACCTCGTCCGAGACTTCGTGGGGACTTTCAAGGAGCAGGATCCGTGCCACTGTTCACTCTTTCGTTAGAAACCCTTCGGCAGTGGGCCGCGCGAGAGGACGTCGAGTCTCCTAGTCGGACGGGTCATGGCGACGTAGAGATCGCCGGGCCCGTCGCCCAGGATTGCCTCGGGTTCGACGAGCACGACGACGTCGTACTCCAGCCCCTTGGACATCCACGCGGTCAACATATGTATTCTCGCCGAAATCTCAGAACCCGTGCGATCCAGTGTCCACGTGGTGAGACGAGGGGTGTTTGCGAGTGTGTCTCCGACCCGGTCGTAGAGCTCCTTCGGGGCGATCACGCCCACCGATCCCCTCCCCAGGCCAAACTCCTCATCCAGCTCGAGGCACGCCTTCTCGATAAGGTCGATCAGTACCTCCTCGCCGCCACGGTGATATGCCAGCGACCCTTCGAGGTCGCGTGCTGCCCGCATGAAACCAACCGGGTAGCCGTTGGCCTCCATGACCTCTCCCGCCTTCGTTAAGACGGTGGACGGGGTGCGATAGGAAATAGTCAGCTGGTCGACGCGGTGAAACTCCGTGAGCGGCCCGAGCGCTGACGCCCAGCCGCCGTCGGGTGCGCCAGAGGGGCGCTGATCGAGATCACCGACGAGCGTCATCGACCGCGACGGATTGCGCCGCGCGATCATACGCCACTGCATGGGTGAAAGCTCCTGGGCCTCGTCGACGACGACGTGGCCGTACGTCCACGACCTGTCGCTTGCCGCCCGCTCGGCGAGTGTCTCACCCGCACCCGCCTCGGCGACGCGTTGGGTAATCATCGCCGAATTGACGATTCCGCCGCCCAATCCCATCGAGTTCATCGTTTGCGAGACATACTCGGACAGCTCGTGGTCGGCGTTTTCCTTGGCCGCCAGGCGGCGTCGATCCTCGTCCGAGGCGAAGGGGCCAAGAAGCTCGGCCAGCTCGTCAATAATCGGGATATCTGCCGGCGTCAGGCCGTTGCCTCGCTCGCGGCGAAGAAGGGAACGCTCCTGGGCGGTGAGCTCAGGGGCGATGCGCTCAAGCAACTCGGGGAAGTGGTAGATGCGCTCCAGCAGGGTGACGGGGGAGGACGGAAGCCAATGCAGGTTGATCTCCCGGCGAGCGTCGGCAGAACCGGCGACGTCGGCAACCAGCCAATCGGAATCCTCGAGCGTGGTCTCAAACGCCTCGGCGAGCTGCCCGGCGAGGGCACTCACAAGGCGCTTGGCATAGATATCGCGAGCTTGGTTGTGAGGCTTGCCCGAACGGCGTGCGCGGCGCTGGGCGTCCTCAACCATAGCCGGCGTCAGCGTCAGCTTCTTACCATTGACGGCAAAAGATACAGGCGTCGCAAGCGGTTTCTGGACGATCCTGCGGATTGCACGCTTGGCGAACTCACCCCAGATGGGACGCCCCTTAATCCGGGCCACCTGCTCGGGTTCGCTCGCCGAGGCGCGCACGCCAGGAACCAGATCCTCGATCGTTGCCCCAACCACGTCGGACTCGCCCAACGAAGGCAGGACCTGGTCAATATAGCGCAAGAAGACGGGGGAGGGGCCAATGATGAGCACCCCGGAGCGAGCCAGGCGCTCCCGGTGAGTGTAAAGCAGGTACGCGGCACGGTGGAGCGCCACGGCCGTCTTGCCAGTGCCGGGCCCGCCCTGGACCACGAGGACGCCCGCCGCGTCAGCGCGAATAATGCGATCCTGTTCGGCCTGGATAGTGCCGACAATATCGCCCATCTTTCCTTCACGCGCCTGCGACATGGCCGCCATGAGTGCGCCCTCGCCCGTGAGGTTGAGGTCGGAGAAAGGAGCCGTGTTTCTCAACAGTTCGTCTTCGACACCGGTGACCTCACGAAGGCGCGTCTGAATGTGACGGCGTCGCACAATATCTTCTGGATGTGCTGCCGTTGCCTGATAGAACGGCTCAGACTGTGGCGCGCGCCAATCCGTCAGAAGGATGTTCTGGTCCTCGTCGCGCAACGTCATGCGCCCGATGTGGGTGACAGTCTCGTCCTCATGGTCAAGGCGGCCCATGACGAGGCGATTTTCCACGTTGCGCAAACGCAGCAGATTATCCTCGTAATGGCTGGCGAAAGAGTCACGCTCCGACACGGCCCCCGGGGTTCCTCGCCCGCCCTGCGCGCGAACACGCGTAAGCTGATCGCGGTAGTAGTCGTGCTGACGGTCGAGAGCGGCGTATGCAAGGTCAACAAAGGCCTGTTCCTCGGCGATCGCGCGCTCAATGGCGGTTTTTTCCACTGGATACCCCCAAACTTTGTGGCATTCAATTATTCATGATTCCGCCCCAAGATGCACATCGAATCCGGTAGCGTGAGCCGCAGGGTGAGGGGCGCAACCAGCGGAATATTTCGCCAAAGTCTCTGCGTTGTGAGAATGTAGAAAGAGGAGGGTATACGTGGCACATTTCTTCACACTTGATGACATCGCCAGCGGGTTGCGCGTGCGTACGCTCGTCATTAACCTCATTGACCCGCTCATCGACGCCGGCGACACGGCACAGGCCATCAACGCCACGATCGACACGCTCGATGCCGAACTGATCGGCACCTTCGATTCGGACAAGCTTTTCGATCTGCGCGCCCAGCGTCCGATCGTCAGCTACGCCGACGGGCACATCGTTGCCCTGACGATGCCACAGATGCGCCTCATGCTCGTGACGGACGTACACGGCGAGTCATTCCTTTACCTGACCGGGCAGGAACCCGATTTTCGTTGGTGCGCCGTCAGCGAGGACATCCTCGAGATCATCGAACGCTTCGGGGTGGAGAACGTCTTCTCCTTCGCGGCCATGCCCGCGCCCATTCCGCACACCCGTCCCGTCGATATGCTCATTCGCACCACCGCCTCGGCGGGGGACCACCCCGTCGTCGAGGGCTTTGCCGAACACTTCGCGCAGCTGTCCGACGTCTTCGAACACATGGCCGGAGAAAAGTCGATCTCGGTGGTCAACATCCGCGTGCGCGTCCCCTTCTACCTCGTACGAGGAGAAGCCCCCTTCTTCGCCGGTGCGCTCGCGGCTATCAAGATGCTTGCCGCGCGCGGTGGGCCCACCTTCCCACTGGGCGATCTCGAACAGCTCGAAGATTCACAACGCGCCGCGATCTCGCAGCTACTGGTAGAGGGCTCCGACTTCGATCAGCTCGTGACCAAACTTGAAGAAGACTACGACGCTTCCGAGGCGGGCTTTGTCAAGAACGAGGAGACCATCCCCGTTATCCCCTCGTCAGACGAGATCGGCGACGCCGTCGAGCAATTCCTCGCCTCGCACGATTCCTCGCCGCTCGAGCGAGTCCACAAAGACAAGCCCGAACGCAGGCACTTCTCCGACGAGTTCCGCCGCATTGGCCAGGGCTTCCGCGTGGGCTTGGGCCGGCTCTCACGCGAGGACAAGACGCAAGCCAACAGCCCCGAGGGAAACGACGGCCCAGCAAGCGAATCCACGAAGGACCACGAGGAATAAAAGTACGCATGAACCGCCACAAAGCGGCACTCGTCGTGTGGGGCATAGCCGTCGCGGTCTACGCCGTGGCGGTTGCTGGCCGCACCTCGTTCGGCGTGGCCGGCCTGAGCGCCATCGATCGCTTCAACATCACGGCCGCTACGCTGTCACTTTTCACGATCGTCCAAGTCGGGGTATACGCCGTCGCTCAACTGCCCGTTGGCCTGCTGCTGGACCGTTTCGGAGCGCGCATGCTCCTGGGATGCGGCGCCATGATTTTGGCCGTCGGGCAGGTGGGAATGGCGTTCGCGGACACGGTGGGCTGGGCACTGGTGGCGCGTTTCTTGATCGGGCTCGGGGACGCCACGGCGTTCACCTCGGTGATTCGACTCGTGCCGTCCTGGTTCAGCCCGCGCAGGGCGCCCCTGATCACCCAACTGACCGGAATCGTGGGAGGCTTTGGGCAGTTCATTTCCTCTCTGCCCTTCGCCTTTGCCCTCGCACATGTCGGTTGGGCGCCTGCCTTCTCGGCGTTGTCCGTGATCGGCGTGGTCGCCGCTGCCGCCGCGTTTGGGGTGATTCGTGACGCGCCGGGCGGTGGCGTGACCGGTGACGCGGCTGAGTCGGGCGACGTCGTGACGCAGGCCCACCCGACGATCGGTGACACCCTCCGTGAGCCGGCAACCTGGCTCGGCTTTTGGACCCACTGGACGTGTAACTTTCCGCTGACCGTATTCACGCTCCTCTGGGGCGTGCCCTTCCTCCAAATTCACAACGGGTACGGGCCGGCCGTGGCGTCGGCGCTGCTCGTGGTCATCACGGGCTCGGGAATGGTCTTCGGCCCGCTGATAGGGGAGCTGACAGCCCGGCACCGGCTCCGGCGCGTGTGGCTGGTCAACGCAGCGGCGATCATGGTCCTCCTCGCCTGGGGCGCCGTGATTATCCTGCCCGCACCCGCACCCGGCTGGCTGACCATCCTGCTCCTCTTGACCATCTCCTTCGCGGGACCCGCCTCGTCGATCGGCTTCGATTTTTCTCGTACGGCGATTCCCGTCAGCCGCCTCGGCACGGCTAACGGCGTGATCAACACCGGCGGGTTTATCGCTTCGCTCATGAGCGCAGGCCTCATCGGTCTCGTTCTCGACTGGTCCGCCGCGGGTCAGCCATTCAGCGCGGGCGATTTCAAAATCGCGATGTCCACCCAGCTCCTAGCGTGGGCTATCGGCATGCTTAATATCGAGATTTATCGCCGCCGGGTGCGCAAGAACGACGCCGCCCACGGAATCGTCGTCCCGTCTCTGGCCGAGGTGGCAGCGCGGTATCGGTCGCGAGCAAGGGGAAACACGCGCGGCGGTGGTTGCGGGCTCTAACCGTCGCAGGCTCACCGGTGCACCCTTAAGAGGCCACAGGCTCAGGCCGGCGCCGAATGACGCGATCGCTCATCGACCGCGCCAGGCTGAGGCGGCCAGCCGACGTCGGCGTCGTGAATAAGTTGCGCCCCTACCGCGCGCTCTTCGAGTGGCGCCTGGCCTAGGGCGACGGTGGGAAGCGGAAGACGCCGCACGGCCCGCGAAATGGACTCGAGCGGAATCGGGCGCTGGCTCGCCAGAAGAATGACGTTGCCGAAACGGCGACCCTTGACGATGGCCGGGTCCGCGATCGCCGCGATATGAGCGAAACTCTCCCGCAGCGCCCTGACCTCCCGGTATACCGGAGCCAATCCCGCCTCGCCGGCAATATTGAGCGCGAATAACCCATCGTCGGTGAGGAGGCGAGCGGCGCGTGCATGTGCCTCAACCGTTGCCAGGTGTCGAGGAATGCGGCCTGAAGCAAAAGCGTCCCGAACGATGAGGTGCCACGAGCCCTTGTTCGTCTCCAGCGTCAAGCGCGCGTCCTCTGCCCGGATCCGCAGCCGGGGCGCCGGCGGCAGATCGATCCAGTGGCGTACCTGGGCGGCGAGCTCGGCGTCGATCTCAATCGCCAACTGGCGCGAACCGGGGCGCAAAGCATCGATCGCGCGAGCCAACGCGCATCCTGCCCCGCCCAAATGCAACGCACGGATCGCAGACCCAGCTGGGAACAGGGAGTCTAGCGCAATCTGAATATGTTGCATGTACTCGAACTCGAGATGCGTCGGATCGTCGAGGGCCAGGGCTGAGGACTCGACACCGTCGACATACAGAGTCAGAAGGCCATCGCGCTCAACCAGATCGATCGTCGACATCGCGGTCTGGACGCGCGTAGGGGATGCTTTGGACTTGCGTGGCATAAGAGCAGTCTAGACTCTTCAATGGCAGGACCGAGAACGCGGAAGGAGGGTCATGTCACGGGCACCGAGATCACAGACAGCCAAACGAGATTGGGGAAGCGACGACTCGCGCACCAACATTCTGCACGTGGATATGGATGCCTTCTTCGTGTCCGTCGAGCTCCTCACAAAGCCCGAACTGGTTGGTAAGCCCGTAGCCGTGGGTGGGCAAGAACGCGGCGTCATTTCCGCCGCCTCCTACGAGGCGCGCCGCTTCGGCGTCAACTCCGCCATGCCGGTGGTGCGCGCCAAACGGCTGTGCCCGCACCTCATCATTCTCCCCGCCACTCACGGGCTCTATGGCGAGGTGTCGGATCGGATCATGAAGATCCTCGGGGACGTAACGCCCCTGGTTGAGCCGTTGTCCGTGGACGAAGCCTTCCTCGACGTCTCAGGCGCGCGCAAGATCTTCGGCCCACCCGTGGACATCGCCGAGCACATCCGGGAGCGAATCCGTGCCGAGGAGCACGTGCCCGCGTCCGTCGGTATCGCCTCCACCAAACACGTCGCAAAAATAGCCTCCGCCCATGCCAAACCCGACGGCCTCCTCCTCATCCCCGAAAATCGCACCCTTGAATTTCTTCACGGCCTTCCCGTGGGAGCCCTCTGGGGTGTGGGGGAGAAGACCTACGACAAGCTCGAGCGCAAGGGAATCCGCACGATCGGTGATCTGGCTGCCCTCGGCGAGGTCCGACTCCGCCGCCTTCTCGGGGAGGCCGCCGGGTCGCACTTGTACGCGCTCGCGATGGGCGTCGACGTCCGGCGCGTCACGCCCGAGCGTCAGGAGAAGTCAATCAGCCGGGAACAGACGTTCTTCGGCCCAATCCACGATCCGCAACAGGCTCACAAGGTCTTGCTTCATCTTGCCGACGACGTCGCCCGCCGCCTTCGTTCACACCATGTCGTGTCTCGGACCATCGGGATCAAGGTCAGGTCCGCCGCGGACTTTTCGACCGTCTCCCGCACGGTGACGCTCGGTGCCCCCACTGACCTCGCCTTCGATGTCTACGACGCCGCCCGGCGTCTTTTCGACGCTTTGACGCTGCCGGGGAATCGTGACGGGCTGGGGAAGCCGGGAGACGGCGTCGGGTCGGGGGTGCTCGCCGGGGGTATTCGGCTGTTAGGTGTGAAGGCAGAAAACCTCTCCGACGCAGATGAGGGCGTACAGCTTTCCCTGGGCGATGACGGTCGGCGTGGCAGAGCCGAAGCGGCGATGGACTCTATCCGCTCGAAGTTCGGGCGAGGCTCTTTGAGCGCGGGTTCCCTGCTCGGGGGCTTTGACGATCCGCGTTCGCTATAAGCGCGCGTGAGCGGAGCTGGTTCTGCGAGGCTGGCTTGCCCTGTGTTTTCATCGATGGGGTATGGTTGAAATGACCAACGACCGCTGGGGGTAGACATGGCTCTTTCTGATTACGAACGCAAGATGCTCGAACAACTTGAGGCGCAGCTTGCTGACGATGACCCGACTCTTGCGCAGTCGCTTGCGACCGACGAGCACGCTCCGACAGCTACGGCGTTTTCACCCAAGCACCTCGTGATCGGCCTCATTGTTGCGGTCCTCGGGCTACTTATTGTCCTCGGTGGGGTTGCGGCCGAGATCATCCTCGTCGGGGTGCTCGGCTTCGTTGTCGTTTTTGCCGGCCTGTGGTATCTGTCGGAAGGTGTTACCAAAGTTGCGGTCCCGGCCGGGGGCCAGGCGCCACGGCGTAGTCAGGGGCCGAGTTTCATGGAACAACAGATGGAGCAGTGGCGCAAGCGCCAGCAAGGCTAGCGTTCATTGCGGGCAAGGCTGGGGTGCCGGCAGATGAGGCTGGCAATTCGTCTTCACAGAGCTAGCGATGCCCTAAGTGTCAAACACGTCAGAGTGCGGCTTCGGCCGCACTCTTTTTATATGTAAGCCGTGGGGGTGTGGGGGTCGCGGCTGTGTATGGCGCCCGGCCGCTGATGCCGTGGCTGGTTCCTTCCGCCTGCCCGCTGATGCCGCGGCTGCATTAACCTGCTCGGCGCTGTATTAATGTGCGGCAGATTACTAAAGTGCGGGTCAGGTTACTACAGCACGGGCCCCGGCCAGCCAGCGGGCCCCTGCGAGGCAGCGCTGGACGGTAATCGCCAAGCTGTCCCTCCACTTTGCCCCACCGCGGGCCCCTACCCGCGCGACCTGAACGTTTTGCGAGGTCTGAGGCGCGCTTGCTCGCTGTCCAGGGCATGTTGCGCGGCCGAAGCGCGCCCGAAATGGCCGCACGTCACAAAAATCCCTCCACCTGAGTTTTCCCTGAAACTACGCAGAAAAGTATGTTGCAAAGGTGTGTGTAGGTCTTGCAAAGGGAGCGAAGTGGAGTAAAGTGGAGCCTACTGGGAAAAGGGGGTGACGATGTTCCTTGGTACGTACGAACCGCGTGTTGACGACAAGGGTCGTCTGATCCTCCCTGCGAAGTTTCGTGACCAGCTCCAGGGCGGTCTCGTCATGACGCGTGGACAGGAACACTGCCTGTACATCTTTCCCATGTCGGAGTTCGAAAACATTCTCGAAAACCTCCGCCAGGCACCGATGACTTCGAAGGAGGCGCGCACCTACACTCGCGTGTTCCTCTCCGGGGCCAACGACCAGGTTCCTGACAAGCAGGGGCGCATCACCATCCCAGTGGCGTTGCGCGAATACGCCGGCCTTGGCCGCGACGTAGCTGTGATCGGATCTGGTGCTCGTGTCGAGGTGTGGGATTTGGAGAAGTGGAACTCCTACCTCAATGTCAACGAGTCCGAATTTGCAGATCGGGAAGATGAGCTCATTCCGGGGCTTATCTAATCCACGAGTTCGGTCGGCCTTTCACCGATGTCCTGCGGCAATTCCCCAGCTTCAGGCCAACGGTGGAGGACCGATCGATCCCATGAAGGAAGGGAACGGCGGTGCTGAACGCTGAAAATAACGCACTACACGTGCCGGTCCTGACCCGTACCTGCCTTGATCTGCTTGCGCCCGCGCTCGAGGGCGAGGCTGTGCTCATCGACTGCACACTCGGGATGGGAGGACACTCAGAGGCCTTCTTGACCGAGTTCGCCGCCATCCACGTGGTTGGCATCGATCGCGATCCTGCCGCCATTTCGCTCGCTTCCGATCGTCTTGCCCGGTTCGGTGATCGTTTCACCGCGGTTCACACCACCTACGACGACGTCGACCTCGTGGCGGCCGAATTCGGGCGCCAGGGCAAGGCGGATGCGATTCTCATGGATCTGGGCGTTTCTTCGCTCCAGTTGGACGAAGAGGAGCGCGGGTTTTCTTACTCGGCAGACGCGCCGTTGGATATGCGCATGAACCCGTCGGTGGGCGTAACGGCAGCCGATATTCTCGCCACCGCCACCAAGTCTGAGATCGCTCGTATATTGCGGGTGTATGGCGAGGAGAAGTTTGCCTCGCGGATTGCGGAGGCCATTGTGCGGCGTCGTGAGCAGGCTCCGTTGAGTCGAACCCGGGAGCTGGCAGACCTCGTCCGTGACTCGATTCCGGCTGCAACTCGCCGAACCGGCGGCCATCCCGCAAAGCGTACGTTCCAGGCGCTGCGCATTGCCGTCAACGAGGAGCTTGATGTCCTCGAAATTGCCGTCCCGCGGGCGATCGAATCGTTGCGTGTCGGTGGGCGTCTCGCGGTGGAGTCCTATCAGTCCCTCGAAGACCGCATTGTCAAGGAGGCCTTCGCGCTTGGCACGACCTCGACGACACCGGCTGGGCTCCCGATCGAACTCGACGATCACAAGGCTTATCTCAAGCCGCTGACTCGAGGGGCGCTCAAGGCTGATAAGGCAGAGCTCGCTCGAAACCCGCGAAGCGCCTCGGTACGTCTACGCGCCGTCGAACGTGTCGCGCAAACGCCCACCCACTTGTTCAACCCAGACCACTACCGCCCCGAGCCTAAGCGAGGAACGAAATGAGCATTGCACTCGATCACCAACGTGCATGGAGCGCGCCGTCGTCTCGACCCGTGATCGAGATGCCGGGCCTGTCCGTCGTTCCCACTCCGGCACCGGCACGCGGATTCTGGGGCGCGGTATTCCTGTGCCTGGCGCTTTTCATCGGTTCTTTGAGCGTCGCATTTCACCTCAACACGCGTATGGTTCAAGGTGCATACGAAATTAAAAACATTAGTGTTGAACTGAACGAGGTTGCGGCACGCGAAGCCACCCTTACCAAGGACGTCATCGCTGTCTCGACTCCGAACGAACTTCGTGCACGGGCGGAGCAGCTTGGTCTGGTTCCCGCGGTCGATGCGCGCCACGTGGATCTCGAAACCGGGGTGATTACCGCCCCGGCCCAGAACTAGGGGATGGCTTATGGCAAGGACGAACGACCTGCAGGTCAGTTCTGCCATCATAGCTAGTGTCCGCCGGGGTTTCGGGACCGGACAAGGGCCAGACATCGCCGCCCGGCGTACCACGAATCGCCGCCTGCGCACGATCGTGGGGATCGTCCTCGTGCTCGCGTTAGTGCTGGGAATGCGACTTTTCTACCTGCAGGTTGTTCAGGCCGATACGCTGTCTGAAACTGCGAGGCAATTCCGTTCGCGAACCTATCCGCTCGAGGCCAAGCGAGGAAATATCCTCGATGCGAAGGGAGCCGTCCTGGCAACCTCGCTGGAGCGGTATAACGTGCGTGCAGATCAGACGGAGATTGCGGAATTCATTGCCCGTGACGAGAACCGGATCATCACCGGCGCCGGGGCCGCTGCCGCGGCCCGCGTTCTCGCACCCGTGCTGAAGATGGACCCCGCCGAGCTAGGCGGCCTGCTCCTAGGCGGAGAGAAGAAGTCCAAGTGGCAACTCCTCGTGTCTGATATTTCTCCCGACGAGTGGCGCGAGATCAACGCGCTCGGTATTCGCGGGATTTACCCCGAACGCTTCATGCAACGCCAGTACCCGAACGGGACGACGGCTGGAACAATCTTGGGGTACTTGGGGCAGACCGAAGACTCTGCCAGCCCCATCGGCCGGGCCGGCATTGAGCAGCAGTTTAACGACCTGCTCTCTGGAACAGAAGGAATGCTGCAGTTCGAAGCCGCGGCAGGGGGAACGGTGTTCCCCAATTCGAAGCGGCGCGAGACACCCGCGATCGACGGTGGCTCGGTCCGCCTCACGATTGACGCCGATTTGCAGAAGGCGACGGAGGACGCGCTTAACGCTGTCGTGCGTAGCCAGGGCGCCGAGTGGGGAACGGCCGTGGTGATCGAGAAGGGCACCGGGCGAGTGCTCGCGCTTGCCGACTCGAATTCGCCCGATCCGGCCAACCTGGCCGCCTCCAATCCCAAGGACTGGAACTCCCGGGCGGTGTCGGCAATCGTTGAGCCGGGATCGACGGGCAAGGTCATCACCTATTCGGCGGCAGTCAACGAAGGCAAGGTCAAGCCGCTAGACCTCTTCCTCGTTCAGACTCCCATGAAGATGCCCAATGGCGAGGTCATCAAGGACAACGACGACCACCCGGCGGAGAAGATGACGGTCGCTGGAACCCTTGCGAAGTCCTACAACACGGGCCTGGTTCAGGTCGGTGACAAGCTCGAGGATTCGGTGCGCTACGAGTACATGATGAACTACGGGCTGGGCCAGCCCACCGGAATTGAGCTGCCCGGTGAGCAGTCCGGCGTCGTTCACCCCTACGATAAGTGGGGGCCGCGCGGGCATTACACGACGATGTTCGGCCAGGCATGGAGCGCGACGACGCTCCAGCTGGGGCAGATGATGAGCGTAGTCGCTAATGGCGGCGTCTACATTCCGCTCCATATCGTTGACGGTGTGGAGAGCGTGACGGGCGAATATACCCCGACGACGATGGGGCAGTCACGCCAAGTCATCTCGGCCGAGACTGCTCGGACGATGCTCGATATGATGCAGGCGGTGACGGATCCTTATTCGACCGGCTGGAAGGCTCGCGTTGACGGGTTCAACGTGGCGGGTAAAACAGGTACCGCGCAGGTACCGGACGCTAACGGTGCTCTGACGAAGCGTGCGGGCACGTTCGTGGGCGCCATCCCGGCAGAGGACCCGAAGCTGATTTTCGCCTCCGTGGTCTATAACGCGCAGGGAGCGGGCTACGGTGGCGACACGGCGGCCGCCGTCTTCGACGGTACGGCCGAGTTCGCGATGCGTCAGATGAAGATTCCGCCGTCGAAGGTTCCACTCGTGCGTTTGCCATGGACCGCGGCCGAACTGCAGGCGCAGGCCAACAAGTAGATGAGGCAGTGATGAAACGTCCTAGCGCACCGAGTACCGAACTTTCGGATGTGGCTCTTGTCTTGAACGTCGATGCAGTCGACGGGGTGGTGACCGGGGTCAGTTCTGACAACAGAGAAATCGAGCCCGGCGATCTCTTCATCGCGATTCGTGGCGCAACCGTGCATGCGGCGAGGTTCGCCGCCGATGCTGTCAAGGCGGGTGCTGCGGCTGTCCTCACGGACACCGAGGGCGCGCAGATCGCGGGAGAACTTGGCGTGCCCGTGCTGGTGGTTGACGATCCGGCCCGCGTGGCTGGCTTGGTGGCCTCCTCATGTTTGGGGCGCCCGTCGGAGTCGCTGACGTCGTTCGCGGTGACGGGCACGAACGGCAAGACATCCACCGCCTACATGATCGACGACATTCTCACCAAGCTCGGCGCTCGTACCGGTCTGATCGGCACCGTTGAGGTCAGGATCGCTGGCGAGACGGTGCCCGCCGCGCTCACCACGCCGCAGCCCGTTGATCTCCAACAGATGCTCGCCCTCCTCGTTGAACGCGGGGGCAGCCACCTCGTGATGGAGACTTCCTCCCACGCGTTGGCACAGGAGCGAACGAGGCCGATCCACTTCGACGTCGCCGGCTTTACGAACCTGACCCAGGACCACCTGGATTACCACAAGACGTTCGAGGAGTATTACCGGGCCAAGGCGACGTTGTTTGACGAGGAGTATTCGAGCCGCGGCGTCATCATCGTCGACGACGAGTGGGGCCGCCGGCTGTTCGAAGAAACGAAGGCGCTTCGCCCGGACGCGGTTGTCTCCTTGTCGGTTGCGGGTAACGACGCCGACTGGCAGGTCATGGCTGCCGACCGGGAGAAAACAGCCGGTGGACCCGGAGGACATTTTACGGTCGAGGGGCCGGGCGGCAGGCTGGAGACCTTCACGGCACTGCCGGGCGATTTCAACATAGCCAACGCAGCTCTCGCAGCCGTCATGGTGATCGAATCCGGCACGGACGTGGACACGCTCAGCGAGGTTTTGAAGGACAGCGGTATCAGCCCGCAAGTTCCGGGGCGCATGCAGGTTGTCGGACAGCGCCCCTACACTGTGGTCGATTTCGCGCACAATACCGACGCCCTGGTAAAGGCAATGGTAGCGGTCCGGGGCAAGGGATCGGGCAAGCTGATCGTTCTGACGGGAGCTGCGGGGGATCGAGACCGTGGCAAGCGCCCCATGATGGCGGCGGCCGTGGCGCAGTACGCGGACATGGCCGTCATCACTGACGATGATCCCCATTCGGAGGATCCGGCCAAGATTAGACGTGAAATGATCGCGGGTATTCCCCAGGGATTTTCCTACGTCGAAATCGGCGACCGTGAGAGGGCCATCACCGACACGGTGCTGGGTGCCGCGCCCGATGACATTATCCTAATTGCGGGCCGTGGCCACGAGACCATTCAGGACGTGGCTGGGACGGCTGTAGCTATCGACGATCGTGTTGTTGCGCGCCGGGCACTGGCGCGGCGCATGGAGGAAGAATGATTCCGATTTCAATCGAACAAGCTGCTCGCGACGCGGGTGGCCACACGCTTGCCGCTGCCGCCTCGGATATGGTGAGCGCCACCGTCTCTGACTCGCGCCAGATCAGGGGCGGAGAGCTGTTCGTTGCCATCGCGGGCGAACGCGTGGATGGATCTGCGCTAGCAGGGGCGGCGATCGAGGCGGGCGCGAGCGCCGTGCTCACCGCCGCCCCGGAGGTTGCCTGCGCGAGCGGGGCGCCGGCTGATCGCATCATCGTCGTCGACGACGTGATCCTCGCCCTGGGTTCACTGGCTCGCGAGTCTCTTGCTCGTGCGCGCTCTGTTAACGACCGCCTTAAGGTGGTGGCGGTGACTGGTTCGGTTGGAAAGACGACAACCAAGGATCTTCTCGCTTCGCTGCTGGCCGTGCGCGGCCCGATTATTGCCCCGCCCGGCTCGTTTAACAACGAGATTGGCATGCCTTTGACGGTCTTGCGGGCCGGCGCTGATACCGCAACCCTCGTCCTCGAAATGGGCGCCGACCACGTGGGCAACATCGAATACTTGACGTCGATCGCACCGCCGGACGTCGGCGTCGTGCTCATCGTCGCCCGCGCCCACTTGGGCGAATTCGGCGGAATCGACAACGTCGCCCTCGCCAAGTCCGAAATGGTGAGCGGAACCCGCGGGACCGTGGTGCTCAACGCCGCCGATGCACGCGTGCGCGCCATGGCCGAGCGGGCCCATGGCAAGGTCGTCTTCTTCGGCGAGGACGGCCAGCGGGTGTACGCCGAGGATGCCACGGTGGATGAGTCTGGCCACGCGCAGTTTACGCTGGTCGCCTCCACCGGCCGTGCGCGTCTCACGCTGGGATTGGTCGGCGAGCATCACGTGTCCAACGCCCTCGCGGCCGCCTGCGTCGCCGACGTCTTCGGCATCGGCGTTGAACAGATCGCCGCCGTCCTTGAAACGACGGGGCCAGCCAGCCCGCATCGGATGGACGTGCACAGCCACAAGGGCATGACCATCATCGACGACTCCTACAACGCCAATCCAGACTCGATGCGCGCGGGCCTCGACGCCCTGGGACGCTTGGGGGAGGGCCGGCGCAAGGTTGCCGTCCTCGGTGCCATGCTTGAGCTCGGTGACGCCTCGCAAGGCGAACACGAGGCCATCGGGCGCTATGCCAAGAGGTGCGGCGTCGACGTCGTTCTCACCGTCGGCACGGAGGCACGCCCGATCGCGGAGGTCGCCCGCGAGGAAGGAATCGAGGCCCACGAGGCCGGCGCGGACAACGCCCTCGACGTGCTTGCCACGTTTGTTGGCGAAGGTGACGTAATCTTGCTTAAAGGTTCACATGGATCGGGCGTGTGGCGTGTTGCTGACGCACTGGTGGGAGAGGAATAGCTAAATGCTCGCAATTCTCATCGCGGTGGCAACATCGCTTATTGTCGCTTTGTTTGGAACGCCGTTGCTCGTGCGCGCGTTGCGCAGGCGTTCCTACGGTCAGTTCATTCGCGAGGACGGCCCGACGACCCATCTGGTCAAGCGCGGTACCCCGACGATGGGTGGCATCGTCATCATATTGGCCACCTTGCTCGGATACACGGTGGCCAATATCGTCACCGCCCGCGCGCCCAACGCCTCCGGCATCCTCCTGCTGGGACTCATGGTCGGCATGGGATTGCTCGGCTTCCTCGATGATTTTGCGAAGATTCGCAACGAACGATCCCTGGGCCTGACGCCCGCGGCTAAAGTCATCGGCCAAGGTCTGGTGGGCGTGGGCTTCGCGGTCGCGGCGCTCCAGTTTCGCAACGATCTCAATCGCACCCCCGGCTCGATGCGCATCTCCTTCGTGCGTGATTCGGGAATCAACTTGGCCTTTGCGGGTACAACCGTGGGCCTGATCCTCTTCATCCTGTGGGCGAACTTCCTCATCACTGCATGGTCGAACGGCGTCAACCTGACCGACGGCCTCGACGGGCTCGCGGCCGGCGCCAGCGCCATTGCCTTCGCCGGCTACACGATCTTGACAATCTGGCAGTCATACCAGACCTGCGTGTCCGTGGTGAACCCCGCCCACGGCTGCTACGACGTGCGCGATCCGCGCGACCTGGCCATCGTCTCGGCCGCCATCATGGGCGCCTGCCTGGGCTTCTTGTGGCACAACACCTCTCCCGCCGCGATCTTCATGGGCGACACTGGCTCCCTCGCCCTCGGTGGAGCATTCGCCGGTTTGACGATCCTGACCCAGACCCAGGTGCTCGGCCTGCTCCTCGGAGCTCTCTTCTTCATCATCACGATGTCGGACGTCATCCAGATTGGTGCCTTCAAGATGACGGGCAAACGAGTCTTCCGCATGGCGCCGCTCCACCACCATTTCGAGCTCAAGGGCTGGGAAGAGGTGACGATCGTGGTCAGATTCTGGTTGATTCAGGCACTGATGGTCGCCGGAGGTATTGGTATCTTCTACGCTGAATGGCTGGCAAAGCAATGACGAGGACGATTCCAGGGGCGGCGGCATTTGACGGCCGCCGCGTCGGCGTGCTCGGCCTGGGCATGTCGGGGCGTGCGTCGCTCGAGGCGCTGAGGCAGCACACCGGTGCCGTGCTGTCCGCGTGGGACGCTAAGCCCGAGGCGAGGAGTGCCTACAGCGAGCTCGAGGGGATCGCCGATCCTGATCCGACTTGCCTCATGGACGCCCTCCTAGGGTGGAACCCTGACCTGGTGATTATCGCCCCGGCCTTTCGCCAAACAGGGCCCGAGTGGGCCGCGTTGCGCTCCGCCGGCATCGAAGTGTGGTCGGAAATTGAGCTTGCCTGGCACATGCGCGCAGCCAACGACGGCGCATTCGCGCCCTGGCTGTGCATCACCGGAACCAATGGCAAGACGACGACGGTGACGATGACCGAGTCGATCTTGAAGGCGGCGGGCCTGCGCGGCCGTGCCATCGGCAACGTGGGCACACCCGCGGTCACCGCCGTGTCGGATCTTTCGGATGACGCGCCGGCCGCGTTCGCGCTCGAGCTTTCCTCCTTCCAGCTGGCGGCGACGTATTCGATGGAGCCCACCGCCTCGATCTGCCTCAACTTCGCCGACGACCACCTCGAGTGGCACGGTTCGCGCGAGGAGTACCGGAAGGCAAAGGCCCGGATTTATCATCACGCTCACGTGGCGTGCCTGTACCCCGTGGGGGACGCGAACGTTCAATCGATGGTTGATGACGCCGACGTCGTCGACGGCGCCCGCGCCATCGGCCTGTCCATGGGGGTGCCTAGCGTCGGACAGATCGGCTTCGTCCACGACGCCGTGGCTGACCGCGCCTTCACCGCCAACCGCCACGTCCATGCCGAGGTCCTCTTCGATCTGGCCGACATTGAGCATCTCGCGCCGGAGGGCAACCTGCCGGTTCACATCGCCAAGGACGCGCTCGCCGCGGCGGGCCTGGCCCGGGCAATCGGCGTCGATCCGGCGGCGGTTCGCGAGGGGCTTCGCAGCTTCAGCGGTGGACACCACCGTATCGAGACGGTGGCTGTTGTGGACGGTGTGCGCTATATCGACGACTCCAAGGCCACCAACGCTCACGCCGCCGAGGCGTCGGTTCGCGCCATTGACGGCGCCGTGTGGATCGTCGGCGGGCTCGCCAAGGGCGCGCGCTTCGTCGACCTCGTCGCCAAGGTCAAGGATCACCTGCGTGCCGTCGTCGTCATTGGCGCCGACCAGGAGCCGTGGCGCGAGGCGCTCGACGGGGTTGGCGTGCCCGTACATTACGTGGATACCGACGCTCAGGCACCGATGAACGACGCCGTCGCCGCGGCGTCCGCCTTTGCCCGCAGTGGCGACACGGTCATTTTGGCGCCGGCGTGTGCGTCGATGGATCAGTTCGTCTCCTACGCGGACCGTGGCGACAAGTTCGCCGCGGCCGCGAACGAGCTGGGCGGTGGCCATGCCGATTCTTGAGGCCCCGGCCCTGACAGACAAGGCCCGTCAGCGGCGCGACGACGTGCAGCGCGCACTCGTAGTGCTCCTCGTTAGCACGGCTATCCTGACCATTTTGGGTGTCGTGATGGTGTTCTCGGCGACCGCCCCGTCCTCCATTCGCGCGGTGGACGCCAACCCGGACCTTCAGCTGTTCAAAGTTGCAACACGCCAGGCGTTCACCACGCTGGTTGGCGTCGTGGGCCTGGTGCTGATGGCACTACTCCCGTTTCAAACGACCCGCCGTTTTGTTCACGTCTTCTTGGCCATCGGCCTCATGCTGCAGGGCGCGGTGCTCGTCCAAGGCGGCGAGGGCGTAGGCGGAAACAACAACTGGTTGTCGATCGGTTCGTTCTCGGTCCAGCCCTCGGAGTTTTTGAAGATCGCGCTCGTGCTGTGGCTTGCCCACATGTTGGGGCGCCTGCCGCTGTGGGAGGTCGAGGAGCCCAAGACGCTGGTCCTCCCGGCGCTGGGCTTCATTGCCGCTGTCGGGTCGGTCGCTGCGGGCGGCGACATGGGCACGGCCATCATCTTCGTGGCCATCGCCGTGGGAATGTTCTACCTGGCCGGAATGAAGCTCAAGCATCTGGCGATCCCGATGGGCTTGGGCGCGCTGGCCGCCGGCATGCTGATCGCGGCAAAGCCTTCGCGCCTTCGCCGAGTCGGAGAATTCTTCAACGACCTGTTCTCACTGCCTGACACGATCGCGCCTACCCAGTCGGAGTTCGCCCAGTTCGCCTTCGGAACGGGCGGTATCACGGGATCCGGTATCGGTGCGGGCAAGGAGAAGTGGCGTGATCTATCCGAGGCCCATACGGACTTCATCTTCGCCGTCATCGGAGAAGAGCTGGGGCTGTTTGGCGTGCTGACCGTCATTGCGATCTTCTTGGCGATGGGGTGGGCGCTGGTGACCATCATCCGCAAGCATCCCGATCGTTACGCCCAGCTGATGGCCGCGGGCGCCGGGTTGTGGCTGTGCGGGCAAGCCTTTGCCAACATGTTCGTCGTCTCGGGGCTCCTGCCCGTCTTCGGCGTGCCATTGCCGTTCATTTCCATGGGAGGCTCGTCCATGTTGGCCACGTTGGCCATGATTGGCTGTGTGGCAAGTGCGGCGCTCGCCGTGCCGGGCGTCAGGGAAAGCTGGCGAGTACGCGGTAGGCTTGCCCATGGAGCACGAACGCTAGTGAGGAGTAATCGATAATGGCAACAATCGTACTTGCGGGTGGAGGAACGGCCGGTCATATTAACCCCCTCCTGGCCACGGCAAATGCCATTGTTGAGGAATATCCCGGCACGCAGGTACTGGCGGTTGGAACCGATGCCGGCTTAGAGACTACGCTCGTCCCGGCCGCGGGCGTCCCACTGGAGACCATTCCGCGCGTTCCGCTGCCACGTTCGATGTCGCTCGATATTCCCAAACTGCCGTGGAGGATCCGCAGCGCAACGATGGCGGCCGGCTCGATCCTCGATCGCCACAAGGCCGACGTTGTGATTGGCTTTGGCGGATACGTCTCCACCCCGGTCTACCTTGCGGCGCGCAAGCGCAAGATCCCAGTCATCGTGCACGAGGGCAACGCTCGCCCGGGCATGGCCAACAAGCTGGGCGCGCGATTCGCCACCACCGTCGCCTTGACCTTCCCCTCCACGCCATTGCGCGCTTCGAAGGGGATCACCGTTAGCGTCGGTCTGCCGCTGAAGAGGGCCATCGAGAAGCTTGCCTCGCGTCCGGGTGGACGCAGGGCGTTACGCAGGGACGCGGCTGCACGTTTTGGGTTGGATCCCGCCCAGCCGGTCATGCTTGTTACCGGCGGCTCCTCGGGCGCCCAGCACCTGAATGAGGTCTTCGCTGAGGCCGCAGCGGACCTTCGCGCTGCCGGCATCCAGGTCATCCACGTAACGGGCAAGGGCAAAGAGGAGGCCGTTCGCCAGGCGGCTCCCGACGCCGGATACGTCGTTCTCGACTACCTGACGGATATGGAAAGCGCCTATGCGCTCTGCGATCTTGCCGTGTCCCGTTCGGGTGCGGGCATGGTGGCTGAACTGTCGGCCCTCGGCATCCCGGCCGTGTTCGTCCCGCTCCCGGTGGGTAACGGGGAACAGGCCCTCAACGCGCGCGACGTCGTCAACGCCGGCGGCGCCACCCTGATCGACAACAAGAATCTGACTGCCGACAAGGTGCGCTCGCAGATCATCCCGCTGTTCGACGGGGCGAGCCTCGATGTCATGTCCGAGCGTTCTCAAGGTATCTCCCCACTGAATGCCGCTAGCCGTTTGGCTGGCATTGCGATGCACCTTGCGGAGGCAGTGCGATGATCTATCACCTCATCGGGGCCGGTGGTGCCGGCATGTCCGTCGTCGGCCAGCTTCTGCTCGAGCGTGGCCACGTCGTCGTCGGCTCGGACCGCAACGACTCGGCCAATCTGCGTCGTTTGGCCGCGGCCGGGGCGACTGTCTATGTCGGCCATGACGCACACCAGGTGAACCCGGCGGCGACCGTCGTTGTCTCCACGGCGATTAAGGAAACCAATCCCGAATGGCTGGTGGCAAAGGAGCGCGGACAAGACATCATCCACCGCAGCCAGGCGCTCGCCATCGCCGCGGCCGATAAGGACTTCATCGCTGTGGCGGGCGCTCACGGGAAGACGACGACGTCGGGCATGCTCGCCGTGGCCTTCGACCAGCTGGGACGCGACCCCTCCCGCGCCATCGGCGGCAGCCTCGCAGGAGGAGCCTCGGGCGCCCACCTTGGAAGCGGGACGATGTTTATCGCGGAGGCCGACGAGTCAGACGGTTCTTTCCTCAACTACGCTCCGCGCGTGGCGCTCGTAACAAACGTCGAGCCCGATCATCTTGACCATTACGGGTCCGTGGAGGCGTTCCATGAGGCCTTTGCCAAGTTCGCTGCCCGGATCGAGTTCGGGGGCCTCCTGATCTGTTGCGCGGATAGCCCCGGCGCCCTTGCACTGGCGCGTCGCGCGCGCGAGGAGGGCATCCGTGCCTGGACCTACGGGCATGGCGAGGGCCTCGAAAACCACGCCGCCATCGAGGACACTCCAACCGGCGCTCGAGTCGTCTTCAACGGCAAGCCGATTGAGCTCGAGCTGGCCGTGCCCGGCCGACACAACATTCTCAACGCCACGGGTGCGCTGCTCGTTGGCATCGAGTTGGGGGAGGACCCTGCGCAGATGGCAGGGGCGTTGGCAAAGTTCGTCGGCACGGGCCGGCGCTTCGAGCTACGCGGCCACGCCCACGGCCGCCGCGTCATTGACGACTACGCGCACCACCCGACCGAGGTTCGCGCCACGCTCGAGACGGCGCGCAACGAAACAGAAGGAGCGGTGCGTGTGCTCTTTCAGCCACACCTTTATTCGCGCACCCAGATTTTCGCCAAGGAGTTTGCCCAGGCGCTGTCCCTTGCCGATTCCGTGGTCGTGACCTCGGTCTACGCTGCGCGCGAGGTGCCCGATGACGGCAGCGAAGCAAACGTTATCACCGACCTCCTGCCCGGCTCCGAATACGTGGCGGACCGCCTCGAGGCCGCGCGCCGCATTGCCCAGCTGTCCGAGCCGGGAGACATCGTGCTCACCATGGGCGCGGGCGACGTGACGGAGCTGGCCGGTGTCGTGGTGCAGGCGCTATGAGGGCTCCCCGCCAACCGAAGAAGCCGCGGAGAATCACGCCCAACTCTCCGGCCGAGCGTGAGGGTGGCGGCGAGCTGACGCAACGCCCGCGCACGCACCAGGATTACATTCCCACGGCGCCTTACGTGGCCGAGGAGTTCTTTGAGGCGGAGACGGATGAGCCCCCCGCTCCGAGTGCCAGCGCGGGCGCCCCTTCCGAGGCGCGCGAGCCGGATACCCGCGCGTTGCCGGCTCCTGCGGGCGATGAGCCGCGCCAATCCGGGCTGCGCAATACCGTGGCAAGGATTGGGCCGGGGCTATCGAGCCTGGGCCGGGGGATTCGGAATCGTGTTGATCACGTGCGCGATCGCTGGCAGGTTCAAGAGATCGTCATCGGCCGGGCCGATAGCCTGGATGCCCGGCGCGAAGAGCGGCGCCTCGAAACCCGGCGCTTGCGCATCAAAAAAGCGGGTATCGCCGGAGCGGGGATCGGCGCCCTTGTGGTGACTGCCTGGATTCTTTTTGGCTCCCCGCTCCTGCGCTACCACTACGATCCGGCCCAGATTGAGGGCTATGCGGCGCCCTCTATCGTCAACCGCGCCGAGCTCGAAGCGCTCGTGGCTGGAAACGACGGGAAGAACCTGCTGAGCCTGGACACGGACGCGATCGAACGGAACATCACCGATTCCATCCCCGAAGTTGCTTCGGTGAAGGTGACCAAGCAATATCGGCATGGCCTGAAAGTCGCCATCACCGAGGCGGTTCCCGTCGCCTGCCTCGGATCGACGCCGTGCACGGCGGTGACGGCCGATGGAGTCAAGGTTGATGTTCCCCTCGAGCTGGCCAATGCACTGCCGCGCATCGGCCAGATCGGCGACGAGATTGATTCGACCCGCGCGGTCAACGATGCGCTGACCGTGCTCGGCTCGCTCAGCCCGTCCGTGCTCGGCCAGATATCGCAGATTTCGATCGCCAACGGCTCGCTGGTGACCCTGACACTCAACGAAAATCGGACGGTGTATTGGGGCGGCCTTGAGAAGGCGAGTTTCAAGGCCGCGGTTCTCGAGGTGTTGCTGACCCAACCGGCGTCGTTCTACGACGTGTCCGTTCCTGACGCGCCCGTGAGCAGGTAAAGGCCTCGGCCACGGATGTGAAGTGAACCAATCTCGCAACACACCGTCCAGATGATTGCAATTGTCTGTCCAGATCTCTAACTTTTGCGCGAGGTTGGAGACAGAAAACTTCAAGTTCGACTTGAAGTTCGGAAGGAAAGACTTATGTACGCTCTGAATAATTCCGCAAGCATCAAGGTTGTTGGTGTTGGCGGCGGTGGCGTGAACGCCGTCGATCGCATGATCCAAGACGGCCTGGCGGGAGTTGAATTCATCGCGGTCAACACGGACAGCCAGTCTCTGGCTAAGTCCGAAGCTGAGACGAAGATTGACATCGGCCGCGATGTCTCGAATGGTCTCGGGGCCGGAGCCGATCCCACGGTGGGCCGCCGTGCTGCCGAGGAGAACCTTGACGTCGTTGAGCAGACCCTTGAGGGCGCCGATATGGTCTTCGTGACGGCCGGCGAGGGCGGCGGCACCGGCACCGGCGCTGCTCCTGTGATCGCCAAGGCCGCCCGCGAACAGGGCGCGCTCACCGTCGGCGTCGTGACCCGCCCGTTCTCCTTCGAGGGCCTTCAGCGTTCACGCAACGCCAATGACGGCATCAAGGCGCTTCGCGACGCCGTTGATACGCTTATCGTCATCCCTAACGATCGCCTCCTCGAGGTCACCGACGAGGATCTGTCCATCATCGAGGCATACCGCCTTGCCGACGAGGTCCTCCAAAACGGAGTGAAGGGCATTTCCGATCTCATCACCATGCCAGGCGTGGTCAACGTCGACTTTGCCGACGTCAAGACCATCATGAAGGACGCCGGAACCGCGATCATGGGTATCGGTTCGGCGAACGGCCCGGATCGCGCCCTGCGCGCCACCGAAAACGCCATCTCGTCCCCGCTCCTCGAGGCCCGGATCGACGGCGCCCACGGCGTCCTGCTTGCCTTCACTTCCTCCACGGATCTTGGCCTTCGTGAGCAGGCCGAAGCCGCCCAGATGGTCAAGGAAGCCGTGGATCCGAACGCCAATATCATCATCGGCATCATTGTGGACGAGTCGTTGGGCGATGACGTGCGCGTCACGGTCATCGCCGCGGGCTTCGACGAGGCCGACGACGTCCTGCTTGACACCCCGCAGCGCCCCGCTCAGAGCGCGCCCGCGGCTGCGGTGCCTCCGGTCGTTTCGGCGCCGGCAGCGGAGCACGTTCCCGGCCAGGTTTACCAGCAGGAGCAGCCGGTTGAGACTCGCCCGGTCGTCAGCGGCGGCCAGGCGCCCTCGCTCGAGGTGCCCAAGGTCGAAGAGTCGAAGAGCCACCGCCCGGATCTCGATATCCCGCCGTTCCTCTTCGGCGACGAGTAGAGCTTTCCTCCAACCTTTTCCCCGGTGCGTGCTACGCACCGGGGAATTTTGGCACAATAGGCACTATGAGCATTGCTGATCTGGGGTCCATCGTCGATTGGTGTTCTCCCGCGTCGCTTCCTAGGGGAGCGCGTGCTGGGTTCACCTCGCGCCGTGGTGGCCGATCAGATGGGGGATATGCCTCGTTGAACCTCGGGTTTCATGTGGGCGACGATCCGGGTACCGTCCGCACCAATAGGCACCTGCTCGAGGAGGAGGTCGGCCAGGAGATCGTCTGGATGGATCAGGTCCACGGCGCCACGGTCGTTCCCGCGGACCGCGCCGAACGCGACGCCAACGGTTTCCTGTCCGTGGGCGCGGCAGACGCCATCGTCGTCGGCAAGGGGCAGGCAGCGGCCGTCATGGTGGCCGATTGCGTCCCGCTGATCCTTGTCGCCCTCGACGGCTCGGCGGGTGCGGTGGTCCACGTCGGCCGTGCCGGACTCGACCTTGCCATCGCCTCCCGCGTGCTTGACGAGCTGGGAAGCGAGGTGAGGGCGATCCTCGGGCCGTCAATCTGCGGGCGTTGCTATGAGGTTCCGCCGGCCATGGCCTCGGACATCGCCAGCCGCTGGCCCGGCGTCGAGACGCTCACGTCGGCCGGTACGTCCGGGCTCGACATTCCCGCTGGCCTCGAAGCGCAACTGAGGGCCGACGGCGTCGTTGATATCGTGCGCTCCCAGGCATGCACGTACGAGACCGCCAGTTGCTTCTCCCATCGGCGCGCGAGCCATGCAGGAAGCCAGACGGGCAGATTCGCCGGCATTTTGCAGATCTCCTAGCGACACACCGCCCCTCATCGCCGTATCGGCCCGATTCTCTAATAGTTTGGAGTCAGCCGATTCGAAAGGGGCGCACGATGGGAATTTTTGACCGAATCACGGCCAAGGCTATGCCATATGAGGACGACTACTACGACGAGGACGTCGTCGACTATGGCGAATATGACGAAACTGGCGAGGAATATCCGGAATCCGAGGCGCCCGTGAGCTCGATTCGCCCCGTTTCTCAGGCTCCTGAAGTGGCTCGTATCGTCACGGTGTGGGTTGCGAACTACAAGGAGGTTCGCGACTTCGCGGTCGAGTTCCGCAACGGGCTTCCCGTGGTGCTTAACCTTTCCCAGGCTGACGACGCCGAACGCACCCGCATCGTCGACTTCGCAGTCGGCCTGTGCTTCGGTCTTGAGGGAGACTTCAACCGAATCTCTGACGACGTCTTCTTGCTGACGCCGAAGTCGGTCAAGATTGATTCCCACGGTTCGGAAGCTCCGCACACCTTCGCATAATGACTATTCTCGGACAACTGCTCTTCTGGGTTTGCCAGATTTACATTTTGATCCTGATCGGGCGAGTCATCCTCGACTTTGTGCAGATTCTCTCGCGTGATTGGTATCCGACGGGCGTCTTGCTCGTTGTGGCAAACCTCGTCTACGCGGTGACGAATCCGCCGTTGAAGCTGCTGGCCAAGTTTATCCCGCCACTGAATCTTGGGGGAATAAGTCTTGACCTTGGCTTTATAGTTCTTTTTATCGCCGTCCAGATCATTCAACGTTTCGCCTATTTTCTCTAGGTAGTGTGCAAAATCGATGCCTGGCTTGCGGTTGCCCCTCCGCAAGCCGGGCATCACAATGCTGGAGCTAAACCTGACAGCGCCCGTGTCCTGATGGCGACGACGTGGCCTCGCTGTGATAAGTTAAACGAGAAATCCGAAGGGCATCTTTGCTATTCACTATGTGCGCAAAGGCGTCCTCTAGTAGTCTAGCCGGGGAGGATGGCTATACCTGCGGGTGTACCGTCCACAACAGTCCTTTTTATTTATGAGGTGAAGAACATGGCTCAGCTAACCGAGCACGATGTCGTCAATATGCGCTTCAACGAGCCTAAGCGCGCCGAGGATGGATTTGATAAGGATCAGGTCGATTTCTTCCTCGATGAGGTTGCGGAAACCATCGCGGCTCTGACGAAGGAGAAGGCGGAGCTTCAGGCTCAGCTTCAGACGGCCCAGGCTCGTGTCACCGAGCTTGAGAACCAGCTCGGCCTCGCCCAGCCGCAGGCCGATCAGGTCGCGCCCACCGTTGCGACGTCGACGGTGCAGTTCGCTCCGGTCGAGCACGCTGCCGGTGATACGGCCTCCAACGCAACCTCGATGCTTGCACTGGCCCAGCGCCTCCACGATGAGCACGTTGCCAACGGCAAGGCCGAAGAAGAGCGCATCATCACTGAAGCCAACGCTGAGCGTACGCGCATCATCACCGAGGCTGAGGACATCCACAACCGTACCCTGACTAAGCTGGAGGAGGAGCGTTCGCTGCTCGAGCGCAAGATCTCCGAGCTACGCGAGTTCGAGCGCGACTACCGCACGCGCCTGCGCAGCTACCTCGAGTCGCTGCTTCAGAACGTCGAGTCGCAGAACAACCAGTAATTTTGCGTGATTGAGGAGGAGGACACGCACGTGTCCTCCTCCCTTCTTTTTGTTATGAAACGACTTCTTCTTCCACTTCTTTTGGGCCTTGTGACCATTGTGGCTGATCAGCTGACCAAGGCGTGGGCGCTCAGCGCGCTCGGAGATGGCCGCACGGTCAACATAATCGGCGATTTCCTTTCCCTGCACCTGACCTTCAATTCCGGTGCGGCGTTTTCCCTGGGCAACTCCAGCACGTGGGTGATCACGCTGATCGCCGCGATCGTCTCGGTGGGGCTCCCGTTCCTCATCGCCCGTTCTGCGCGCGTGCCTGCGATCATGCTTGGCTTCATTTGGGGCGGCGCGATCGGCAACCTGATCGATCGTCTTTTCCGGGAACCTGGCTTCCCACGTGGCCACGTGGTGGACATGATTAACTACAACGGCTGGTTTATCGGCAACGTTGCCGATATCGCGCTGGTTGTGGCCGTCATCGCTCTCGTTGCGTACGAATTTTTCTCCCGCGACGAGGCGGTTGAGGCGGGTGCTCAGTGAACACGTACCTCATTCCTGACGGTTTCGAGGGAGGGCGCGTGGATGCGACCCTTGCTGCGATGACGGGCCTGTCGCGTGCCAAGTGCGCCGAGCTGATTGATGGTGGCGACGTGCGCCTTGACGGCGTCGTGCCGAAGAACTCGACGAAGGTCAACGCGGGTAGTGTGTTCGAGGTGAGCCTGCCCGTCGAGGAGCCCGCGGTCGTGGAGACGCCCGTGGAGGGCATGGGCATTTTGTACGAGGACGCGGACATCATCGTCGTCGATAAGCCATTGGGCGTCGCGGCGCACGCCTCGCAGAACTTCGAGGGCCCCAATGTGCTTGGCGCCCTGCTTGCGGCGGGCGTGACGTTGACGACGTCGGGGCCGCAGGAACGCCAGGGGATCGTGCATCGGCTGGACGTGGGAACGTCGGGGGCGATGGTGGTCGCCAAGTCAGAGATCGCCTACTCGGTGCTCAAGCAGGCGTTTCGCGACCGCACGGTGAATAAGATCTATCACGCCTTGGTTCAGGGCCATCCGGACCCGATGTCGGGAACCGTGGACGCTCCGATTGGGCGCGACATGCGCCACCAGTGGAAGATGGGGGTTCGCGCGGACGGCAAGCATGCGATCACTCATTATGACGTGGTCGAGTCCATGGCTGGTGCCTCGCTCGTCGAGGTTCACTTAGAAACAGGGCGGACCCACCAGATCAGGGTGCACATGTCGGCGATCAAGCATCCGTGCGTCGGCGACGTCATGTATGGTGCCGACCCCTTGCAAGCCGACAGGCTTGGCCTGGAGCGCCAGTGGCTGCACGCCGTCCGGCTCGGCTTCGCACATCCGCGGACGAGGCAGTACGTCGAGTTCGCCTCGCGTTATCCTGAGGATCTTCAACACGCGTTGGACATCGCTCGCGAGGGAATGTTCTAGATGCAAGCGTGGGAAGTTCGCTCGCCCGAGGAGCTCGAACGCTGCTTTGCGATTCGCCTCAAAGTCTTCGTTGAGGAGCAAAAGGTGGCGGCGGAGAACGAGATCGACGCCCTGGACTTCGCCGATTCAACTAGGCATGTTCTTGCCCAGGTCGATGGTAACGACGCCGGAACGGCGCGCCTCCTTGTTGACGGCCCCGGCCACGTGCATGTGGGGCGGGTGGCGGTTCACGCGTGGGCGCGCGGCAGCGGCGTCGGGCGCCGGGTCATGTTGACGATTCACGACATGGCGATGGACTATGCAGTCTCCGGCGTTGTGCGTCTCGAGCTGTCCGCGCAAGAGGCGGCTTTCGGCTTCTACCGCAGCCTAGGGTACGAGATTACGACGGGCGAGCGCTATCTCGACGAGGGGATCTGGCACCAGGACATGCACCTCGAATTGCGACGCGCCGAGTAGCGGTATTTTGCGCCGGGCTTTCGCCTCACGAGCACATCACACCGTGTGGACCAAAAAGTGTCGGAGCGGATCAATACACTAGTGGCATGGCTAAGAACTTCGCGCACCTTCACGTTCACACCGACTACTCGTTGCTCGATGGGGCAGCGAAAATTGACCGGCTGGTGAGTGAAGTTGCTGCCTTGGGCCAGCCCGCGGTGGCGATCACGGATCACGGCAATCTCCACGGCGCCTATGAACTGTATAAGGCGGCGAACAAGGCCGGCATCAAGCCGATCATTGGCCTTGAGGCGTACATGACGCCGGGAACTTCGCGTCATGACAAGTCGCGCGTTTTCTGGGGTACCGAGGCCCAGCGCAGAGATGACGTGTCTGCTCGCGGCGCTTACACGCACATGACGCTCTTGGCCGAGACGAACGAGGGCATGCACAACCTGTTCAAAATGCAGTCGCTGGCCTCGATTGAAGGCACGATGGGCAAGGCTGCTCGCATCGATCGCGAACTTCTTGATCAGTACCACCATGGTCTGATCGGTACGGCGGGATGCCCATCGGGAGAGATTCAGACGCGTCTGCGCCTGGGTCAGTATGACGAGGCACTCAAGGCGGCGGCCGAGTTTCAGGAAATCTTCGGTAAGGAGAACTTTTACTTCGAAGTGATGGACCACGGGCTGGATATCGAGCGCCGGGTCAAGGATGAGATGCTTGCGATCGCGAAGAAGATCGGGGCGCCGTTGCTGGCAACCAACGATTCGCACTACGTCACGCAGGATCAGTCCACTGTTCAGGATGCGATGCTCGCATTGAACTCCGGAAGCACGCTCATGGATCCGGATCGTTTCCGCTTTGAGGGCACGGGATACTACATTCGCACGGCGGAGGACATGTGGAACACCTTCGGCCACCTCGAGGGGGCATGCGAGAATACGCTGGAAATCGTCGAGCGATGCAACGTGCGCTTCGAAACCACCGCGGACGGCATCAACTACATGCCCAAGTTCCCCGTGCCGGAGGGGGAGGATGAGAAATCGTGGTTCGTGAGGGAGGTCGATGCGGGCCTGCACCGCCGATACGGCGATGTGATTCCAGACGACGTGCGTGCGCGCGCCGACTACGAGGTGGGGATTATCCTTCAGATGGACTTCCCGGGATATTTCCTCGTCGTCTCTGACTACATTCGCTGGGCACGCCGGCACGGCATCCGGGTGGGGCCGGGGCGCGGTTCGGGCGCGGGATCGATGGTGGCCTACGCCCTGGAAATCACACAGCTCGATCCCATCAAGCACGAGTTGCTCTTCGAGAGGTTCTTGAACCCCGAACGTATTTCCATGCCCGATCTTGACATCGACTTTGACGATAGCCGCCGTGACGAGGTCATCGAGTATGTGGAGAACAAGTATGGTAAGGACAAGGTCTCCCAGGTTGTTACGTTTGGCACGATTAAGGCCAAGCAGGCGCTGAAGGATTCCTCGCGCGTGTTGGGATACCCCTATGAGATGGGTGACCGATTGACGAAGGCGATGCCGCCCTCGGTGATGGGCAAGGACATCCCCGTCAATCAGCTCTTCAACCCCTCCCACCCGCGCTATGCGGAAGCGGGGGAGATCCGCGAGCTTATCAGCAACGATCCCGATTGCAAGAAGGTTTACGACCTCGCCTGTGGCTTGGAAGGCATGACTCGCCAAACGGGCATGCACGCCTGTGCGGTGATTATGTCCTCCAAGCCGCTGACGGACGTGATCCCGGTGATGATGCGCCAGCAGGACGGGGCGATCCTCACTCAGTTCGAATATCCCGAATGCGAGGAACTTGGGCTGATCAAGATGGACTTCCTTGGCCTGTCGAATCTCACGGTCATTGAGGCTACCCTGAAGAACATCACGCTCAATGACAAGGCTGCACCGGATATCGACAACGTCCCGCTTGACGATCCGACCACCTACGAGCTTCTCGCGCGCGGAGATACCCTGGGCATCTTCCAGCTTGATGGCGCCGGTATGCGCACATTGCTCAAGCAAATGAAGATGGATACCTTCGCGGACATCTCCGCGGTGTCCGCCCTGTATCGCCCAGGTCCGATGGGCGCGAATTCTCACACGAATTATGCGCTGCGAAAGAACGGTCTCCAGGAAAAGACGCCGATCCATCCCGAGCTCGAAGAGGCGTTGGAGGATATCCTCGGTTCGACGCACGGCCTCATCGTCTTCCAAGAGCAGGTCATGCGTATCGCCCAGAAGCTTGCCGGCTTCACTCTGGGCCAGGCAGATCTTCTGCGTAAGGCGATGGGTAAGAAGAAGGCGGATGTGCTCCAGCAGCAGTTCGCGAGCTTCTCTCAGGGAATGCTGGACAATGGATTTTCACAGGAGTCGATTGAGACCCTGTGGAACATCCTCTTGCCCTTCTCCTCGTACGCGTTTAATAAGTCCCACTCTGAGGCTTACGCGCTGGTCTCGTACCAGACGGCCTACCTGAAGGCGCACTTCCCGGCTGAATTCATGGCGGCGCTACTGACCTCCAAGATGTCGGATAAGACGAAGGTTTCCACCTACCTTTCCGAGTGCCGGCGCATGAGAATCAACGTCCTCGTCCCCGACGTCAATAGCTCCTTGGCTGACTACACGGCCGTGGGCGATGAGATCCGCGTGGGGCTGCGGGCCGTGCGCAATGTGGGCGCAAACGTGGTCGAGGGCATCATTCAGGCGCGCCAAGAGAAGGGGCCGTTCACGTCCTTCCAGGACTTCCTCGATAAGATCCCGCTGTCGGCGTGCAACAAGCGCTCGATCGAATGTCTCATCAAGGCGGGAGGATTCGATTCCCTCGGCGAATGCCGCCGCGCCCTGGTGGCGATCGTTGATGAGGCAGTCGATGCGGTGACGCCGATCAAGCGCAACGAGGCGGCCGGTCAGTTTGATTTATTTGGAGATCTCGGCGCTGCGACGGCCGGGAACGGTTTCGACGTCGTCATCCCGGACATCCCCGAATGGGACAAGCGGGAGAAACTCAACTTCGAACGCGAAATGCTCGGCCTATACGTGTCCGATCATCCACTGAGCGGCATGGAGAATTTCCTCAACCGCGCTGCGGACATGACGGTCGTTGACCTCCTTGACGAGGGCAACGTCCGTGACGGGATGGCGGTCACGATCGCGGGGCTCATCACCTCAGTGCAGACGAAGATCACGAAGAAATCGGGCAAGGCTTGGGCGATCGCCACGATTGAGGATCGTACCGGTCCGATCGACGTCAACTTCTTCCCCAACACCTATCAACAGGTTTCTTCGATGCTCATCCCGGACACGGTGGTCATCTTGGAGGCAACCGTCCGAGTCGAGGATGAGAGCGCCGTCAAGCTCTTTGCCAAGAACATGACGTTGCCGCCGATGGGGGAGATTGATGTCGATTTCCCGATCGATCTGGCCATCGACGAGCGCGCGTGCTCAAACGAAAAGCTCGATCACCTCGCCGAAATTCTTGCGCGCTATCCGGGTGAATCTCCGGTTCGCCTTCACGTGCGTCAGCAGGCCAAGACGACGATCGTGCAGCTTTCGCCGCAGTACTCGGTCTCGCCGGAGCCGTCCCTCTACACGGACCTGAAGGTGCTTCTTGGGCGCGACTGCGTGATGAGTTAGGCCTGTTGCACCCGTACGGTGTAGCCGCCCGCCTCGACGACGTCGCCCGCTTCGAGCTTGTGAGAGCGCCGAGTTTCGCGGGCGCCGTTGACATAAACCTCGCCGGCGTCGATGAGCTCGTGAGCGTGCCCGCCGGTTTCGACGAGGTTGGCGAGCTTGAGAAACTGGCTGAGCTTAATGGGCAGGCGTACGGGCAGATCTTCCATGTGTCTATCGTGGCTCATGGGCGGGTCTGATCGCAATCTCGATTACGGGGTGGCCACGGCCTTCCGAGCGCGGGTGTGGCGCCACCAGAAGACGAGCCCGGCAAAAGAAGCGAGCGCAATCAGCGCCCACGGCGAACCAGCCACGGCTTCCAGCGTCGCTTCCCAGACGGCCCATCCAACCGTCGTGTAGATGAATGCCCACGCGAGCGTTCCTGGCACCAGGGCGAGCGTGTAACGCGGCCACGAGATGCTGAGGATGCCAGCGGCGAACTGCACGACGGTTTGCAAGCCGACCGTGAGGAAGGACAGCGGGATGATTGGCCAGCCACGGCGCTGGAGGACTCCGATGACGCGGGCGGTCGAATCGGCGTGGATGGCGTGATAGAGCTTGAGCCGCCAACCTCCCGCCGGGCGCCCACGTGTGCTGACAATGTGCCACATGTATCGGCCCAGCCAGTACGTTCCTTGGGCGCGCAAAAAGACGCTGACGAGGAGGAACAGGTAGACGAAGACTACCGGCCCCGTGGCGATGAAACTCTTGATGTCGTCGATGAGTGGCACATGGACTACACTACGCGACACTCAGCAGAAAAAGGAAGTGATTAGCCTTCCAGCTCGGCGGAGCATTTGGCGCAAAGACCGTAGATTTCGATGTCGTGAGACACATTCGTAAACCCGTGCTCTTTAGCGACAGCCTGTGTGAGCTTCTCCAGTTCGGGGGTGGAGAGTTCAACCGTGTGGCCGCAGTTTCGGCACAGTAGGTGGTGATGATGGCCCGTGTCTTCGCAGTAACGGAACAGCTGGACGTCCGTGCCTTCTTGACGAAGCACGTCCAACACGCCCTGATCGGTCAGGGCCTGAAGGTTTCGGTAGACGGTGGCGAGGCCAACCTTTTCGCCGCGGTCTACCAACAACTCGTGGATCTTTTGCGCAGAAAGAAACTCGTCAGTGTCTCGCAAGAGATCGCTGATCGCGCTGCGCTGTCGTGTCATTCTCATGAAAACCTCCGAACCTCCATCCTAATGCACGTTGGGGGTGGCGCACTCGGCGTCGTGGCGAATATTGTCCACGGAGACGTCTGGCTCGTGGTGGGGATGCGGATGGCGGTGAACGTCTCGCTGCAGGAGAGTTAAGATGATCGGGCGTAGCAGAGCCACCAGGGCGTAGATGAATACGGCGAGGACGACGATCGTCGCGCCCGGCGACCACGGGTTGATGTAGGTGATAACGAGGCCCGTGACAGCCACGAATACGCCAATGCCCATAGCCGCGTGCATCGTCGTCGTGAACGAGCGGGTGAGCGTTTGCGCAATGGCGACGGGGATAATCATCAGCGCCGAGACGAGGAGGGCGCCGACGATGCGCATCGCGACAGCGACGGTCAGGGCGGCGGTGACAGAGATAAGCACCGAGAGCAGGACGGTCGGCAGGCCTGAAGCACGGGCGAATTCTTCGTCGTGACACAGTGCGAAGAGAGCAGGGCGTAGCCCGAGCCCGACCAGCAGGATGAAGACGGTCAGGCCGATCGTCAGGTAGGTGTCAGTCTGGGTGACGGTGGATATCGAGCCGAAGAGGTAGGCGTTGAGGTTCGACGTCGTTCCGCCGGCGATACCGATGAGCAAGACGCCGCCAGCGATACCGCCGTAGAAGAGCATGGCGAGGGCAACGTCGCCTGAAGCGTGCCCGCGATTGCGCATCCACTCGATGAGAAGTGCGCCGAGCACGGAAGCGACGATCGCGCCCGGGACAGCCCAGGCATCTTTGTCCGCGGCATCGGCGGCGTTGGCGGTCAGCCAGCCGAGCGCCACGCCGGTCAGTGCCACGTGTCCGATGCCGTCGCCCAGGAGGGTCAAGCGGCGCTGGACGAGATAAGTTCCGACGACGGGCGCAGCGAGCCCCACGAGGACGGCGACGATGAGTGCACGCTGCATGAACGTGGAAGAGAGCATGTCGAGAAGAATCACAGGAGGCCCTCCACGTACGGGGTGCGGTAATGCGGCGCCGAATCGCCGTGGCTGTGTTGATGATCGTGGTCCGGAAGGGCGTGATGCCCCGAGCCACGCAGATCGGATATCGCGCTGGTGTGTTCGAGAACTCGCCCGCCATCGAGGATGAGCGCCTCGTCGACGAGGTCGAGGTACTCGTGCACTTCGTGCAGGACAAGGATGATCGTCTTACCGGCCGCGTGCTGAGCATGGAGAACGTCGAGAATCGCCCGCCGGGAGAGCGTATCAACCCCGGCAAAAGGCTCGTCGAGGATAATCATGTCGGGGTCACGAACAAGCGCACGTGCGGCGAGAATGCGTTGCTGCTGTCCGCCCGAGAAGGTCTGGACGGATTCGTTGGCTCGTTCCGCCAGCCCGACCGTGGCTAGGGCTTCCATGGCGCGGTCCTTGCCGTTGCGCCGGCCACGCAGGCAGTGGCCATATACGAGGCCTCCCATGACGGTTTCAAGAGCAGTTGCAGGGACGCCCGAGGTCGCCGTCGTGCGTTGGGGAGCATACCCGATGCGATCCCAATCGACCTTTCTGCGCTTCTTAAGCGGTGCGCCAAAAAGCTCGATGCTGCCAGCCGACGTAGGGATGGCCCCGACAAGCGCACGAACGAGCGTGGACTTGCCGGAGCCATTGGAACCAAGGATGGCGAGGGTGCGCCCAGCCTCAAGATCGAAATCGATGCCGAGGAGGATGTGGGCCGAACCCAGCTGGACGTGGACGCCCCTCGCGCTGACTGCTTGTGTCAAAGGAACCTTTTCTTAACAACCCATAGATGAACGAAGAAGCTCAATGTTGTGCTTCATAACATCAACATAGTTCATCTTCGGGTCGCGCTGGGTGGCGGCGGGGTCGAGAATCTCAACCTTGAGGCCAGCCTCATCACCGATCGCCTTGGCGGTCTTCATCTCGCCGTCCGAGGTTCCAAAAACGGTGTCGATCTTGTGCTCGGAAACTAGCTGCTGAATCTCGCGGATGCGGGCCGGCGATGGCTCAATCTCGGGATCGAATCCAGCGATGCCGATCTGATCGAGGCCAGATTCGAGGGCGAGGTAGGAAAACGCCTTGTGCGAGACGAGGAACGCGTCGGTGCGGCACTGCTTGGCGTCGATAGCCTTGAGCTCGTCCACGAGGCCCTTGAGTTCGGACTTCACCTTCTCTGCGTTTGCGGTGTAGGTGTCCTTGTGTGCCGAGTCGAGCTTGGACAGTTCGGCGGCGACTTCGTCGGCCGCGAGGATCATGCGCGACGGATCGGTCCAGAAGTGCGGATCGTGGGTTCCGTGGTCGTGGCCAGCGTGGTCGTGGTCGTGTGCCTCGCCGGTGGCTTCGGCCGCGTGGTCGTGATCGTGGTCGTGTGCCTCACCGGTGGCTTCGGCCGCGTGGTCGTGGTCGTGGTCGTGTGCCTCACCGGTGGCTTCGGCCGCGTGGTCGTGGTCGTGGTCGTGTGCCTCGCGGGTTGCCTCGGCTTCGTGGTCATGATCGTGATCGTGTGCCTCGCCGGTGGCTTCGGCGGCGTGGTCGTGATCGTGATCATGCGGATCCCCACCGAGCTCGGCGAAGGGCAGGAGGTTGACGTGCTCACCGATGTTGATGGCCGAGACACCGGAGGCCTTGATTGCATCGTCAATCGCCGGAGAAAGCTTAGCGACGTAGAAAACCAGGTCGGAGGATTCGAGGCTGGCTACTTCTTTGGGGGAGAGCTCGACGCCGTGGGCATCCGCTCCGGGAGGCGTGAGGTCCGTGATCGTCACGTGATCGCCGCCGATCTCCTGAGTGAGGTAGGTCAGCGGATAGAACGACGTCGTCACCTTCAGGCGGTCTGCGGCGGCAGATGTGGTCTCTGCTGCCTTCTGCGCACTCGTGGAACACGCGGACAGGGCCAGGGCGCTGGCGAAAAGTACGGACACAATCTTAGTAGTCTTCATAGGAACCATTTTCAACACAACTGAGAATGAAAGTCCATCTCCGGTGATCGCTTACACACGGCCGATCGGGAACCTGCCGATGCTTCCCACGTAGAATGAAGTCTGACTTTATTCACAGTCTGGCCACCGGGTTTCCGGTGCTTACGCAACAGCCAGTTGCGCACAACATGACCCGCATCATCCAGATGCGGCTAAGAAAGGAGCGAAACAGTGGCCAAGCCGGCACCTTCGCGTCTCGAACAAGTTATTTCCCTCGCCAAGCGTCGCGGATTCGTCTACCTCTCGGGCGAGATTTATGGAGGCACGCGTTCCGCGTGGGATTATGGACCGCTCGGTGTGGAGCTGAAGGAGAACATCAAGCGTCAGTGGTGGAAGCGTAATGTGCAGGGCCGGGCCGACGTCGTCGGGCTGGACTCGTCGATCATCCTTCCGCGTCAGGTCTGGCAGGCGTCGGGCCACGTTGATACCTTCTCGGACCCGCTGGTTGAGTGTCTCGAATGCCACAAGCGCCTGCGCGAGGATGAGCTGATCGAGATTCACGCCGCCAAGCACGGTGTGGACGAGTCCGACGTGACCATGGCCGAAGTGGTCTGCCCCAACTGTGGTAACCGCGGCCGGTGGACGGAGCCGCGCGAGTTCTCCGGCATGCTCAAGACCTACCTCGGTCCGGTCGATGATGAGGCGGGCCTGCACTACCTTCGTCCGGAGACGGCGCAGGGAATCTTCGTCAACTTCAATAACGTCATGACCTCGGCTCGCATGAAGCCGCCGTTTGGCATCGGCCAGACGGGCAAGTCCTTCCGTAACGAGATCACCCCGGGTAACTTCATCTTCCGCACGCGTGAGTTCGAGCAGATGGAGATCGAGTTCTTCGTCAAGCCTGGCGAGGACGAGGAATGGCACCAGAAGTGGATTGACGATCGTCTCGCTTTCTACACGGATCTGGGTATCTCCCCGGAGAACCTGCGCCTGTACGAGCACCCGAAGGAAAAGCTCAGCCACTACTCGAAGCGGACTGTGGACATCGAGTACCGATTCGGCTTCCTCAACAACGAATTTGGGGAGCTCGAGGGCATTGCGAACCGAACCGATTTCGACCTGGGCTCCCACTCGGCGGCCTCGGGGAAGAAGCTCGAGTACTTCGATCAGCAGACCGGCGAGCGCTACACCCCCTATGTCATCGAACCGTCGGCCGGGTTGACCCGATCGCTGATGGCCTTCCTCGTCGAGGCCTACGCCGAGGACGAGGCTCCCAACACCAAGGGCGGAGTGGACAAGCGCGTCCTGCTCAAGCTCGATCCGCGTCTCGCGCCGGTGAAGGCTGCGGTCCTGCCGCTTTCACGCAAGGAAGAGCTGACCCCGCTGGCCAAGGATCTCGCGGCCGAACTGCGTCAGTTCTGGAACATCGATTACGACGACGCCGGCGCGGTCGGTCGCCGTTACCGCCGCCAAGATGAGATCGGCACGCCGTACTGCATCACGGTCGATTTTGACTCGCTCGAGGACAAGGCGGTCACGATCCGTGAGCGTGACACGATGGAGCAGGTTCGTATCCCGATCGATGAGGTCAAGAGCTTCCTCGCGGGCAAGCTGATCGGTTGCTAGTTTCGTGAGCGAGCACGAGAACGAGGCAAAGGTGGGCCATGTGCATTCGCATTCGGCCCGCCTGAACCTTCGTCCTAGCGATCGCCGCCGGGTCATCGCGATCCTGGCGGCGATCGTTGTGCCGCTCGCGCTCGCCACGCTTGTGGGCCTGGCGATCTTCTGGCCACGGGGAACGACGCCGGTGGGGTCGGTCCAGGTGGCTGACACGGGCGTGCAGATGGCCGTGGGCCAGGTGACGTCGATCGGGGCGATGGACGAGCTCGGCCAGACCAAGGTGATGATGAAGGTGGACGGGGTCGACGTCCCGGTTCATGTGCCCTTCGACGTGGTGGGCAATGGCCTCGACGTGGGTGACTCGATCAAGGCGATGTTTAATCCCGGCGCGCTGGACACGGGCACGCCCTATATCTTCGTCGATTTTGTTCGTGACGTTCCGCTGGCCGCTCTTGCTGCGCTGTACGTGCTCGTCGTGGTTCTCGTCGCGCGTTGGAAGGGCTTTGCCGCCCTGCTCGGCTTGGGCAGTTCGCTCGCGGTGGTCGCCCTCTTCATGCTTCCGGCGCTGATGGCCGGATCCTCGCCCATCGGCGTCGTGACTGTGGGGGCCTCGGCGATGATGTTTTCGTCCATCTATTTCGCCCACGGGGTCTCCATTCGAACGACGACGGCGGTGCTCGGCACGCTGGGCGGCCTCGTGCTGACGGGTCTCCTGGCCGTGTTTGCCGTGCGTGCAAACAACCTGACGGGCACCCTTTCTGACGACGCCGTCTCGCTCGCCGGCCAGCTCGGATACCTGCAGATGAGCGATATTTTGCTGTGCGGAATCATCTTGGCTGGTCTGGGGGCGCTCAACGACGTGACGATCACGCAAGTTTCGACCGTGTGGGAGTTGCATTCGGCCAACGAGCAGGCCAGCCGGAGGCGAATCTTTCGCCAGGCGATGGTTATTGGCCGCGATCACATCGCCTCGACCGTCTACACTCTCGCTTTTGCCTATGTCGGCACCTCGTTGCCGTTGCTGATGAGCGCGGCGCTGGTGGACCGCGGCTTCCTGGACCTGCTGACGGTTGGCCAGATTGCGGAGGAGATTGTGCGCACGCTCGTTGCTTCCGTAGGCCTGGTGCTGGCCATTCCCATGACGACGGCGATCGCTGCTATGCTCGCGCCGGTAGCACCCGCACGAAAGGTGATGGACGTATGAGTTTTCCGCCGGCTCCGCCACGGTCGACCGCTCTGGCCAGCGGCCAGGCATCCGTGAAGATTGGCGGGCTAGGCCTGGGAACGCCTGTCATGCTTGCGCCGATGGCAGGCGTGACCAACCCGCCTTTCCGGCAGGTCTGCCGAGAATTTGGCGAGGCCGCGCTCGCTGATCTTGCAGGAACTGGCGCGGGGCAGGCACAGCCCGAGCATGATGGTTCCGAGGGCGTGAGACACGGCAGCTTTGCGCCCACTGGACTGTATGTGTGCGAAATGATTACCTCGCGTGCGCTGGTGGAACGATCGCCCGAGACCATGCGCATGATCGAGCCCGACCCGGGGGACCCGGTGCGGTCGATTCAGATTTACGGCGTGGCCCCGGCGAGCGTCGGTGAGTCCATCCGCCTCCTCGTGGCAAACGGCTACGCCGACCACATTGACCTGAATTTTGGCTGTCCCGTTCCTAAGGTCACCCGCAAGGGCGGTGGCTCGGCGCTGCCTTGGAAACACGATCTGTTTGAGATGATCGTTTGCTCGGCCGTCGAGGCTGCATCCCAGGCCTCCGGCGGGAGCGTGCCGGTGACGGCGAAGTTCCGCATCGGCATCGACGACGACCACGAGACTTACCGAGACGTGACTCGTATCTGCGAAGACGCGGGTATCGCAGGGCTCACCCTCCACGCCCGAACAACCGCCCAGCACTACTCGGGCAAGGCCCAATGGCAGTACATTGCGGATCTGGCCGCCACGAGCTCTCTGCCTGTTTTCGGCAACGGTGACGTCTTCGAAGCCGAAGACGCGCTGGCCATGATGGAAACCGGTGCAGACGGCGTCGTTGTGGGGCGCGGATGCCAGGGGCGGCCGTGGCTGTTCTACGACTTGGTGGCCGCCATGCACGGCTCTGATCGTCGGATGCGGCCCAACCTGGGCGAGGTCTGCGAGATCATTATGCGCCACGCGCGCCTGGCCGTGGACCATTTTGGGGACGAGGGCCGTGCGATGCGCGAAATGCGCAAGCACGTGGGCTGGTACATGCGCGGCTTTTCGGTGGGGGGCCAGCTTCGCCGCGATCTGGGCCTCGTCGACACGCTCGATGATCTGCGAGCCAAACTCGATCGGCTCGACCTTGACCAAGACTATCCGGCGGCGGCCAGCGGCCCGCGCGGCCGGGCAGGGGGAGAAAAGAGGCCACACCTACCCGAATTTTGGCTCGACTCCCACGAGCTCTCAGAGCAGCAGAAGGCGAAGATTCACGAGGCCGAACTGGGAATCTCAGGCGGCTGATCGCAGGATCCCGGCCCGCTAACGGCGAATCCAGGCCGCCTCTCCGGGTGGCACGATCAGGTGGTCGCCCTCTTGGGGAAGCTCAATGAGGGACGAGATCAGCACGCGGCCATCGTTAGGAACGTGGTACGGGTAGGGCCCGAAATTGAGAAGCATTCGCACGTTATCGGTGACCAGCCAGATGAAACCGTCGTGGGCCAGCTCCGCGTCAAGAAGGATATTGGCCCGGTTCAGCCCGAGGGAGTCGCGCATGCGCAAGCCGTGGCGAACCGAGGGGGAATGGCCAGGAATGTTCTGCTCGAAGTTCAAAAAGCCGGGGAAGAAACTGTTGGCGAGGAGGACGGCTCCCTCAGATAGCTGGGTGGCGGCCCGCTCCAGCGTGGCAAACGAACAGTTCCAGGAGGGAATCGTTCCCGCCGCCTCAAAGAGTTCGAAGTTCGCCGCGGTCTGCTCGTAGTAGTTCTCTGCTTCCAAGCCCGGGGCGCCGGTTACCTCGAAGCGGACCACGTCGACGGCGTCCGAGGCCAGGT